>NZ_JBVIIM010000002.1:0-45390 GCF_055569765.1 Streptomyces sp. NPDC031365 | reverse complement strand
CGCCGTCAGTGACCCTCTTCCCTCTCGCATCGCTTTGTTGTTTCCCTCCCCCCCCCCCCCCCCCCCCCCCCCCCCCCCCCCCCCCCCCCCCCCGCGGGCGCGCCCCTCACGGGGCGCCCACGCGCCTCAGGCCTCGCGGGTGCCCTCGTACATCTCCTCGATGAGGTGCTTGTACTCGCGCTCCACCACCGGGCGCTTCAGCTTCAGGCTCGGGGTGATCTCGCCGTGCTCGACGTCGAGGTCGCGCGGCAGCAGGCGGAACTTCTTGATGGTCTGCCAGCGCTGCAGGCCCTCGTTGAGCTGCTTGACGTAGCCGTCGACCATCTCGACCGTGACGGGCGCGGCGACGATCTCGGCGTACGGCTTGCCCTCCAGGCCGTTCTCGGCCGCCCAGGCGGTGAGGGCGATCTCGTCGAGGGCGATGAGGGCGGTGCAGTAGTTGCGGTCGGCGCCGTGCACCAGGATGTTGGAGACGTAGGGGCAGACCGCCTTGAACTGGCCCTCGACCTCGGCGGGGGCGATGTACTTGCCGCCGGAGGTCTTGATGAGGTCCTTCTTGCGGTCGGTGATGCGGAGGTAGCCGTCGGCGGACAGCTCGCCGATGTCGCCGGTGTGGAACCAGCCGTCCTCCTCCAGGACCTCGGCGGTCTTGTCGGGCAGGTTGTGGTAGCCCTGCATGATGCCGGGGCCGCGCAGCAGGATCTCGCCGTCGGCGGCGATGCGGACCTCGGTGCCGGGCAGCGGCTTGCCGACGGTGCCGGTGCGGTAGGCCTCGCCGGGGTTGACGAAGGAGGCGGCGGAGGACTCGGTGAGGCCGTACCCCTCCAGGATGTGGATGCCGGCGCCGGAGAAGAAGAAACCGATCTCTGGGGAGAGGGCCGCCGAGCCGGAGACGCAGGCGCGCAGGTTGCCGCCGAAGGCCTCGCGGATCTTGGCGTAGACGAGTTTGTCGGCGACGGCGTGCTTGGCGCGCAGGCCGGCTGGGGCGCTCGCGGTGCCGGTGCGGCGGAAGTTGTCCTGGGTGACCTTGGCGTACTCGCGGGCGACCCCGGCCGCCCACTGGAAGATCTTGTACTTGGCGCCGCCGCCGGCCTTCGCCTTGGCGGCGACGCCGTTGTAGACCTTCTCGAAGATGCGGGGCACCGCCGCCATGTACGTCGGCCGGACCACCGGCAGGTTCTCGATGATCTTGTCGACGCGGCCGTCGACGGCCGTGACGTGGCCGACCTCGATCTGGCCGGAGGTGAGCACCTTGCCGAAGACGTGGGCGAGCGGCAGCCACAGGTACTGCACGTCGTCGCTGTTGACCAGGCCGGTCGAGGCGATCGCCTTGGCCATGTACGACCAGCAGTCGTGCGGCAGGCGGACGCCCTTGGGGCGGCCGGTGGTGCCGGAGGTGTAGATCAGGGTGGCGAGCTGGTCCTTGGTGATCGCCGCGACCCGCTCCTTGATCAGCTCCGGTTCCTTCTGGAGCCGGGCGGCACCGCGCTTCTCCAGTTCGGTGAGGGTGATCACGAAGTCGTCGGTCTCGGCGCCGGCCGGGTCGATGACCACGACGCGGGTGAGTTCGGGCAGCTCGGCGCGCTTCTCCACCGCCTTGGCGGCCTGTTCGGCGTTCTCCGCGATGAGCACCCGGCTCTGGGAGTCGGACAGGATGTAGGCGGACTCGTCGGCGTTGGTCTGCGGGTAGATCGTGGTGGTGGCGGCGCCCGCGCAGAGGATACCGAGGTCGGCCAGGATCCACTCGACGCGGGTCGCGGCGGCCAGGGCCACGCGCTCCTCGGGCTGTACGCCCAGCTCGATCAGGCCGGCGGCGATGGCGTGGACCCGTTCGGCGGTGCCCGCCCAGGTGAACGACTTCCAGTCGTCCGGGCCCTCGCCGGAGGCCGGCGGGACGGGGTAGCGGTAGGCCTCTGCGTCCGGTGTGGCCGCCACACGCTCCAGGAAGAGGGCCGCCACGGTCGGCGGTCGGTTCTCGATCAGTGTCTGTGTGTCGCTCACGACGTCCTCCGGGGCCCGCGACGGTGCGGCTGGCTCAGTGCGGCTGGGGTTTCCTCGCGCCGTTGTTTAACTCGCGAGTAACTATCGAGCACGGACAGAGTAAAGGCCGACCGGCCTCGGCGTAAGGGGCCACGGCCTGTTACTTCGTACAGAGAGCTACCCGACCGACGCGTAGGGCCCGCCGCACCCACGTGCGACGGGCCCCCGTTCCACCCGGATTGCGGAGTAACCCGCGGTCACCCCTGGTTACTTCTTGCCCTTGCCCGATCCCGCGCTGTCGTCGCTGGAGAGGACGGCGATGAAGGCCTCCTGCGGCACCTCCACGGAGCCCACCATCTTCATCCGCTTCTTGCCCTCCTTCTGCTTCTCCAGCAGCTTCCGCTTACGGGAGATGTCACCGCCGTAGCACTTGGCGAGGACGTCCTTGCGGATGGCACGGATGGTCTCGCGGGCGATGACCCGGGAGCCGATGGCGGCCTGGATGGGCACCTCGAAGGCCTGGCGCGGGATGAGCTCGCGCAGCTTGGCGACGAGCCGCACCCCGTACGCGTACGCCGCGTCCTTGTGGGTGATCGCGGAGAACGCGTCCACCTTGTCGCCGTGCAGCAGGATGTCGACCTTGACCAGGCTGGAGGTCTGCTCGCCGGTGGGCTCGTAGTCGAGGGAGGCGTAGCCACGGGTCTTGGACTTCAGCTGGTCGAAGAAGTCGAAGACGATCTCGGCGAGCGGAAGCGTGTAGCGGATCTCCACGCGGTCCTCGGAGAGGTAGTCCATGCCGAGCAGGACGCCGCGCCGGGTCTGGCACAGCTCCATGATCGAGCCGATGAACTCGCTGGGCGCCAGAATGGTGGCGCGCACGACCGGCTCGTACACCTCACTGATCTTGCCCTCGGGGAACTCGCTCGGGTTGGTGACGGTGTGCTCGCTGCCGTCCTCCATGACCACGCGGTAGACCACGTTCGGCGCGGTGGCGATGAGGTCGAGGCCGAACTCGCGCTCGAGGCGCTCGCGGATCACGTCGAGGTGCAGCAGGCCGAGGAAGCCGACGCGGAAGCCGAAGCCGAGGGCGGCGGAGGTCTCCGGCTCGTAGACCAGGGCGGCGTCGTTGAGCTGGAGCTTGTCGAGGGCCTCGCGCAGCTCCGGGTAGTCGGAGCCGTCGAGCGGGTAGAGGCCGGAGAACACCATGGGCTTGGGGTCCTTGTAGCCGCCCAGCGCCTCCTGCGCGCCCTTGTGCTGGCTGGTGACGGTGTCACCGACCTTGGACTGGCGGACGTCCTTCACACCGGTGATGAGGTAGCCCACCTCGCCGACGCCGAGACCGTCGGCGGACAGCATCTCCGGGGAGTTGGTGCCGATCTCCAGCAGCTCGTGGGTGGCGTTGGTGGACATCATCCGGATGCGCTCGCGCTTGTTGAGCTGGCCGTCGATGACACGGACGTACGTGACGACACCGCGGTAGGAGTCGTAGACCGAGTCGAAGATCATCGCGCGGGCGGGGGCGTCCTTGACGCCGACCGGGGCCGGGACGTCGGCGACCACCCGGTCCAGCAGCGCCTCGACGCCCAGACCGGTCTTCGCGGACACCTTGAGCACGTCGTCGGGGTCGCAGCCGACCAGGTTCGCCAGCTCCTCGGCGAACTTCTCCGGCTGCGCGGCCGGCAGGTCGATCTTGTTGAGCACCGGGATGATCGTGAGGTCGTTCTCCATCGCCAGGTACAGGTTGGCGAGGGTCTGGGCCTCGATGCCCTGGGCCGCGTCGACGAGGAGGACGGTGCCCTCACAGGCGGCGAGCGACCGGGACACCTCGTAGGTGAAGTCGACGTGCCCGGGGGTGTCGATCATGTTGAGGATGTGCGTGCTGCCCTTGTCGTCGGTCGGGGCCCACGGCAACCGCACCGCTTGGGACTTGATCGTGATGCCACGCTCGCGCTCGATGTCCATGCGGTCGAGGTACTGAGCGCGCATCTGCCGCTGCTCGACCACTCCGGTCAGCTGGAGCATCCGGTCGGCGAGCGTGGACTTGCCGTGGTCGATATGGGCGATGATGCAGAAGTTGCGGATCAGCGCCGGGTCGGTACGGCTCGGCTCGGGCACATGGCTGGGGATCGCGGGCACGCAGGGTCCTGATTCTTGAGGCGTCCGCATACGTGTGCTGGTGCGTCTGCGGTCTCGGGTCGGATCGATACGTAGCTTCCATGGTCCCACGGGCGCGGACCGGGGACGGGTTTGGGCCACCGAATGGGCCGCTGGTAGTGTGGGGGGCTGTGTCTCATGCCCTCTCGGTGCGAGGCACGTCTTCTGGAAAATCACCCGGTACCGGACCGTGCGGCTCCCGTGCGGCCACGTGCCAGAACCTGTAGAGGCTCATTCGTGGCGAACATCAAGTCCCAGATCAAGCGGAACAAGACCAACGAGAAGGCGCGGCTGCGCAACAAGGCCGTCAAGTCCTCTCTGAAGACCGCGATCCGCAAGGCCCGTGAGGCCGCCGCCGCGGGTGACGCCGAGAAGGCCACCGAGTACCAGCGCGTCGCCGCGCGTCAGCTCGACAAGGCCGTCTCCAAGGGCGTCATCCACAAGAACCAGGCCGCCAACAAGAAGTCGGCGCTGGCTACGAAGGTCGCGGCCGTCAAGGGCTGAACAACCCTTTGATCTGACCGCCGGCGGGAACCAGGGCGGGCCCTCTCTCATCCGCCCCCGGCCGGCACCCCGAGCCCGTACGCGGCCTGCGTTCGCCACGCGGGTACGGGCTCACACGCTTCGTTCCGGAGGCCCCGCCCCCACCCTTCCCCAGGGTCGTGGACGGGGCCTCCGGTTTCACGTCGCCTGCGGCTCCCCACAAAGCGGTGCGGACCCGGTCTCTGGCCAGGCCCAGAAGTCGTTCACCGTGTCGATGTCGGCGACACACTCGTCGAGGTCCGTCATCTTGTCCCCGACGATGCGGAACACGATGCCTCCGTCCTCGTCCAGATGCCTGCCGCCGCGGTCCGCCGTGAGGTGGTGCAGGGTCATGGCGTGTCCCCGGCCGTCGACCAGGACCTGCCGCAGCTCGACGGTGAACGTCCCGTCGGTCTCCTCGCCGAGCCGCCGGTACAGGTCGAGAATCGCGTCCTGTCCCTTGAAGTCACCGGACAGGGCGCCCGTTCCCGGCACATGATGGGTGGCATCCGCCGCCAGTATGCCGCGCAGGCCCTCCATGTCTCCCCGTGTGAAGGCCTCGTAGCCCTTGCGGACGAGCCGTGCGTTCGGGTGTTCAGCCATCGTGCTCGCCACCTCTCCATACCTGGGCGACCTACGGCTGACGCCTCCGATTCTCCTCCTCGAGGACCGGAAAGCGACTTGATCGACCGCTTTCGTCCCCGCCGGCTACGCCCGGCCCCTCGACCGCGCCGCGCGGGCGATGGTGACGACCGCCTTCTCCAGGGCGTACCCCGGGTCGTCGCCGCCGCCCTTGACGCCCGCGTCGGCCTCGGCGACCGCGCGCAGGGCCACGGCCACGCCGTCCGGGGTCCAGCCGCGCATCTGCTGGCGCACCCGGTCGATCTTCCAGGGCGGCATGCCCAGCTCGCGGGCGAGGTCGGCGGGTCTGCCGCCGCGCGCCGACGACAGCTTGCCGATCGCCCGTACGCCCTGGGCCAGGGCGCTGGTGATCAGCACCGGGGCGACCCCGGTCGACAGCGACCAGCGCAGGGCCTCCAGCGCCTCCGCCGTACGTCCCTCGACCGCCCGGTCGGCGACCGTGAAGCTCGATGCCTCGGCCCGCCCGGTGTAGTACCGGCCGACGACCGCCTCGTCGATGGTGCCCTCGACATCCGCGACCAGCTGGGAGACCGCCGAGGCCAGCTCGCGCAGATCGCTGCCGATGGCGTCGACCAGCGCCTGGCACGCCTCCGGGGCGGCCGATCTCCCGGCGGCCCGGAACTCGCCCCGCACGAAGCCCAGCCGGTCCGCCGGCTTGGTCATCTTCAGGCACGCCACCTCCCGCGCCCCCGCCTTGCGCGCCGCGTCGAGCAGTCCCTTGCCTTTGGCGCCCCCCGCGTGCAGCAGGACGAGGGTGATCTCCTCGGCGGGCGCCCCGAGATACGCCTTGACGTCCTTGACCGTGTCGGCCGACAGGTCCTGGGCATTGCGTACGACCACGACCTTGCGCTCCGCGAAGAGCGACGGGCTGGTCAGCTCGGCGAGGGTGCCGGGCTGAAGCTGGTCCGGTGTCAGGTCGCGTACGTCCGTGTCGGCGTCGGAGGCCTTCGCCGCGGCCACCACCTCCTGCACTGCGCGGTCGAGGAGAAGGTCCTCCTGGCCCACGGCGAGCGTCACCGGGGCGAGGGGGTCGTCGGATGCGGTCTTCCTGGCCATCGCGACAAGCATCCCACGCGCCACTGACAGCGCCGCCCGGCGGTCGACCGCCGGCCGGCCGAGGGCTGCTTGGGCTCACGTCATCGGGGTGGGCTCTCAACGGGCCGAGGACCCGTCGGTGGGGCCCACACCCGAGGGCACCGGCGACGCTCCCTACGGCTCCTCCCGCCAGCCGTCCCACCCGGCCACGAACTCGTTCAGCTCGCCGGGGTCCAGCCGCTCCGCCTCGTCCTGCAGGACGACGAGCCACTGCGCGTCCTCCGCGTCGTCCTCACCGGCGAGGGCGTCCCGCACCAGCCGCGGCTCCTCGTCCACGCCGAACCGTTCCCCGAGCGCCTCGGCCACCTCTTCCGCGGCGTCCCGGTCGGGCAGCACCAGCACATGTCGCACATCACTCACACGGCCCATTGTCCGGTACCGCAGGTCAGGCGCTCCGCCCGCTGTCCCGCACCGTCGGCACCGTGTCCAGTGCCATGGCGAAACGGTCTGTGTAGAGCGCGAGTACCTCCTCGCCGAGATGGACGGACAGGTTCTCGAACGGCACGGTCCACAGGTGCCTCAGAAGCAGCTCACGCAGTGCCTCCACGGTGGGCCGGGCGGGCCGTCCGGCGCCCAGACGGCACAGACAGGCGTCCATGGCCGCGGTGTTCATGCCTCAGTGATGCCCTCAGTGATGCCCTCAGTGATGCCCTCAGTGTCGCGCTACGCCCAGTTGTTCGCTGCCGTCCTCTCCACCCGTCACCGCCAGTTCGCCGTCCCGGTCGGTCCGCAGCACCGTCGCTCCCCCGGCGCGCAGCGCGGCTACCGTGCCCGGGGCCGGATGTCCGTAGGTGTTGTCCTCCCCCGTGCTGATCAACGCCAGTCTCGGGGACGCCTGGCGTATGAGGTCGGGGTCCTGGTGGGCCGAGCCGTGGTGGGCGACCTTCAGGACGTCCACGCCGGTCAGTCTCCCGGCCGCCGGTGATCTCGCCAGGGCCCGCTGGGACGGGGGTTCCAGGTCTCCGAGCAGCAGCAGGCGCAGGCCGGCCGTGCGGACCAGCATGGCCACACTGGCGTCGTTCGGGCCTTCCGCCGCCGGGTGGGGGCCGGGTGGCGGCCACACCACCTCCCAGGCCAGGTCTCCCGAGCGCCGGACCTCACCGGCGGCGGCGTGGGTGAGCGGGATGCGCCGGGCGGCCGCGAGCCTCCGTACGAACGCGGCCTGATCCGCGGGTTCTTCGAAGGCCGACGTCCCGATCGCGCCCACCTCCCGTCCGCGCAGTACGCCGGGCAGGCCCGCCACATGGTCGGCATGGAAGTGGGTCAGTAGGACGAGCGGGACCCTGGTGATGTCCAGGGAGCGCAGGCAGCGGTCCACGAGGGCCGGGTCGGGTCCGGCGTCGACGACCACGCCGGAGCCCTCGCCCGCCGCCAGCACCATCGCGTCGCCCTGTCCCACGTCGCACATGACCATCCGCCAGTCCGGCGGCGGCCAGCCCGTGATCACCCGGGCCAGTGGCCTTGGCTGCACCACGAGCAGCGCCAGCAGCAGCGCGCAGGCACCGCACCACCAGGGATGTGCCAGAAGTCGGCGCCCTACGAGAAGCACCGCCAGGGTGACCGCGCCGAGCGCCACCGCTCCGGCCCAGCTGCCGGGCCAGTCCACGCCCGCGCCGGGCAGCGCGGCCCCGGTCCTGGCGACCTGCGCGATCCACTCCGCGGGCCAGCTCGCGCACCAGGCCAGTGCCTTGGCCGCGGGCATCGCGGCCGGTGCCGTGGCCAGGGCCAGGAAACCCAGCACGGTGGCCGGCGCGAGCGCGAACTCCGCGAGCAGGTTGCACGGGATCGCCACCAGACTCACCCGCGCCGCCAGCACGGCGACCACCGGTGCGCAGAGTGCCTGGGCGGCACCCGCGGCGGCCAGTGCCTCCGCGACTCGCGGCGGCATCCCGCGCCGGCGCAGTCCCGTGCTCCAGCGCGGAGCCACGGTGAGCAGCGCGCCGGTGGCCAGCACGGAGAGGAGGAAGCCGTAGCTGCGGGCCAGCCAGGGGTCGTAGAGCACCAGGAGCAGGACGGCCGTCGCCAGCGCCGGGATCAGCGATCTGCGGCGGCCGGTGGCGAGCGCGAGCAGGGCGACCGATCCGCAGGCTGCGGCCCGCAGCACACTGGGATCGGGCCGGCACACGACGACGAACGCGAGGGAGAGCACCGCGCCCAGCAGCGCCGTGGTCCGCAGGGAGATGCCGAGGCGGGGAGCGAGTCCGCGGCGCTCGGTCCTTTGCGCCAGTCCGGGCGGGCCCAGGAGCAGGGCGAGGAGGATGGTGAAGTTGGCGCCGGAGACGGCGAGTGTGTGCGTGAGGTCGGTCTCCCTGAACGCCTCGTCCAGGTCCGGGGTGATCCTCGCGGTGTCGCCCACGACCAGTCCGGGCAGCAGCGCCCGCGCGTCCGCCGGCAGTCCGTCGGTCGCCTCCCGCAGTCCGGCCCGCAGCCGGCCGGCCAGCCGCTGCGGGCCCGAGGGCCCGCCCACGGTCTCCGGCCCGTCGCGGCCCTCCAGGCGCAGTACCGCCGCGAACCGGTCGCCGCCCGCCATCGCCGGAGCGAGCCGTGCCTCCACCCGTAGGCGGGTGGACGGGAGCAGACCGAGCCACGGGGAGTCCCGGTCTGCCGGTCCGGGCGCGGTTCGCCCGGCCGGGTGCGTCTCGACGATCAGCAGTACGGGTGCCCTGGTCGTCTCCTCCTCTCCCCCGGCCCGTTCCACGCGCCGCACATCGGCCTCGATCAGCACGGACGCCGGAGCCAGGTGGTTGCCGCTGACCCTGGGACGCGTGAGCCGGGGGTCGGCGGTGATCACGGCCTCCGCGGTGACCCGGGCGTACTCCCGCGCCAGCGCGGGCACGGGGCCACGCCGCAGGTCCGCGCCGTGCAGACCGGCCGATCCCGCGGCGGCGGCGACGCAGAGCAGCGCGGCGGCGGCGGCGTGGGCGGTGCGTGCCCGGTCTGTCCGGCGGCTCCGCGTCACGACGATCACGCCCGCCGCCAGCAGGGTGGTGAGCACGGCGCCCGCGACCAGGGTGGGGGGCGCGTGCAGCATCACCGCCGCTGTTGCCCACGCGGCCAGGGCGGGCGGGACCAGCCGGAGGTCCGGCGGTCCCTCCTGCCTCGGATGTGCGGCACCGAGCCGCCTCCCGGAGGCGGCGTGGACGGGCCGACGGGTGGTGGTGGGCGCAGCCGTGTCCGTCATCGCGTCGCTCACGGCCGTACGAGGTGGCGGAGGTCCGCGAAGCGGCGGTCGCCGATGCCGTTGACCTCGCGCAGTTCGTCGACGGAGCGGAAGCCACCGTTGCGGGTGCGGTGGTCGACGATGTGCTGGGCCAGCACGGGGCCGACGCCGGGGAGGCTGTCGAGCTGGTCCAGGGTGGCGGTGTTGAGGGACACCGGTGCGGTGGGGGCGGCTGTCGCCGCCGTGCCGGGAGCGGCACCGGAGGCCACGCCGGCGGGTGGCGGGCCTCCTACGACCACCTGTTCGCCGTCGACGAGGAAACGGGCGCGGTTCAGGGTCTCGGTCTTGGTGCCGGGCCGTACTCCGCCCGCCGCGCGCAGGGCGTCCTCGACTCGTGAGCCGGCCGGCAGACGGTGGATCCCGGGCTGCCGCACGGTGCCGCTGACGTCGACCACGATCCCAGGAGCCGCCGAACCGGCGGCCCGCGACGCGTCGGCCGGTGCGTCCGGCGGCGGGCCGTCCACCCCGTCCGCCTGCTTCCCCTGGGGGACCGCCGCCCGTACCACCTCAGGGGCCCGGACCGGCTGGGTCCGGCCCGCCCAGAAGTGCTGCGCGGCGAATCCGACGGCGACCACGAGCAGCACCGACAGCGCGACCGCGCTCCGTCGCTCCAGACCGCATCGCGTCTGCACCCACAGCGGCAGGCGCTCCCGTAACGCGGGCCCCACCCGCTGCCGGCGCCGCGCCGACGGAGGCCCCGGCTCGGGCACCCCGTCGGGTGTCTCCCGGTCGACGTGCCCCTCCGCGCCGGCCACGCGCCCGCCGGTGCCCGCCGAGGGGTGATCCACGTCCGCCGCCCCGTCCGCGGCGGCCCGACCTCCCGGACGCGCCGGGCCGTTCGCCCGCACCGCGCGGTCCACCACGGCGGCGCGCATGAGAACGGCCGGGTGTCCCGGCGTGGACGAACGGGCCATCGCCCTACGGCGGTCCAGCGGCGCGGGGTCCGCAGGGGTCCTGCGGCCGGCCTCCGCGCAGCGGTCCGGGCCGGAGCGGTCCGCACCCCGCAGGTGCTCCGGCGCGGTCGGCCGGGCCGCACCGGATGCCCACCCGGTGGCCGTCGAACGGTTCACGGCCGCCAACGCGTCGGTCTCGCCACCGAGGCCCGCTTCGTCCGCCGCTCCCGCCGCCCAGCTCGGCACCCGCCTGGCGCCTCGGCCGGCGGCCCGGGCGGACCCCGCTCCGGCACCGCAGGCGCCGCCCTCATCGCAGGCACCGCCCTCAGCGCCGTCGCTGCTGTCGCTGCTGTCGCTGCTGTCGCCGAACAGTGCCTCCGCCCGTCGCCGGAGCTCCTCTGCCGAGGCGTGGTGGTCCCGGGAGCGGTACCCGTGTCGTCCCCGGGGTCGGGGCCCGCCGGCGCTGCGGTGGCGGGCGCGGCTGTCGGACCCCGGGCCGCGCCCCGGGCCGCTGGTCGGTGTCGCTGTGCGTGAGCGTGATCGGAGTGCCATGCGAGGAGGATCCGGCACATCACCCCATCCGCGATGATCTTGCTCGGTTTCCGGGGATGACCGCCCGGTTGTGGACAACTCCGTCACCCGTACGAGCGCACCGGCCTCACCGGGCCGAGACCACAACCCCCAGCAGTCCGGGCCCCGTATGCGCCCCGATCACCGCGCCCACCTCGCTGACATGCAGGTCGGCCAGTCCCGGCAGCCGGGTCCGCAGGCGCTCCGCGAGCGCCGTCGCGCGCTCCTGGGCGGCGAGATGGTGGACGGCGATGTCGACCTTGGCGCTGCCCGCCCGATCGGCGGCGATCTCCTCGAGGCGGGCGATCGCCTTGGACGCGGTACGGACCTTCTCCAGCGGTTCGATCCGGCCGCCCGCCAGCTGGAGCAGCGGCTTGACCGCGAGCGCCGAGCCCAGCAGGGCCTGCGCGGCGCCGATCCGGCCGCCGCGGCGCAGATAGTCGAGGGTGTCGACGTAGAAGTAGGCAGAGGTGCCCGCTGCCCGTTTCTCCGCGGCCGTGACCGCCTCGTCGACCGTGCCGCCCGCCTCGGCGGTCTCCGCCGCCGCCAGCGCGCAGAACCCGAGCGCCATCGCGATCATGCCGGTGTCCACGACCCGCACCGGCACCGGCGCCTGCCGGGCGGCGACGACCGCCGCGTCGTAGGTGCCGGAGAGCTCGGCGGACAGGTGCAGGGAGACGATGCCGGTCGCACCCGATGCGGCGACCCTGCGGTAGGTCTCGGCGAACACCTCGGGGCCGGGCCGTGACGTCGTCACCGGGCGCCGCTTCTGCAAAGCCAGGGCGAGGGACCGGGTGGAGATCTCGGTGCCTTCTTCGAGGGCTCGGTCGCCGAGGACCACGGTCAGGGGTACCGCCGTGATGCGGTGCCGCTCCATCGTCGGGGCCGGAAGGTAGGCCGTTGAATCAGTGACGATCGCGACATGGCGGGACATGAGCTGGAGGTTACCTGGCGTAGTGCCCGTGCGGCAGCCCGGCCCCGCGGGCCGTGTCCGGCCGTGGCCGGATCATGCGGCTCAAGTGGTGCTCTCGGGGCGGGGCTTCTTCTGCCAGGGGTAGGCGGGACGGGGTGCGGGCGGGTCGAGGGCGGGCCGCGCGGACTCCTGCTCCGGCTTCCGCTCGGAGGTGGGCTCCGGGGTTCCGGGCCAGGTCTGGCCGGGTGCCTGGGCGCCGGCGGCGGGGGCCTCGGGCCAGCGCGGGGGCGCGGGCTGCTGTTCCGTCGTGGTCCAGTGCCGCAGGGCACCGGTCTCCATGTCGATCTGCTCGCTCAGGGAGTCCAGGTCGTCGCCCGCGAAGCGGTGGGCGCGGTCGCGGGCCGCCCAGCGCAGGGAGTCCGCGGAGCGTGTGATGCGCTCGGTGCGCTCGCGCAGTTCCGGCAGCCGCGCGGTGAGGGTGGTGCGGTCCGGTTCGGACTCCAGGCGCCTGAGTTCGCCGTCCAGTTCATGGCCGTGCGCGCTCAGGCGCTGGAAGAGGCCGAGGGATTCCCTGATGGACTCGTCCTCGGCGACGGCGGACTCGAGCGCGTCCTGGGTGGCCCGCATGGAGGTGCGCAGCCCCAGCCGGAGCTGGGCGATCTCACCGGCCGGGCCGGGCTGGACGAGGGACTTGGCCCTCAGGGCGTGGTCCTCGACCGTGCGGCGGGCCTGGGTGATGTGGCGGTCGGCACTGCGCTTGGCGGCGCCGACGACCTTCACCGTGGCGTAGACGCCGAACACCACCAAGAGCACGAAGAGCAGGGCGACCACTGCGAACACCGCTTCCACGAGGCTCCTCCTCCGGGCTCTTCGGCCAGTACCGGCACACTCCGCGCCGCTCTTCAACGGTAAACGCAACGGGCAGGTCAGGAGTTCCGCCAGAACCCCGAACCTGCCCGTAGGGGTCTACCCCGAGCCCCGGACGCTCACCTCACGCGGGAACGATGTTGACCAGCTTCGGCGCCCGCACGATCACCTTGCGGATTCCGGCCCCGTCCAGCGCCGCGACGACCCTCTCGTCGGCCAGCGCGACCTTCTCCAGCTCGTCCTCGGCGATGCCCGGGGGCACCTCCAGCCGCGCCTTGACCTTGCCCTTGATCTGCACGACGCAGGTCACGGTCTCGTCGACCACGTACGCCGGGTCGGCCACCGGGAAGTCCCGGTGCACCACCGAATCCGCGTGACCCAGCTTGCGCCACAGCTCCTCGGCGATGTGCGGGGCCAGCGGAGCGGCCAGCAGCACCAGGGACTCCGCGACCGGACGCGGCAGTGCTCCGCCCGCCCGTCGCCCGCCACCACCTTCGGCCGAGGGGCCTGCGGCACCGCCCCCATATCGCTTGGTCAGGTAGTTGTTCAGCTCGGTGACCTTGGCGATGGCGGTGTTGAAGCGCATGCCCTCCAGGTCGCCGCGCACGCCGTCGATGGCCTTGTGCAGGGCGCGCAGGGTGTCCTCGTCGACCTCCTGGGTGTCGACGACGGTCGCCTGGCCGGACACCTCGTCGACGACGTTGCGCCACATTCGCTGCAGCAGCCGGAACTGGCCGACCACCGCGCGGGTGTCCCACGGCCGCGACACGTCCAGCGGGCCCATGGCCATCTCGTACAGACGCAGCGTGTCGGCCCCGTACTCGGCGCAGATCTCGTCCGGAGTGACCGCGTTCTTCAGGGACTTGCCCATCTTGCCCAGCAGCCGGGAGACCTTCTCGCCCTGGTACCAGTAGCCGCCGTCGCGCTCCTCCACCTCGGCGGCCGGTACGGCGATACCCCTGCTGTCGCGGTAGACGTAGGCCTGGATCATGCCCTGGTTGAACAGCTTGTGGAACGGCTCCGCGGAGGACACGTACCCCAGGTCGTACAGCACCTTGGACCAGAAGCGGGCGTACAGCAGGTGCAGTACGGCGTGCTCGGCGCCGCCCACGTACAGGTCGACGCCGCCGTGCGGCATGCCCTCGCGCGGGCCCATCCAGTACTGCTCGACCTCCGGGTCGACCAGCTTCTCGGAGTTGTGCGGATCCAGATACCGCAGCTCGTACCAGCAGGAACCGGCCCAGTTGGGCATGGTGTTGGTCTCGCGGCGGTACGGGCGCGGACCGCGGCCGTCACCCAGGTCCAGGGTGACGTTGACCCAGTCCTGGTTGCGCGACAGCGGCGTCTCGGGCTGGGTGTCGGCGTCGTCCGGGTCGAAGGTGCGCGGGCTGTAGTCCTCGACCTCGGGCAGTTCCAGCGGCAGCATCGACTCGGGCAGGGCGTGGGCGATGCCGTCCTCGTCGTAGACGATCGGGAAGGGCTCGCCCCAGTAGCGCTGGCGACTGAACAGCCAGTCGCGCAGGCGGAAGTTGACGGTGCCCTCGCCGCTGCCCTCGCGCTCCAGCCACTCGATGATGCGGGTCTTGGCCTCGGCGACGCCCAGGCCGTCCAGGGAGACCTGGTCGTTCGACGAGTCGATGATCTTCGCGTCGTAGGAGGCGAAGGCGTTCTCCCAGGTCGAGGTGTCCGTCCCGCGGCCGTCGGTCGGTTCGACGATGCAGCGGATCGGCAGCTCGAAGGCGCGCGCGAACTCGAAGTCGCGCTGGTCACCGGCCGGTACGGCCATGATCGCGCCGGTCCCGTAGCCCATCAGGACGTAGTCGGCGATGAAGACGGGGACCTGCTCGCCGTTGACCGGGTTGGTGGCGTACGCGCCGATGAAGACCCCGGTCTTGTCCTTGGCCTCGGCCTGCCGCTCGACGTCGGACTTCGAGGCGGCCTGCGCGCGGTACGCGGCGACGGCCTCGGCCGGGGTCGCGTGGCCGCCGGTCCACACCTCGTGGGTGCCCTCGGGCCAGGCCGCCGGGGTGAACTTCTCGACCAGCGGGTGCTCGGGCGCCAGCACCATGTAGGTGGCGCCGAACAGGGTGTCGGGGCGGGTGGTGAAGACGGTGATGTTCTCGCCGTCGATGGGGAAGTCGACGCGGGCGCCCTCGGAGCGGCCGATCCAGTTGCGCTGCTGCAGCTTGATGGCCTCGGGCCAGTCCAGGGCGTCCAGGTCGTCGAGCAGGCGGTCGGCGTAGGCGGTGATGCGCATGTTCCACTGGCGCAGCTTCGCCTTGAAGACGGGGAAGTTGCCGCGCTCGGAGCGGCCGTCGGCGGTGACCTCCTCGTTGGCCAGCACGGTGCCCAGGCCGGGGCACCAGTTGACCGGCGCGTCGGAGGCGTAGGCCAGGCGGTGGTCGCCCAGCACGTCGGCGCGCTCGGCCTCGTTCAGCTCATCCCAGGACCGGCCCCCGGGCAGCGCGCGCTCACCGGATTCGAACCGCTCGACCAGCTCGGAGATCGGACGGGCACGCTTCGCCTCGTCGTCGTACCAGGAGTTGAAGATCTGCAGGAAGATCCACTGGGTCCACTTGTAGTAGTCCGGGTCGATGGTGGCGAACGACCGGCGCTTGTCGTGGCCCAGGCCCAGCCGGCGCAGCTGGGACTTCATGTTCTCCATGTTGGCCTCGGTGGACACGCGCGGGTGCGTGCCGGTCTGCACGGCGTACTGCTCGGCGGGCAGGCCGAAGGCGTCGAAGCCCAGGGTGTGCAGGACGTTGTGCCCGGTCATGCGCTGGAAGCGGGCGAAGACGTCGGTGGCGATGTAGCCCAGGGGGTGACCGACGTGCAGGCCGGCTCCCGAGGGGTAGGGGAACATGTCCATGATGAACTTCTTGGGCCGGGCGGCCAGCTCCGCGTCGCCGGCCAGGTCACCCTTGGGGTTGGGCGCGGCGTACGTCCCCTCGGCATCCCAGAAGTCCTGCCAGCGTGCCTCGATCTCGGCCGCCAGGGCGGCCGTGTAGCGGTGCGGCGCGGCCTCCGCGGCTGCGGTGGCAGCGGGGTTCGTCTCGCTCATGATCCTCAATGCTCCATCGATCGTCTCTGCCTGCTGCTGCGGCTCCGGCGGAAATGAAAAATCCCCTCACACAGGAGGGGACGCCGCGCCGATTCCGGCCTGCCGGTCACCGGCGGTCGGGACTGATCAGCGCGGCTCGCTAAGCAGAAGGCGTACGGCACGCATGGCGCCAGGGTACCGCAGCCGCCGATCGCACCGCGACGCGCTTTCACGTCACGTTGACTCACGGTCAGAGTTACTCCGCGTAACAGCTACTAAAGGACATTACAACAGCCGCATTGTCTTTTGATAACAGCGCAATAACTCAAACCTCGTACTGATCGGTACGACGAGGCCTAGAGTGCGGCAGCGGGACCGCTTTACCGAACCGTTCGGAGTTGCCCCCATGAACCCTCGTCCAGACAGCAGCCCACCCCCCGCTCGGGGCCGGTCGGCTGCGGCTCCGTCGTGCCCGCTCCGCGTCGTGACGTCGGGAGGTAGGTCGTGAGGCCGGACGACAGCACGGCGGACGACTGGTTCGCCGAGTTCCTCAACTTCGGCGTGGGCGTCCTGTCGCTCGTGTGCCTCACCTGCTCGGTGATCTGGGGACTCGTCGCCCAGGACCGGATCCTGCTCGGCCCCCGCCAGCGGATCCTGGCGCAGGCGGTGCACCGCACCACCGCGGTCGCCTCGATCGCCTTCCTGCTGGTGCACATAGGCATCAAACTGGCCCTGGACCACACCACGTGGATCGCCGCGGTGATCCCCTTCGGGCTGGCCCTCACCGATGACGAGGCCGTCACCGGCAGGGCCTTCCTCATCGGGCTCGGCACCCTCGCCGGCATGCTGATGATCTTCGTGGGCATCACCGGCGTACTGCGCAACCGCTTCGCCTCCCCGGCCCCGGTCGCTGCGCGCTGGCGGGCGATGCACATGCTGGCCTACCCGGCCTGGTGCGCGGCGCTGGTACACGGCCTCTACGCGGGTCGAGCGGCCAAGCCGATCTTCCTCATCCTCTACGGGCTGTCCGTGCTCGGCGTCACGGCGGCGCTCGTGCTGCGCGCCTCCCCGCGCCCCGTCAAGCGCAGAGTCGCCGACCGGCTCACCGCACTGTTCGACACCTCCGACCAGCGGGATCGTGAGCAGCTCGAGGAAAGCAGGGCCGCCCGGGCGGCCGAGTCCGCCCTGCCCGGATACGACGGCGGACGCGGCTCCGCGCGGAACGAGCGGCCCCCGCGCGCCGAACGCCCGCTGTACGAGACCGCCGAGCGTGCCCCCGCCCCGGAACCGGTGAACGGCTTCGCGGCCGCCTACCGTGCGGTCTCCGCGCCCGTCCAGCCACCGGGACAGATGCCCCTCGGCGACGCGACCGCCCGCATGGAGCTGCCGCTGGATCTGCAGCCCACGGAGGCCTTCCCGCGCATGGAGGGCCCCTCCAGCACCTCGGGCAACTGGCCGATCCCGTCCCCGCCACCGGTCGGCGAGGCCCCGCCCTCGGCGTACGACCCGCTCAACGACACCGGATACAACATCCCGGCCTATGACAATTCGGTCGGCTCCGGCTTCGGTTCGAGTGATGTGTACGACACCGGTGAGACGAACGGCCTCTACGGCACGTACAACCCGAGTGACACGTACAACA
This sequence comes from Streptomyces sp. NPDC031365, assembly GCF_055569765.1. Taxonomy (NCBI): domain Bacteria; kingdom Bacillati; phylum Actinomycetota; class Actinomycetes; order Kitasatosporales; family Streptomycetaceae; genus Streptomyces; species Streptomyces sp. NPDC031365. The sequence goes on along the minus strand of NZ_JBVIIM010000002.1, from coordinate 27,852 downwards.
GCGGTCCCGCCAATGAACCACTCCCCGGTGCGTCGCCCTCGTCGTCCTACGACTTCGACGCACCGGGTTCGGGCGAACCTTGGAACACGCCCTCCGGAGGCTTTAAGTGAACGAGGCTCTGCCCGACGTACCCGAAGTCCGCGTGGTCGGCCTTCCCCAGCTCACGTCGGGCTTCGACCTTGTCGACCGGCTCGATCTGCCCATGCACCTCAAGGTGCACGGGCCGCTCGAGCCCCTGGGCGGTGAGCAGCTCGCGCAGCTCGCCGAACGCATCAACCTCAGGGGCCGCGGCGGCGCGGGCTTCCCCTTCCACAAGAAGCTGCGCTCGGTCGCCGAAACGGCGATCAAGCGCGGCGTCCGGCCGGTCGTCGTCGTCAACGGCAGCGAGGACGAGCCGGCCTGCCGCAAGGACACGGTGCTGATCAACCGTGCCCCGCATCTCATCCTGGACGGCGCGCTGCTGTGCGCCGAGGCCATGGGGGCCCGCACGCTCGTGGTGGGGGTCACCCGGGAGTCCACCCAGCGCTCCATGGAGGCCGCGCTCGCGGAACGCGGTCTGAACAACGGCCGCCGCTCTGCCCTGCGCGCCCGCGTGCAGCGCAACCCGGTCCGCATGGTCACCGGCGCCGCGGCCTCACTGATCCGCTCCATCGACGGCGGCCCGGCGATCCCGCCGGGCCGCAAGACCAGCGCCTCGAAGAACGGCGTCGGCGGCGCGCCCACTTTGCTGTCCAACGCCGAGACCTTCGCCCAGCTCGCCATCGCCGCCCGCATCGGCCCGGAGCGCTACTGCAACACCGGCCTGTACGACGAGCCGGGCACCGTGATGCTCACGGTGTCCGGGGCGGTGGCCCGCCCCATGGTCGTCGAGGTGCCGACGGGCGTGCCGCTGCGCTACATCCTCCAGCTCGCCGGCGCGCCCCCGGCGCCGCAGGGGGTGCTGACGGGCGGCTACCACGGCAAGTGGATCGACGCGGCGACCGTCAACGAGGCGATCGTCTCCCGCATCTCCCTGGACGCGGTGGGTGGTTCGCTCGGTGCCGGCGCGATTCTGCCGATCAGTCAGGACACCTGCCCGCTGGGCGAGTCACTGCGGGTCGCCCAGTGGCTCGCGGAGGAGAGCGCGGGCCAGTGCGGCCCCTGCTATCTGGGACTGCCGGCCGCGGCGCGCGGCCTGGAGGACATTCTCAACGGCGGCGGTCCCGCCGCTCTGGAGGCGGTCAAGCAGGTCGCCAGGAACGTGAAGCGGCGCGGCGCGTGTTCGCATCCGGACGGCTCCGCGATGTTCCTGGAGTCGACCGTCAAGGCGTTCACCGACGACCTCGCCGCCCATGTCCTCGGCAACGGCTGCGGACGGCCCGTGGCGGGCGTGCTGCCGCTCTTCGAGGGAGGCAGGGCCCCTACGGGCATCCCCGGCGGCGGCGGGGAGGAGAACGGCCCCAGCCGCCAGAAGATCTACGTCGACTGGACGCTGTGCCGGGGGCACGGACTGTGCGCGGACATCCTCCCGGAGGTCTTCCAGCTCGGCGCGGACGGCTTCCCGACGGTGGCTCAGGCGCAGGTGCCGCGCTTCGCGGAGGCCAAGGCGCTGCGCGCGGTGCGCCGCTGCCCGGCGCTGGCCCTGCGCATCGAGGACGAGACGCCCCAGGCCAAGGCACCGTCCCGCAATCTGCCGGTGCTCTCCCAGGGGCGCGGCCGACGGGCTCTCGGCCGCTGACGGGACCGATCCGTCGAGGCGGACGCCCCGAACGGTGTCCTGCCGGCCCACGGGCTCCCCACCGGCCGACGGGCTCCCCACCACCGGTGCGTTCACAACAAGCGAGGGCGGGCCATCCGTTCGGATGGCCCGCCCTCGACTTCTGTGGAGCTAAGGAGAATTGAACTCCTGACCTCCTGCATGCCATGCAGGCGCTCTACCAACTGAGCTATAGCCCCTTACCTCGCTCCGCCCGGTTTCCCCGGCGGCGACGCCAACTTTACACGGTTGACCCGGTCCAACACCAAATCCGTTTCGCTTCGCTCGACCGTGTCCGAAATGCCCCGATCAGGGTCACGCGGTCACGAACGAATAGAAGCGCTTGAGTGTGCAGTGCTCTTCCAGCAGCCGCCCGTAGATCGGCTCTCCCTCGAGTTCGCGGTAGGTCTCGATGGGGTCGCCTTTTATGATCAGCGCCCGCGCGCACTCCTCGCACCAGTACTGGTAGTCGGGATTGATCGGCTCCATGTCACGGACGATGGGCGTGCCGCTGCCGCACCAGTCGCACTTCCGCCTGTGTGCACCCATCGATCAGCTCCAGCTGTGGCCGCAGGCCGTGCACACGTAGGAGATCCCTCCGTTGTCCCCGAGCACCTGGGCGACATGCGCGGAACCGCAGGAAGGGCAGCCGAGCCGGGTCGAGGTCCGTCGGGTCGACACCGCTCCGAGGAGGTGGTCGACCCCCTCGAGGATGCTCCCTGGCATCACAACTCCCTCCCGTCGGGCCGCGCCCCCTTCGGTCGTTTGATTCTGCCACGACCGGGCCAATACGGTCAGCGACGCCGTGGTACCGGTCGGGACACGGCTCGACGCCTCGCAGAGGTATACGCCTGAGGGGGCCGTCCTGCTCATCGGCGGACAATGAAAAAACCCGCCTCCTTGAAGGGAGGCGGGATCTTCGTCATGTGGAGCTAAGGAGAATTGAACTCCTGACCTCCTGCATGCCATGCAGGCGCTCTACCAACTGAGCTATAGCCCCTGGTTGCCACGCGGTGCGGCTTCCCGGTGTCGCGCCCCGCTCGGCGGGGCGAACAAGAAGAACTTTAGCCTGCGACCTGCCGGAAAGTGAAATCCGGGTCCCGGGGCGTCCCGGGGCCGGATCGCGGAACCGTCAGTCGTCGTCGCCGAGTACGGCTTCCGGCAGGGTGCCGGCGTTGTGCTCCAGCAGGCGCCAGCCACGGGCGCCCTCGCCGAGGACGGACCAGCAGCAGTTGGTGAGACCGCCCAGGCTCTCCCAGTGGTGCGGATCGAGGCCGAGCAGCCGGCCGATGGTGGTGCGGATGGTGCCGCCGTGGCTGACCACGACGAGCGTGCCGTCGTCCGGGAGCTTGTCGACATGCCCCAGCACCACGGGGGCGGCACGGTCGGCGACCTCGGTCTCCAGTTCGCCCCCGCCCCGGCGGACCGGCTCACCGCGCTTCCACGCGGTGTACTCGTCGCCGTACCTGGCGATGATCTCGTCGTGCGTCAGACCCTGCCAGACACCCGCGTAGGTCTCCCGCAGCGCCTCGTCGTGGGTGACGTCCAGGCCGGTGAGCGCGGCGAGCTCCGCGGCGGTGGCCGCGGCCCGCTGCAGGTCGGAGGCGACGATCGCGTCGGGCCGCAGGCCGGCGAGAAGACGGGCGGAACGACGGGCCTGGGCGAGACCCGTCTCGGTGAGTTCGACGTCCGTGGAGCCCTGGAAACGGCGCTCCACGTTCCAGGAGGTCTGGCCGTGCCGCCACAGGATGACGCGGCGGCCCCGGCGTCCGGACCCGCCCGCCCCACCGGTGGGGCTCACCGCCACTCACCACCCGGCTGAGCCGTCTCCTCGGCCTCCTGCTGCCTGGCGTGCTCGGCGGCCTTGCCCCGGGTGGCCCGGGCGTCCTCGGGCAGCTCCAGCTCGGCGCAGTCCTTCCACAGCCGCTCCAGGGCGTAGAAGACGCGCTCCTCACTGTGCTGGACGTGGACCACGATGTCGACGTAGTCCAGCAGTACCCAGCGGGCCTCACGGTCGCCCTCGCGGCGGACCGGCTTGGTGCCGAGCTCCTTGCTGAGCCGCTCCTCGATCTCGTCGACGATCGACTTGACCTGACGGTCGTTGGGTGCGGAGGCCAGCAGGAAGGCGTCGGTGATGGACAGCACGTCACTGACGTCGTAGGCGACGATGTCGTGCGCGAGCTTGTCGGCGGCCGCCTGGGCGGCGGTCCGGACGAGCTCGATGGAACGGTCGGTTGCGGTCACTACAAGGCTTTCGCTCGGCGGTCGTTTGCCCTCAAGGGTCTCACGGACCGGCCGGCCCGCCCCACGTGATGGCGCGGGGTGCGCCGGACCTCGTCACGGAGGGTGGGCCGGTCCTCGTCACGAACCGGGGTCGTAGTCCTGGCCGAGGACGACCGAGACACGGGCGTTCGCGGAGGTCCTGCCCTTGGCGACGGAGTCGGCGGGCAGCCCCAGGGTCTTGGCGACCTCGGCGGCGTTCTCCTTGTCGGCGGCGTCGGTGTAGACGACCTCCGAGGTCGCCTCCGCGGCGGCGGTGCCCGCCTCCCGGAAGGTGAAGCCGCCGTTGAGGAGGACCACGCGGGCCTTCTCGGTACGGTTCTCGACGCCGGTGGCGTTGCGCACGGAGACGCTGACCGCGGCATCCGGGTCGGGGCTCTTCGCGGTGCCGCCGAGGACGTCCTTGACCACGCTGTCGCTCGCCTCCGCGGTGAGCGTCCCGTCGTCCTGCACGGGCAGTACGGCGGTCTTGTGGTCGCCGCCCTTGGCCAGGTCGGAGAGGCGGGCGAGGAAGGAACCGAGGTCCTTGTCGGTGAGCGGCGGCTCGATGATCTGCCCGAGCGTCTGGATGGTGACCGTGGCGGCGTCCGCGTCGGAGGTCATCTTGCGCAGAACGCCGTGCAGGACCTGCCCGAACCGCTCCAGCTGGGCGTTCTGGGCCTCGCCGGAGCCGCGGTGGGTGGCGTAGGCGACCGCCGCCTTGCCACTGAGGGTCTGGTTCTCGCCCTTCCGGACCAGGGGCGCCTCGCCCTTCTTCTTCGCGTCCGGGTCGGGCACGTCGGTGTCGGTGTCGACCTCGATGTTGCCGACGAGGTCGACGAGGGTCAGCAGGAACGGGGTGTCCAGCCGCCAGGTGCCCTCGATGTCGGTGCCGAGGACCGTGTCGAGCGCCGTCCTGGTGCCCTCCGAGCCGTCGTCCTCGACCGATTTGGCGAGCGTGGTGGTGGTGCCGTCGTCGGCGGTGAGGGCGAGGGAGTTGGGCAGCAGGACGGTGGTGCCCTGCTTGGTGGTGGTGTTGTCGACGAGCAGGGCGGTGGCCGTGCCGCCCCGCTCGGTGTCGTGCAGATGGACGACGAGCACGTCCCGCTTCTGGGCGCCCGCGGCCGTCGTGGTGGCCGTGTCCTCGCCCGAGGACAGTCCGGGCAGCTTCCCGGCGTACCAGAGGTAGCCGACGCCGCCGGCCGCGACCAGGGCGAAGACCACGACCAGGGCGACGATCCGGCTGCGGGCGCGACGCCGGGCCTCCTCGCGCCGCTCGGTGCGGTTCTCGGTGAACTTGAGCCAGTCGATGACGTCCTCGGAGTCGCCGTCGGGCTCCTCGACGAAGGCGAACTGCTCGGTGTGGTACTCCCGGCCGGGCCCGGCGGGTTCCTGCTCCTCGTCGACCGGGCCGCCCTGCTGCGGGATGTGCGCGGTCTGTTCGGCGGCCCGGGGCTGCTGCCCGGTGCCGGTGTACGCGTGCTGCCCGTAGGGGTCGTTCGCCGCCGAGCCGGGGCCGCCCTGCCGGGCAGCGCCGTACGGGTCGTAGGAGTCGTAGGAGGGGGCCTGCGGCTGCTGCGGGGCGCCGGTCCCGTAAGGGTCGTACGACGGCTGCTGGTGCCCGCCGGTGGCGTACGGGTCGTAGCCGTAGCCCTGCTGACCCTGCTGACCCTGCTGCTGGTACGCGTCGTACTGCTGGGCCTGCTGGGCCTGCTGGCTCTGCTGGTCCGTGGCCTGGCGGTAGACGGGCCGGCCGTACTCGTCGTAGCCGACGAGCTCGTACGGGGCGCCGCCCCCGTATCCCGCGTCGTATCGGTCGTTCACCGGTGCCCCTCTCGGATCACTCGCCGCGGTACAGCTCGCGCTTGTCGATGTATCGCACGACTCCGTCCGGCACCAGATACCAGACGGGTTCTCCCTTGGCGACTCTCGCACGGCAGTCCGTCGAGGAGATGGCGAGGGCGGGAACCTCCACCAGTGAGACACCGCCCTCGGGGAGGCCGGCGTCGGTCAGATGGTGGCCGGGCCGGGTCACGCCGATGAAGTGTGCCAGGGAGAACAGTTCCTCGCTGTCGCGCCAGGTGAGGATCTGGGCCAGGGCGTCGGCGCCGGTGATGAAGAAGAGGTCCGTGTCCGGGTTGAGCGCGCGCAGGTCGCGCAGGGTGTCCACGGTGTAGGTGGGGCCGCCGCGGTCGATGTCGATGCGGCTCACCGAGAACTGCGGGTTCTCGGCGGTGGCGATGACCGTCATCAGGTAGCGGTCCTCGGCGGCGGAGACCGCGCGGTGGTTCTTCTGCCACGGCTGGCCGGTGGGGACGAAGATCACCTCGTCCAGGTGGAACCGCGTGGCCACCTCGCTGGCCGCCACCAGGTGCCCGTGGTGGATCGGGTCGAAGGTGCCGCCCATCACACCCAGGCGGCGCTTGCCCTGCTTGGCCGGGCCGCTGCCGGGGCCGGATGGCATGTCCTGCTCTCCCATGCGTGCAGACCCTACCGGCCCGGCCCGGGCGCCCCCTCCGCCAGTTCCCTGCCGGGCAGGCCGGCGGGGGTCAGCGGTCGCGGTTGAAGCGGGTGGTGATCCACAGCAGGAGCAGCAGGACGAGCAGCGCTCCGCCACCGGTGAGGTAGGGGTTGAGACTCTCGTGGTTGCCGCCGTGCTCTCCGCCCTCGGCGGCGAGGGTGACCAACTGGGCAGCGGTGCTGGGGAAGCTCATCTTCGGCAGAACCTATCGCGTGTGGGCGGGATAAAGACGTCCGCTCATCGTAAGCGGGCACCTCCGCGGCGATCACGCCGACTCCGCCGTTCCGGGCGCGGGCACCCTCGGGGACGCGCCGGGGCAGGCAACCTTGCCCGGCTCTCAGTCGTCCTTCCGGCTGTAGCCGCGCGCCAGGAACCACGCGGTGAGCGCACTGCCCGTCCAAGGGATCTCCGCCTAGGCTGGGTCCCGCCGGGGGGAGCGAGGGGCCGCAACCGGTCCCGCACAGGTCACTCAGACGCATGGGGGAAACATGTCCGACGGCCATCAGCACAACGGGCACGAGAGCGTGCCGAGCAGGCAGCGCAGGCGTTTCCCCGGAATCTCCTCGCGTGCGTACGAACATCCGGCCGACCGCTCCGCGCTGGTGGCGCTGCGGAAGCTGAGCGGCTTCGACACGGTCTTCAAGGTGCTCAGCGGTCTGCTGCCCGAACGCAGTCTGCGGCTGCTGTTCCTGTCCGACTCGGTACGGGTCTCGGACCGGCAGTTCGCGCACCTCAACGACATGCTGCGGGATGCCTGCTACATCCTGGACCTGGAGAAGGTCCCGCCGATGTACGTCAACCAGGATCCGGTTCCGAACGCGATGTGCATCGGTCTCGACGAGCCCGTCATCGTGGTGACGACGGGGCTGGTGGAGCTGCTCGACGAGGAGGAGATGCGGGCGGTCGTCGGGCACGAGGTCGGGCACGCGCTGTCCGGGCACGCGGTGTACCGGACGATCCTGCTGTTCCTGACGTCGCTGGCGGTCCGGGTCGCGTGGATCCCGCTCGGCAACGTCGCGATCATGGCGATCGTGACCGCGCTGCGGGAGTGGTTCCGCAAGTCGGAGCTGTCCGCGGACCGCGCGGGGCTGCTCGTGGGGCAGGATCTGCAGGCCTCGATGCGCGGACTGATGAAGATCGCGGGCGGCAACCATCTGCACGAGATGAACGTGGACGCGTTCCTGGAGCAGGCCGAGGAGTACGAGGCCGGCGGCGACCTGCGCGACTCCGTGCTGAAGATCCTCAACGTGCTGCCCCGCTCGCACCCGTTCACCACCGTGCGGGCCGCCGAGTTGAAGAAGTGGGAGTCCTCCCGTGACCACCAGCGGATCATGGACGGCCACTACCCGCGCCGCGACGAGGACAAGGACGCCTCGGTACGGGACTCCTGGCGGGAGTCGGCGAGCAGTTACGCCGGTGAGGTGAAGAACTCCAAGGACCCGCTGATGAAGCTGGTCAGCGACATCGCGGGCGGCGCCGGGGACCTGGGCGGGCGGGTCCGCCGCGGATTCGGCGGCTTCGGGGCCCCGGGGCCGCAGTCCGGGCCGCAGGAGCCGGGCGGGCCGTCGGACACGGACGGTGAGCAACCCCCGCGCGACGGCGCCTGAGGGCCGCGGCCCGGCAGCCGCTCACCGAGGGCCGCTTCCCTGACTGCCGCTCTTCGACGGCCACTCTCTCCGACCGCCGCTTCCTGAAGGGGCCGCTTTCCGAGGTCCGCCCTTCGGTGGCCGCCCTTCGACGGCCCCTCCTCAGTGGCGGCTCTCCGGTGGCGGCTCTCCGGGGACCGCGGGATCGCGGGACCGTTCACAGTTTCGGCTGTGCGCCCGCGGCCAGGGAGCCGCACAGTGCCGGGACGCCGCCCGCGGCGTAGGGGTCGGTGCCGGTGGGGCCGCCCTTCTCGGCGCTCTGGCCGGCCAGCAGCGGGCGCAGCCGTCCGGCGGAGTCCTGGGCGCAGGACAGGGGGCCGGCCTGGACGTGGGCGACGACGAGCTCCGCCTGGTGCAGGCGCAGGTCGTCGCGGTCGAAGCGGAAGTGCAGTTCGCGGCGGACCGTGAACAGGGACGCCTCGGCGTCTCGGCCGCCGCCGGCCGGCCGCAGCGCGTACACGAAGGTGTGGTCGGTGGTCACCTCGAGGGTGGCGGCGTCGGCCTCGGCGGCCTGCATGGTGCCCCGGACCCGGATGCCGCGGTCGGCCAGCTCCACACGGGAGGTGTCGAAGCGGACCAGCCATCCGGTGGGCGCGTGCCGTCCGTCCGCGGCCGGGCGGTCGAAGCTCCGGTCGAACTGGTCCAGTTGGCCGGAGTCGAGCAGCACCCGCACGGGGCGGGTCTCGCCGCCGGTGAGCACACCGGGGTCGAGAGAGGACCGTACGACGTAGTCCTTGGCGGTGAGCAGCGCGGCGACCACCTGGCTGTCGGAGAAGTGCGCGGTGCTCCGGGATGCGGGGAGCGGCACCCCCTCGGCGCCGGTACGGAACTGCGACGCCGGACTACGCACGTACAGGCGTTCGACGTTGGTGGTGCCGGGCACCCTCCCCTGCGGGGCGAGCGGGACGACGGTCATCCGCAGCGGCTCGGCGAGCCCTTCGTCGGCAGGAGTCCGGTAGGGACTGCGTACGCCCATGTAAATGGCGGTGCCGAAGGCCAGGGCGATCAGCAGCACCAGGACCAGTGCCTGCCGGGACAGCCCGCCCCTGCGCAGCGGCGGGCTGCGGCGCACGGCGGGGGCGTGGTCGGTGATGCGCTCCTGGGCGGAGTACTCCCGCAGCCGGGCAGCACGGACGAAGGACTCGTCGAAGACGACGGACCTGTACTCGTCCTCTCCGCCCCCGGGAACTCCCTCGGGCGTCCCCTCGGGCGGGTCCGAAGGCCCTCCCATATCTTCAGGGTAGGTCCGGGGGCGGCCCGGTAAACGCCCGGCCGCATCCCAAGTTCTGACAGGCTCCCACCAGGCGGGCGGCCGGTCTCAGGGACCGCCGCGCGGGATCACCGGGACGGTCGGCCGGGAGTAGTCGGCGGACGCGGAGGGTACCACCGTGCTGCCCTGCTCGACGCCGGTGGAGGCGGGAGGCGGGGCCGGGTCCTGGCGGCCCGGGGAGCCGCCGCGGTACACGGCCGAGAAGGCGAGCGCCACCATGCCGATGCCCATCATCAGGGCGAGCATCCAGGCGACGGAGCGGTGCCAGCGCGCCTGCCTGCCGTACGGGCCCGGGGAGCCGTAGCCGTCCTCCAGGACGTCCGTGTCGTCGGCCGGGTCGCCGTGGCCGGGGTCCCCCCGGTAGCCGCCGTACCCGTCGTCGTACCGCTCACCGCGCGCGCGGGCCCGGTGGGCCTCGGCCTCGGAGGCCTCGGCTCTGGCCTGCGCGGCGGCCAGGAGTCGTTCGACGGCGGTCGGCTCGTGCACCTCGGCCGCGTGTACGAAGTCCTCGTCGAAGACCACGGAGGCGAACTCTTCGTCCGACACCCCGCGGTCGTGGTCGTCGTCGGGCTCCCAGCCGTCAGGGAACGGCGTGCCCCCCACGTCCTCCGGCACGCATCCAGAGTAGACCTGGGGGGTCGATTTGGGCAGACGGTACGGCAATTCGTCCGTCTGCCGGAACACCCCCACCGGCGGGCCGTGACCCGCGCGGTTCAGCGCCGTACGTGGCCGTCACCGGTGACGATGTACTTCGTGCTGGTCAGCTCGGGCAGGCCCATGGGGCCCCGGGCGTGCAGCTTCTGTGTGGAGATGCCGATCTCCGCGCCGAAGCCGAACTGGCCGCCGTCGGTGAAACGGGTGGAGGCGTTCACCGCGACCGTGGTGGAGTCCACCAGCTGGGTGAACCGGCGGGCGGCCTGCTGAGAGGTCGTGACGATGGCCTCGGTGTGGCCCGACGTCCACAGCCGGATGTGTTCGACGGCCCGGTCGAGGGAGTCGACGACGGCGGCGGCGATGTCGTAGGAGAGGTACTCGGTCTCCCAGTCCTCCGTGGTGGCCTCCACGACGGTGGCGCGGGAGTCCTTCGCGTACGCCGTCACGCGCTCGTCGGCGTGCACCGTGACCCCGGCGTCGGCGAGGGCGTCCAGGGCGCGCGGAAGGAACTCGGCGGCGATGTCCTGGTGGACCAGGAGGGTCTCGGCGGCGTTGCACACGCCGACCCGCTGGGCCTTGGAGTTGACCAGGATCTCGACGGCCATGTCGAGGTCGGCCTGCGCGTCGACGTACACGTGGCAGTTGCCGGTGCCGGTCTCGATGACCGGGACGACGGACTCCTGGACGACCGTGTTGATCAGCGAGGCGCCGCCGCGCGGGATGAGCACGTCGACCAGTCCCCGGGCGCGCATCAGCTCGCGCACGCTGTCGCGGCTCTCGCCGGGGACCAGTTGCACGGCGTCGGCGGGCAGTCCGGCGCCGTGCACGGCGTCCCGGAGCACCCGCACCAGCGCGGTGTTCGACCGGTAGGCGGAGGACGAGCCGCGCAGCAGGACCGCGTTGCCGGACTTCAGGCAGAGGGCGGCGGCATCGACCGTCACGTTCGGCCGGCCCTCGTAGATGATCCCGACGACTCCGAGCGGCACCCTGACCTGGCGCAGGTCGATGCCGTTCGGCAGGGTGGAGCCGCGGACGACCTCGCCGACGGGGTCGGGCAGCGCGGCCACGTCCCGCACATCGGCGGCGATGGCGCGCACCCGCTCCGGGGTGAGCGTGAGCCGGTCGATCATGCCTTCGCCGATGCCGGCTTCCCGCGCCTTGGCCACGTCCTGGGCGTTGGCCTCGACGATCTCGCTCGTGCGGACCTCCAGCGCGTCGGCGACGGCGAGCAGCGCGTCGTCCTTGGCGGCGCGCGGCAGCGGCGCGAGGGTGGCCGCGGCGCCCTTGGCCCGGTAGGCGGCCTGATTGACCGGGGACATCGAGTCGAACGGCGAAAGCGTGGTCATAAGGGGAAGGGTAGTGCGCCGGGAACGGGCATCCGGCTTCTGTCCCAACTCCCGAGACACAACCGAAATGCGCCGCTCGCCGTGTTTGCCCCCAGGCACCGCAGCCGTACGGAGCGACGACGGCGAGCACCACGTCCGCGGGAGCGGCGCCGGCTCACGCGCACTAGAAGGGATGGACGCCGACGGGTGTCGCCAGGGCCGGTCCGTACCCCGCGGCGACGCGCTGGTGGTAGGTGGGCCGGTCGATGACCTCCAGGCCGACGATCTCCCAGGGCGGCAGGCCCGCGGTCTGCCGGTGCTCACCCCACAGACGCAGCGCCACGGCGGCGGCGTCGTGCAGGTCACGGGCCTCCTCCCAGTAGCGGATCTCCGCGTGGTCCTCGGCGTAGCGGCTGGTCAGCAGGAAGGGGTGGTCGTGGGCGAGCTGTTCCAGGGCACGCCGGACCTCCGCGACCGGGGTCGGCCCGCCGGAGACGCTGAGGGTGACGTGCCACAGCCGCGGGAGGTCGTGCGCTTCGCCTCCCGGGAACCGTTCCCCGGCCGCGACGCTGGTCAGGGCGCGTTCGTCGCCCGCCGCACGGGAGCCGGCACCACCGTGAGACGCCGTCGTACCGGGGCGCACTCGTCTCACGACGGCCTCCTTCACACGCGGACCGCCCGGGGGTCGGGCGGACTGGTCCCTGCGACAAAGTTGAGCAGGCCGCCGCGGATCTCGGGGCGATTTTGCGGAACGTCCACTACCGAGGGCGGACGTTTCGGCACATTACGGATGCAGGACCACCAGATCGTCCCTGTGTACGACCTCACGTTCGTACTCCGGTCCGAGATCCCGGGCGAGCTCGTGGGTGGAGCGGCCGATCAGGAGAGGGATCTCCTTGGCGTCGAAGTTGACCAGCCCCCGGGCCACCGCCCGCCCTTCGCGGTTCCGCAGTTCGACCGGATCGCCCGCGCTGAAATCGCCCTCGACGCCGGCGATCCCGGCCGGCAGCAGCGACTTGCGCCCCTCAACCACCGCGCGCACGGCACCGTCGTCAAGGGTGAGCGAGCCCTGGGGGGTGGAGGCGTGCTGCAGCCACAGCAGCCGGTCGGCGGAGCGGCGCCCGGTGGGGTGGAAGTAGGTGCCGGTGTCGCCGCCGGTGAGCGCCTCGGCGGCGTGCACCGCGCTGGTCAGCACCACCTGGATGCCGGCGGCGGCGGCGATCCGCGCGGCCTCGACCTTGGTGACCATGCCACCGGTGCCGACCCCCGCCCTGCCCGCGCTGCCGATCTCCACATGGGCGAGGTCCCCGACGCCCCTGACCTCCGCCACGCGTGAGGTGCCGGGGCGGGCGGGGTCGCCGTCGTAGACGCCGTCCACGTCGGACAGCAGCACCAGCAGGTCGGCGCGGACCAGGTGGGCGACGAGGGCGGCGAGCCGGTCGTTGTCACCGAAGCGGATCTCGTCGGTGGCGACGGTGTCGTTCTCGTTGACGACCGGCAAGGCGCCCATCGCCAGCAGTTTGTCGAGGGTGCGGGAGGCGTTGCGGTGGTGGGCCCGGCGGCTCATGTCGTCACTGGTGAGCAGCACCTGGCCGACCCGGACGCCGTAGCGGGCGAAGGAGGCGGTGTAGCGGGCGACCAGCAGCCCCTGGCCGACGCTGGCGGCGGCCTGCTGGCGGGCGAGGTCCGTGGGCCGGCGGCGCAGCCCCAGCGGGGCGAGCCCGGCGGCGATGGCACCGGACGAGACGAGGACGATCTCCCGCTCCGCCCCGCTTCTCACCTTGGCGAGCACGTCGACGAGCGCGTCAACCCGGTCGGCGTCCAGACCGCCCGCCGCGGTGGTCAGCGACGAGGAGCCGACCTTGACGACGATTCTCCGCGCCTCGCCCACGGCCTGCCGTGCCCCTGCCACCTTGCCGCACGTCCCCTCGCGTCGAACATCTCACCCGCCAGGCAATCTACGCGAAGCGGAGCGAAGGACGCCCGGCGGTCCAGCCTCCGGGACGGTCCGGTACCGCATAGCAGGTACGGGCGCCGGAGGGTTCCGGGACACGCGCGTGTCGTCCGGCGGTCGGCGGGCGTTAACCCGGCGCACGCCCCACGACGACCCTGGAGTGACCGCAGTGCCCGTACCCACGTCCCCCCGGCGGTTCCGGGCGGCAATCCGCCGACACCGCTTCCCGCTGCTCCGTCTGCCCGGCCCGCCCGCCGTCGCCCAGGCCCTGGTGGCGGCCGTACTGGTCGGCGCCTGCACGGCCCAGGCCGTGGCGGCCCTGGCGCCGCATGTGCCGCTGCTGGTCGCCGCGACCGTCGCGTCCCTGGCCGTCGAGGGAGTGCTGTACCGCTGGCAGCGGGGGGTGCTGACGGTGTTCGCCAAGGCGCACGCGGACATCACCGTCCGTCATGTGCTGCGTGATCTGCTGCTGGTGGTGGGCCTGCTGCGGCTCGGGGAACAGGAGCGGGAGGCGCGCTACGCGGCGATCGCCGCCGGTCTGCTCGTCTGCTACGCCCTGCACTGTGCGATCCAGGCGGTGTCCGTACTGGTCCGCCGTACCCGCACGCTGCCCGTGGTGACCCGGAACATCGACGCCTCCGCGCTGCGGCTGTCCCCCGCCCCGCCCGCTCTGCTGCGCCGCCCCGGCCACCGGCTGCTGGCGCTGGGGCTGCCCGCGACGGCCGGTCTCGCCGCGACGGCGGTGACCGACGACATCCGGTGCGCGGCGGCCGGTGTCGCGCTGTCACTGGTGCTGACGCTCGGCGGTCTGGCCGCGCTGCTGCTGCGGCTGCTGCCGGGGCGGCGGCCGGTGGACGAGCAGGAGGTGCTCGACTGGTTCGACGCGTGGCTGGCGGACTACCGGCCGACGGTCGGGCTGTACTTCTCGGGCGGGGTGTCGTCCGCCTACCAGGCCGGCATGTGGCTGGAGCCGCTCGCCCGGCTGGAGACCCGGCCGGTCATCATCCTGCGTGAGCGGTTCATGGTGCCGAGGATCGCGCCGACCGACATCCCGATCGTGTGCCTGCCAAAGGTACCCACGCTCATGCGGCTCGAGCACTCCACGCTCCAGGTGCTCATCCACCCCTCCAACTCCGGCAAGACCTCGCAGGTGCTGCGCATCCCCACGATCAAGCACGCCTTCGTCAACCACGGCGAGAGCGACAAGCTCTCGTCCTGCAATCCGTACGCGAAGGCGTACGACGAGGTGTGGGTGGCCGGGCCGGCGGCGCGTGAGCGTTACGCGCTGGCCGATGTCGGGGTCGAGGACAAGGACGTGGTGGAGATCGGCCGCCCGCAGCTGGATGCCGTACGCCCCTGCGCGGGCCCGCCGGCCGGACGGCGTACGACCGTGCTGTACGCCCCGACGTGGGAGGGCTGGGACGGCAACCCGGGCAATACGTCGGTGACCGCGGCCGGCGAGAACCTCGTACGGGCACTGCTCGCGGACCCGGGGGTGCGGCTGTTGTACAAGCCGCACCCGCTGACCGGTTCGGTGGACCCGCGGGCGGGCGCCGCGGATCGCCGCATCCGGGAGCTGATCGGCTCGGCCAACCGGTCCCGATCCGGCCGCCGTCCCGAGCCGTCAGTGGAACTCGCCCGGCTCACGGCGGAGTTGGACCGTCTCACCACGGCCGAGTTCCGGACCGGCGCCGACCAGGTGGAGCGGATGCTCGCGCAGTCCGCCCCCGAGCCGGGCCGCGCGGAGGCGGTGGCGCGGGTGACGGCGGCCTGGGAGGAGGCCTACTGGGCCTCGCCGGCGGAAGGGGAGCACCGGGTCGTCGATGAGGTCCGCCCGGAGCTGTACGCCTGCTTCGATGTCGCCGACCTGCTGATCAGCGATGTGTCCAGCGTGATCACCGACTTCCTGGCCAGCGGAAAGCCGTACGCGGTGGCCAACACCTCCGGCCTGCCCGAGGACGCGTTCCGCGCGGCGTTCCCGACGGTGGCGGCGGCAACGGTCCTGACCCCGGACGCGGCCGGCGTACCGGCCCTGCTGGAGTCGGTACGCCACCCGGAGAGGGACGAACTACGCACCGCACGCGCGGAGTTGAAGCTGCGGCTGCTGGGCCCGGCGGAACCTGCGTCCCAGGAGCGCTTCGAAGCGGCGGTACGGGCGCTGTGTTCGGCCGCTCAGGGGCACCGCAGGCGGATGGCGGAACGGCAGCAGGCGGAACTTCCCGGTCAGCGGCGGGAGCACGTCCCGGACGCCACCGCTCCGTCCGCGGATCCGCCGTCCGCGGATCTGCCGTCCGCGGATATGCCGCGACGGGGGGCCGTGCCGCGGAGGTAGCTCCACCCGCCCTTCCGCGGGCCGGTCCCCGTATCGTCTACCGCCGGTGCCGCCACCCCTGCCAGGCCGAGTCGATCATCTCGTCCAGGCTGTGGCGGGCCGTCCAGCGCAGTTCCTCGCGGATGCGGTCCGCCGAGGCCACCACGCGGGCCGGGTCGCCGGGGCGGCGGGGGGTGACCTCGGGGGTCACGTTCTCGTTGCCGGTGACCTTGAGGATGCGGTCGACCATCTCCCGTACCGAACTGCCCTCGCCTCGCCCGATGTTCAGTGTGAGCGAGGTGCCCTGCGGGGCCTCCTCGAGGCGGCGTGCGGCCGCGAGGTGGGCGGAGGCGATGTCCAGGACGTGGATGTAGTCGCGCACGCAGGTGCCGTCGGGGGTCGGGTAGTCGTCGCCGAAGACACGGGGCGCCTCTCCGGCCTCCAGCCGCTCGAACACCATGGGGACGAGGTTGAAGACCCCGGCGTCGGACAGCTCCGGGGAGGCCGCCCCGGCCACGTTGAAGTAGCGCAGGGAGGCGCCGCGGATGCCGTACGCGGTGGCCGCCGCCCTGATCAGCCACTCGCCGATGAGCTTGGTCTCGCCGTACGGGCTCATCGGCGCGCACGGGGTGTCCTCCGTGACGAGGTCCACGTCGGGCATGCCGTAGACGGCGGCGGAGGACGAGAACACGACCTTGTCGACGCCGGTCGCGGTCATGGCCTCGAGGAGCGTCTGCACACCGGTGACGTTCTCGCGGTAGTAGTGGAGCGGCCGCTCGACGGACTCTCCGACCTGCTTCTTGGCGGCGATGTGCACCACCCCTGTCACAGCATGGTCACGAATTGCCTGCTCCAGCAGGTCACGGTCCACGACGCTGCCGACGACGAGGGGCACCCCCTGCGGAACCCGGTCCGCGCTGCCCGTGGACAGGTCGTCGTACACGACCACGGACACCCCGCCGTCACGCAGGGCACGCACCACGTGCGCGCCGATATATCCGGCCCCACCGGTGACCAGCCAGCTCATGCTCATGCCTCCAACGTCGTAGTCACTGCATGCAGAGTGTTCCGCAGGCCCCGGAAAATCGAATCCGACAGATCACGCATAGGGGAGGTAAGGGACGGACTCGGCGTCGGTGCCCACACCCGGCGTCCGCACAACGGCGAATAAAAAGCTCCTGAAATCGGTCGTTTCCGCTACGGGCCGGTCGCCGGCCGTCCGGCCACCTCGCCCACGGAAACTTCGCATGAATCCTTTACGCTGATGCGGCGACGCCCTCCAGGTCCACGGATACCCGGAGCGCGGCCCGGCCCCAAGCCCACGCCACAGCGCACGCGGTCAGTTCTCGGAACAGGTTGTAAGGATGCCCAGACTCTCTCTCGTTGTCCCCGTGTACAAGGTGCAGGGGTATCTGCCCGAGTGCCTTGATTCCATACTCGGGCAGGACTACACGGACTTCGAGATCGTCGCCGTCGACGACTGCTCACCGGACGGGTCGGGCGCCATTCTGGACCAATACGCGGAGCGGGACGCGCGCATTCATGTGATTCACCTCACCGAGAATGTAGGGCTGGGGCGTGCGCGCAACGCGGGACTGGAGCGGGCGGAGGGTGATTACGTCCTGTTCCTGGACAGTGACGACACGTTGTCCGACGGTGCGTTGACGGCGATATCCGAGCGCCTCGGGGCCACCGGCGACCCGGACGTCCTGATCTACGACTACGCGCGCACCTACTGGGACGGAGAGGTCCGTCCCAATCAGCGGGCGGACCTGCTGCGGAGCGAGGGCCCGGACGTCTTCCGCCTCGCCGACCGCCCCGAACTGCTCAACCTGCTCCAGATCGTCTGGAACAAGGCCTACCGCCGCGAGTTCATCGCCCGTACCGGCCTGACCTTCCCCCCGGGGTACTACGAGGACGCCCCCTGGACGTTCTGCTCGCTGATCAGCGCCGAGCGCATGGCCGTACTGGACCGCGTCTGCGTGTTCTACCGGCAGCGCCGTGAGGGCGGCAACATCCTCAAGACGGTCAGCCGCAAGCACTTCGACGTCTTCGACCAGTACCGCCGGGTCTTCGACTTCATCGCGGCACACGAGGAACTCGCCGAGTGGCGCACCCCGTTGTTCCGCAAGATGATCGACCACTACCTGACCGTGCTGGAGCGTCCGGGCCGGCTGCCGCAGTCCGCCCGGGCGGAGTTCTTCCACCGTGCCTCGGCCGACTACCGCGCCCACCTGCCCAAGGGGTTCCAGCGCCCGGCCGGCGGCCGCGGCCACAAGTACGCGATGCTGGAACGGGACGCGTACACCGCCCTGGCCGGCGCCACCGCCGCCGTCAAGTTCCGGCGGCGGGTCAGGAACCGCGCGGCGGCCGCGATCAGCCGGTCCAAGCGCAGTGCGATAGGTGTCTTCTACCAGTCGCAGCTGCGGCTTCCCCTCGACGAGAACCTCGCGCTGTTCTCCGCCTACTGGAGCCGCAGCGTCTCCTGCAACCCCGCGGCCATCGACGCCGAACTCGCCAGGCTCGCCCCCGGGATCCGCCGGGTGTGGGCCGTCCGGGCGGACTCGGTGGACCGGGTACCGAAGGGTGTGGAGTACGTCCGTGTCGGTTCGCGCGAGTACTGGGCGGCCGTGGCACGGGCCAAGTACCTCGTCAACAACGTGAACTTCGCGGACGCGGTGGTGAAGCGGGAGGGCCAGATCCATCTCCAGACCCATCACGGCACCCCGCTGAAGACGATGGGCCTGGACCAGCAGAAGTACCCGGCGTCCACCGACATGAACTTCACCAAACTGCTCGAGCGGTGCGACCGCTGGGACTTCAGCCTCAGCTCCAACCGTTTCTCGACCGCCGTGTGGGAGCGCGTGTACCCCTGCTCGTACACCTCCCTGGAGACCGGCTACCCGCGCAACGACTTCCTGGTGAACGCGACGGCCGAGGACGTCCGCGGTGCCCGTGCCACGCTGGGACTCGCCGACGGCACCAGGGCGTTCCTCTACATGCCCACCCACCGGGAGTACCAGCCCGGGTTCACGCCGGCCCTCGACCTCGCGCGGCTCGCCGACGAGCTGGGATCCGACGTGACGCTGCTGGTCCGCGGCCACTACTTCTACGGCGGTTCCTCCCACATCGCCGAACTGCGCCGCAGCGGCCGGATCATCGACGTGTCGGGCCACTCCCGGGTGGAGGAGCTGTACCTGGCGGCGGACGCGCTCATCACCGACTACTCGTCGGCGATGTTCGACTACGCGGTCCTCGACCGGCCGATCATCACCTACGCGCCCGACTGGGACATCTACTCCGCGGTCCGCGGCACGTACTTCAACCTGCTGGAGGAGCCGCCCGGTGTGGTGGCCACCACCCAGGCCGAGCTGATCCGGCTGCTCGGCTCGCGGGAGTACGAGGGACCGGACGCCGCCGAGCGCCGCGCCGCGTTCCGGCTCCGTTTCTGCGAGTTCGACGACGGGCACGCAGCCGAAAGGGTGGTGCGGCGCGTCTTCCTCGGCGAGGACAGCACGCTGCCGTTCGTCCCGTTCACCGAACGACCCCACGCACCGACCCCCGACCAGGCACTCGAACTGGTCGAGCGGGCCTGACCCCCGGAAGGAGACCACAACAGCCATGGCCCCTCGGCTCAGTGTCATCGTCCCCATCTACAACGTGGAGCGCTATCTGCCCGCGTGCCTGGACTCGCTCGCCGCGCAGACCTTCCGGGACATCGAGGTCCTGATGGTCGACGACGGCTCCCCCGACGGCTCCGCCGCGATAGCCGAGGGCTACGCGAGCCGCGACGAGCGCTTCAGGCTCATCCGCAAGGAGAACGCCGGGCTCGGCGCGGCCCGCAACACCGGCGTGCAGCACCTGTCGGAGGAGTCGGAGTACCTCACCTTCGTCGACAGTGACGACCTCATCCCGCCGGACGCCTACCGGCAGATGCTCGCCAGCCTGGACGAGTCCGGCTCGGACTTCGCCACCGGCAACGTCTTCCACCTCAAGGGCGAGAAGACCTGGCAGGTGCCCCTGCTGAAGATGCTCGCCGGTGAGGCCCGCAGGCGCACCCACATATCGAAGTACCCCAAGCTGATAGCCGACCGCATCGCCTGCAACAAGGTCTTCCGCCGGACGTTCTGGGAGCGGGAGGGCTTCGTCTTCCCCGAGGGGATGATGTACGAGGACACTCCCGTCACCCTGCCCGCCCACTACCGGGCGGAGGCCGTCGACGTCATCGGTGAGCCGACGTACTTCTGGCGACTGCGGGAGGGTGAGTCGGCACCCTCGATCACCCAGCGCCGCAGGGAGCCCCAGGCCGTCCGCGACCGGGTCACCGCGGTGAGCATGGTCAGCGACTACCTGGCACAGCAGCCGGGCCCCGAGTTCGCCGAGTACAAGCGCCAGTACGACGACCGGGTGCTCCGCGACGACCTGCGGCTGTTCATGCGGGTACTGCCGGACGCCACGGTGGAGTTCCACGAGACGTTCCTGGAAGTCACCAACCGCTACCTCGACATGGTGGACCCGAAGATCGTCATGTCGCTGCCGACGGATCTCCGGGTGCAGTGGCTGCTGGTGCGCAAGCACGCCATGCCGGAGCTGATCGCCCTACTGGCCTCGCAGCGCCGCAAGGAGCCGGTGGAGGTCTCCGGCACCTTCCGCAAGTACGCGAGCTTCCGCACGCTCGAGGAGAGCGGCTTCGACCTGCCGAAGTCGGCACTGCGCATCGACGGCGACCTGGACCTACGGGCCCCGCTGCGCTCGGTGACCTGGCAGGACGGCAAGCTGGTGCTGTCCGGTGACGCCTACATCGACAAGATCGACGTTTCGGCCAAGCGCAGCAGCGTCAAGATCGTCCAGCTCAAGCGGCACGGCTCGCGCCGGCGTGTCTTCCTGCCGGCCAGGAACATCCACCGGCCGGAGTGCACCACGGACTCCGGCCAGCAGCGGTACAACTACGACTGGGCGGGCTGGGAACTGGCCCTCGATCCGGCGAAGCTGCGCAAGGGCGGCACCTGGCAGGAGGGCCTGTGGCACCTCGGCATCAACGTCTACGCCTCCGGTCTGGTGCGGCGCAGCGGCATCTGGACCCGTGGCGGCTCGGCGGCGAACTTCCCGCCCTACCAGTGGCTCGACGAGGACTTCCGGCTGCTGCCGACCGTCGAGCGCAACGCGCTGAAGCTGCGCGTCGAGAAGGTGCGCGCCCTGATCACCGACCGCCGGCTGGACGGCGACGCGGTGGAGATCAGCGGTGACATCCGCGAGCCGCTGAACAGCGGGGAGACGGTGACGTTCCGTCTGAGCCACGGCAAGAGCGGCGAGGTGCGCACCTATCCCGTCGAGATGACGCGGCAGGGCGCCGGGACGACGTTCCGCACCAGGGTTCCGCTCGAGGACGTGGCCCTGCTGAGCACCAGCACGGTCGACGACCAGGCCCAGCCGGATCGGCGCCGGTGGAGCACGGTCCTGGTGGCCACCGCCGGGGACGGCACGGAACGCCAGTTCAGCAGTGTGGTCCGGGAGGGTCTGGAGGACCTCTCCTTCGATCTGCCGGCCTCCTTCGGTGAGGCGGGCGCCCATCGCGAGATCGCCCTGACGTCCGGCCACAACGGCTACCTGAAGATCACCGGCCGGACCCGCCGTGCCGTGATCACCGAGGTCGGCCTGTCGGACGGGCAGATCATGGTGCGCGGCCGGAGCAGCCTGGAGCTCAAGGGCTCCGAGCTCGTCGTCAAGGCGAACAACCGCTTCGACGAGCGGACGGCGTCCACTGAATGGTCCGAGGACGGCACGTTCACCGTGACCTTCGACCCGTCGGTGATGGGCGGTTCGGGTCAGGTACCGCTGAAGGCGGGCCGCTGGGATCTGCTGCTGCGCTCCCCGGACGCGGACGTTCCCGACGCCCAGTTCGTCATCGACCGGCTCGCACTCTCCCAGTTCCCACTGCAGACCGAGCTGAACGGCCGCCGCTACTGGTTCGAGAACCGCTGGAGCGACTACCCGCAGCTCAACTGCCGCTCCGAGCTCGGCGACCTGGAGCGCGGCCCGTACCGCCAGCTCCAGATGCGCCGTGACGTGTACGAGGCCGGCCGCCGGGAGCCGCTGCGCGACCAGGTGTTCTTCCTCAGCTACAACGGCAAGCAGTACTCCGACAGCCCGCGGGCGATGCACGAGGAGCTGTTGCGCCGCGGCAGCGACATGAAGTACCTGTGGGCCGTGCGCGACGGCCAGGTGGTGCTGCCGCCCACCGCGGAGAAGGTCCGCATGTGGGGCCGCGAGTGGTTCGAGGCGCTGGCCACCTCCCGGTACATCGTCACCAACGGGCATCTGCCCGACTGGGTGGAGCGGCGGCCCGGTCAGGTGATCGTGCAGACCTGGCACGGCACGATGCTCAAGAAGATCGGCCACGACATCGAGACGCTGTACTTCGACCGCGAGTACCAGAACCGTCTGGCGATCGAGGCCAAGAACTGGAGCCTGCTCGTCTCCTCGAACCGGTTCTCCACCCCGATCCTCAAGCGGGCGTTCTCGTACGACGGGGAGATCCAGGAGGCCGGCTACCCGCGCAACGACTACATGTACTCGCCCGACCGCGACAAGATCGCGGAGAAGGTGCGGGAGACGCTCGGCATTCCGAGCGGCAAGAAGGTCGTGCTGTACGCGCCGACCTGGCGGGACGACCAGTCGCACAGCGCGGGGCAGTACCTGTTCGATCTGCGGATCGACCTCGACGACGCCCGCCGCCGTCTGGGCGAGGACCATGTGCTGCTGATCCGGCGTCACTCCAACGTGGTCGACGCGGTGCCCGGCGCCGGAAACGGCTTCGTGTGGGACGCCTCGGAGTACCCGGACATCGCCGACCTGTACCTGGCGGCGGACATGATGATCACGGACTACTCGTCCGTGATGTTCGACTACGCCCACCTGAGGCGTCCCATGCTGTTCTTCACGTACGACCTGGAGCACTACCGGGACACGCTGCGCGGCTTCTACTTCGACTTCGAGAAGGACTCGCCCGGACCGCTGATCTCCACGTCCGAGGAACTGGTCACGGCGATCCGCGACATCGACACGGTGTCGGCCGAGTACACGGAGCGCTTCGAGCGGTTCCACCACCTGTTCTGCGACCTGGACGACGGCCACGCCTCGAAGCGGGTCGTGGACCGGATGATCGAGCAGGCCAAGGAGGTCTGAGCGGGGCCCGAGCCCGGGGACCGGCGGTCCCCGGGGACGGCAGAGGGCGACGGCCGGGCGGATTCGCCCGGCCGTCGCCCTGTGCGTGGCCCGTTGTCCCGGGCGCTGCCGGCGTCAGCGCCCGGCTTTCCCGGCCGGGCGTCCGCGGCCGGCCAGGGCGACGGTCAGGGCGCGGATGCGGCCCCGTAAACGCCTGCGGACGCCCGGCGCGGGCCGCTGTGACGTGCCCTGCGGCTGTGGGGCCGGCTGTGGTCGGGGCACCAGGGCGCACAGGTCGGTGAGCTCCTCGACCAGGCCCTGCGAGATGAGCAGGCAGCGCAGCCGGGAGAGCGGCGGCAGTCCGGCCACCAGCTCCGGCGGGACGTACTCGCGCAGCAACTGCCCGGCGAGCTTCACATGCAGGGCGCGCGTCCCGTCCGGCAAGTCGGAGAAGGCCTCTTTGAAACGGCCGAGTACTTCCAGGGTGAGCCAGCGGTACAACAGGCTGTTGCGCCGGCTGCCGGGCGGGACGTGTGCCACCACGACGCTCAGCACGTCGCGCACATTGGCGTAGAACGGTGCGGGGTCGGGGACTTCCTGCGTCAGGTGGGGGAAGCCGTCGCGGTGGACCAGGTAGTAGCAGTCGTAGTCGGCCACGACGGATATCGACCGGGCGTGCAGATAGGCCGGGACGACGAACATCTGCTCCTCGGCCAGCCGGACTCCTTCGGCGAAGCGCAGCCCGTGCTCCATGACGAGAGAGCGCCGGAACAGTTTGTGCGCGGTCAGGCTCCAGACGGCTTTGCAGGAGAAGACGTCACCGGCTTCGACATTCTTGCGGAACGGGGTGACCGGCGCCTTGCGGCCCACTCCCCGGATGCGTCCGAGCACCACGTCCGAGTCATTGCGCCGGGCGGCCCCCACCATCCGCTCCAGCGCCTCGGCACCGAGGTGGTCGTCGGGGTCGGCGAAGAACAGGAATTCTCCGGCTGCCATCTCGACGCCCCGATTGCGCGGGCCGCCCGGTGCACCGGTATTCTCCTCGAGCCGTACGATCCTGACCCGCCCGGGATGGCGTGCCGCCCAGATGTCGAGTAATTCCCCGCTGTTGTCCGTGGAAGCGTCGTCCACGGCGATGATTTCGATGGTGTCGAATCCGATGGTCTGGTCCGCGATCGACTGCAGACATTCCGCGAGGTATTCGCTCGCGTTGTAGACCGGAATGATCACCGAGACGGCCAGACCGCGTGCGGGCCCGATGTCCATGTGCCCCCCATGGCAGCGTTCTTGCGCCCGGTGAGGCCTTCCACTGATCCTCTTGTGGGCCTCATCCGTATGGCCACCGTAGCTCGCGAATCCTCCCGTCGGATGTCGACGGCCCGTCAGCCTCCGCAAGGTTATGTAACGACTGACGCTCCGTCATGAACGGTCCGCGGGACGGCATGTGGGGAAACGGAGCACGGACGCCCGCGGCGAAAAGACGGTGCCCCGGACGGCACACGGCTCGGGCCCGGGGCACCGCCTCTACAGGGCGACTGCCGTCTAGAACGGTTCGAAGTCGTCGTACTCCTTCTCGGACTCGTCCCGCTCGGCTTGCCGGTCCCGGCGGCGCTGAGCGGCCGGGCGGGGTGCCTCGAAGCGGTGGTCCTCGCCGCGGCGGCCGAGCATCTCCGCGCCGGCGGTGACCGTCGGCTCCCAGTCGAAGACGACCGCGTTCTCCTCGGGCCCGATGGCCACCCCGTCGCCGGAGCGGGCACCGGCCTTCATCAGTTCCGTCTCGACACCGAGGCGGTTCAGCCGGTCGGCCAGGTAACCGACGGCCTCGTCGTTGTTGAAGTCCGTCTGCCGCACCCAGCGTTCGGGCTTCTCGCCGCGCACCCGGAAGACCAGCTCTCCGTCGGCCTCCTCGCGGGTGACGGTGAAACCGGCGTCGTCCACGGCCTTGGGCCGGATGACGATCCGCGTCGTCTCTTCCTTCGGCTTGGCGGCACGCGCCGCGGCCACCAGTTCGGCGAGGGCGAAGGACAGCTCGCGCAGCCCGGTGTGGGCGACGGCCGACACCTCGAAGACGCGGTAGCCGCGCGCTTCGAGATCCGGCCGCACCATCTCGGCGAGGTCCTTGCCGTCCGGGACGTCGATCTTGTTCAGGACGACCATCCGCGGGCGGTTGTCCAGACCGCCGTACTGCCGCAGCTCGTCCTCGATGATGTCGAGGTCGGAGACGGGATCGCGGTCGGACTCCAGCGTGGCGGTGTCCAGCACATGCACCAGCACACTGCACCGCTCGACGTGCCGCAGGAACTCCAGGCCCAGCCCCTTGCCCTGGCTGGCGCCCGGGATCAGCCCCGGCACGTCGGCGATGGTGTACACGGTCGAACCGGCCGTGACGACGCCGAGGTTGGGAACGAGCGTGGTGAAGGGATAATCGGCGATCTTCGGCTTGGCGGCACTGAGCACGGAGATCAGGGACGACTTGCCGGCGCTCGGATAGCCCACGAGCGCCACGTCCGCGACGGTCTTGAGTTCCAGCACGATGTCCTGGAGGTCCCCCGGCACGCCGAGAAGGGCGAACCCGGGCGCCTTGCGCCGCGCCGAGGCGAGGGCCGCGTTCCCGAGCCCGCCGCGTCCGCCCTGTGCGGCGACGTACGAGGTCCCGTGGCCGACGAGGTCGGCGAGGACGTTGCCCGCCTTGTCCAGCACCACGGTGCCGTCCGGGACGGGCAGCACCAGGTCCTGGCCGTCCTTGCCGGAGCGGTTCCCGCCCTCGCCTGGCTTGCCGTTGGTGGCCTTGCGGTGCGGCGAGTGGTGGTAGTCGAGCAGGGTGGTCACGGACTGGTCGACGGTGAGGATCACATCGCCGCCCCGCCCGCCGTTCCCGCCGTCGGGTCCGCCGAGCGGCTTGAACTTCTCGCGATGGACGGAGGCACAGCCGTGACCTCCGCTACCCGCGGCGACATGCAGTTCGACGCGGTCCACGAAGGTGGTCATGAGGGGTGCCTCCAGAAACGGTGGGACGCAGGTGCGTACGTACTTCGGTACTTCTTGGTCAACACGCGAAAGGCGGACCCGCCTTCCCGACCGGGAAGTGAGGTCCGCCTCGCGAAACGTACGGTCGAAAGCCTGGTCAGGCGATCAGGCGACCGGAACGATGTTCACGACCTTGCGGCCACGGCTGGTGCCGAACTGCACCGAACCGGCCTGCAGCGCGAACAGGGTGTCGTCGCCGCCGCGGCCGACGCCGGCGCCCGGGTGGAAGTGGGTGCCGCGCTGGCGGACCAGGATCTCGCCCGCGTTGACGACCTGACCGCCGAAGCGCTTCACGCCGAGGCGCTGAGCGTTGGAGTCACGACCGTTACGGGTGGACGATGCGCCCTTCTTGTGTGCCATCTCTCCTCAGTCCCTTACTTCGCAGCCGCGGGGATCTCAGTGACCTTGATCGCCGTGTACTGCTGGCGGTGGCCCTGACGACGGCGGTAGCCGGTCTTGTTCTTGTAACGCAGAATGTCGATCTTCTGGCCCTTGTGGTGGTCCACGACCTCGGCCTGGACCTTGATGCCGGCCAGCACCCACGGGTCGCTGGTCACGGCCTCGCCGTCGACCACGAGCAGGGTCGAGAGCTCGACCGTGTCGCCGACCTTGGCGGTGGAAATCTTGTCAACCTCAACGATGTCGCCGACAGCAACCTTGTGCTGGCGACCACCGCTGCGCACGATGGCGTACACGCGGATCTCACTCTCTCATTCGAAGAACGGCACCCCGCAGGCCAGCCGCCCACGCACACACACGGACGACCTCTCCCGATCGCGAACCCGCGTCCGGGAGGAAAAAGGTTTACGGGGGTGTGGCGGTCCAGATGGACACGCCGACGGTCAAGGTTACGGGGCCCGGCCCACGAGGGTCAAACCGGACCCCCCGCCGTCAGCCGGTGACCGACGCGACGTAGTCGCCGTAGGCGTCCTTGATCTGCGCCGGCGACAGCTCCAGGTGCTCCAGGATCGTGTAGCGGCCGGGGCGGGTCTCCGGGGCGAACTCCACGGCGCGGACGAACTCCTCGTCGCTGAAACCCATCTCCTGCGCCACGACCGGAAGTCCGTGCCTGCGAAGCGTGTCGGCCATGATCCGGGAGAAGTCGTGGTCGCCCCGCAGATGCATGGCGAACGCCGCACCGATGCCGACCTGTTCGCCGTGGCTGGCCGCACGCCTGGGAAACAGCAGGTCGAGGGCGTGACTGATCTCGTGGCAGGCCCCCGAGGAGGGCCGGGTGTGCCCCGCGATCGACATCGCGATGCCCGACAGCACCAGACCCTCGGACAGCACGGTCAGGAAACCGTCGTCGCCGCAGCCGCCGGGGTGGCGCAGCACCGCCTCCCCGGCCTGGCGCGCCATGGCGGCGGCGAGGCCGTCGACCTTCTCCCCGTTGACGCGGTGGGACAGCTCCCAGTCCGCGACGGCGGAGATGTTGGATATCGCGTCCCCGATGCCCGAGCGCACGAACCGGATCGGCGCCTCGCGTATCACGGCGAGGTCGATGAGCAGCGCGATGGGCATGGGCACGCCGTACGAGCCGCGGCCCGCGTCGTTGTCCAGGATGGATACGGGCGAGCAGATGCCGTCGTGCGAGAGGTTGGTGGCCACGGCGACCATGGGCAGTCCGATGCGCGCCGCCGAGTACTTGGCGCAGTCGATGACCTTGCCGCCGCCGAGTCCGACGACCGCGTCGTAGTGGCCGGACTTCATCCTGTCGGCGAGCCGCACCGCGTCGTCGATGGTGCCGCCGCCGACCTCGAACCAGTCGGCCCCCGGCAGGGCCGGCGACAGCCGCTCCCGCAGCCGGGCGCCGGAGCCGCCGCTGATCGCCACCGCCAGTCTTCCCGACTGCGAGATCCGCTGGTCCGCGAGGACGCTCGCCAGGTCGTCTAGGGCACCCGGGCGGATGTCGACGACGACCGGCGAGGGGATGAGCCGGGTCAGTACTGGCACGCGATCTCCCGTCCGCGGGCGAGGTCGTCGTGG
>NZ_JBVIIM010000001.1:541022-578870 GCF_055569765.1 Streptomyces sp. NPDC031365 | reverse complement strand
GAAACCGGATGGACGGGGTATCAACATATCTGGCGTTGACTTTTGGCACACTGTTGAGTTCTCAAGGAACGGACGCTTCCTTCGTACTCACCCTCTCGGGCTTTCCTCCGGGCGCTTCCCTTCGGTGTTTCCGACTCTATCAGATCTTTCCGACCCGATTTCCTCGGCGCTTTCCAGGTCAACGCTTTCGCGTTTCCCTTTCCGGCGGATCCGACTTTATCAGAAGTTTCGGGGCGGATTGACCGGCCCTCGTTTTCCGATTCATCGGGAGGTGCTTCCGCGAAATCAGCGTTTCGTCGAGAAGCCGATAGATGTTCACCGTTGCCTTCCAGGGAGTCAGACCCCATCTCCAGGCAACTGTTCTAATCTACCTCCACGCACGCTCCGTGTCAACGGCTCCTGCGGGGCGATGAGGAGACTAGCAGCTCAACGCGCCGGTTCGCACATCAGGCGGCCGTGGGCACGTCGGCGCTGCGTTCGGACGCGTCGAGGTCGCCCGTTTCGCCGGCGCGTGCCGCGCGTCCGCCCACGACATAGACGTAGGCCAGGAAGGCAAGCTCGGCGACGACCCCGATGGTGATGCGCGCCCAGGTGGGCAGACCCGACGGGGTGACGAAGCCTTCGATGGCGCCGGAGACGAAGAGCACCAGGGCGAGGCCGATCGCCATGGCCAATGCCGCTCGGCCCTCTTCCGCGAGGGCCGAGCGCCGGCTGCGCGGACCGGGGTCGATGACGGTCCAGCCGAGACGGAGGCCCGTGCCGGCGGCGACGAAGACGGCGGTGAGCTCCAGGAGGCCGTGCGGCAGGACGAGGCCGAGGAAGGTGTCGAGGCGGCCGGCCGAGGACATCAGACCGAAGCCGACTCCGAGGTTGAGCATGTTCTGGAAGAGGATCCAGAGGACCGGAAGGCCCAGGAAGACACCCAGGATCAGGCACAGGGCGGCTGCCCACGCGTTGTTCGTCCAGACCTGGGCCGCGAACGAGGCCGCGGGGTTGCTCGAGTAGTACGTCTCGTACTGGCCGCCGGGGCGGGTGAGCTCGCGCAGTTCGCTGGGGGCCGCGATCGATGCCTGTACGTCGGGGTGGGTACCGATCCACCAGCCGAGCAGTGCCGCCACGGCCGTGGAGAGCAGTGCCGTGGGCACCCACCAGTGGCGCGCCCTGTAGACGGCTGCCGGGAAGCTGTGGGTCAGGAAGCGCGTGACGTCCCGCCAGGATGCTCGGCGAGCGCCTGTCACCGCGCTGCGCGCGCGGGCCACCAGTTGGCTGAGCCTGCCGGTCAGCTGCGGATCGGGAGCGGCCGACTGGATCAGGGAGAGATGGGTGGCGGTGCGTTGGTAGAGGACGACGAGTTCGTCGCACTCCGCGCCGGTGAGGCGGCGCTGGCGCCGGAGGAGGGCGTCGAGGCGGTCCCACTCCGCGCGGTGGGCGGAGACGAAGACGTCGAGGTCCATCGGTGTGCCTGCTCCTCGGGTGTTCGTCGGCGGTCGGGTCATCAGCTTGGCAGACTGGCGGTGTCCGGGGCAGGCCAGGAAAGGGCGTAGGGCGTGAGTGAGCTGGTGACGGGCGAGGCGGTGGCGCTGGAGCTGCGCCCCGCGAGGCTGCCCAGCAGGGCGCTGGCCGTACTGCTCGATCTGGCGGCCGCTGTGGCCCTGTACATAGCGGTGACCATCGGGCTCATGGCTGCCACGGCCTCTTTGGATCAGGCGGCGCAGACGGCGATATCGCTGGCGGTGTTCGTCCTGGTGTTGGTGGGCGGACCGATCGTGGTCGAGACACTCAGCCACGGGCGGTCGCTCGGGAAGCTGGCGTGCGGGCTGCGGGTGGTACGGGACGACGGAGGGCCGATCCGGTTCCGGCATGCGCTGGTGCGGGGCCTCATCGGTGTGATCGAGATTCTGATGACCTTCGGCGTCGTGGCCTGCATCGCCTCTCTGGTCTCGGCGCGTGGCCGGCGCCTCGGGGATGTGTTCGCGGGGACGCTGGTCGTACGGGAGCGGGTGCCGGCCGGGCGGACGGAATTCGTGCCGCCGCCACCGCCGTGGCTTGCCGGGCGATTCTCGGGGCTCGATCTGTCGGCGGTGCCCGACGGTCTGTGGCTTGCCGTGCGTCAGTATCTGACGCGCATGCGGCAGCTGGATCCGGCGGTCGGCTGGTCGATGGCTGAGCGGCTGGCCGCGGACCTGGCGGAGCGTACCGGGGCACCCGTGCCGCCGGGGGTGCCGCCCGCGGCGTACCTGGCGGCGGTGGTGCAGGAGCGGCAGGCCCGGGAGGCGCGGCGGGTGTTCGGGAGCGGGGCTGCCGTGGGGGGCCGGCAGGACGGGGGCGCCGGTCCGGCGGGCTTCACCGGTGCTCATGCCCCACCTGTCCCACGCCCCGCGTACCTCCCCGCGGCCGCGCCGCCGGAGGTACGGCCGTCCGTTCCGCCGTCGGATCCGGGAACCGTGGCGCCGCGGGACGGGGTGTCGGCCGATCGGCCGTCGACGGGGTTCGTTCCGCCCGCTTAGACGGCTTGGGACGTGCCGGGTCAGTCGAAGGCCGACGGTGGTGTCTCGAGGTCTTCGAGCTCGATGCCGGGGGCGCCGAGAACCACGTCGCCGGCGAGGTGCACGGCGTGCTGTTCGCCCGTGTCCAGGGCTGTGACCTGGTATGTGTCCACGGTCAGGGGGCCGTTGTCAGTGGTGTGTGTTTCTCTTTTCACCAGCGCCCAGGACTGGTCCAGGGTGCGCGGGGCGAGAACCGGGTCCGTGAAGGCGACGAGGCGTACGCGGGTGGCCGCGGAGGTGGGGGTGAGACGCAGCAGACGGGCGGTGGCGACAAGGAACGCGGGGGACGAGCCGGTGAAGGCATGGGCGCGCGCATTGCCTTCGGCGGCGTGGTTTCCGGTGGGGTCGGTGCGGACCCAGGTGACGCCGTCGAGGGCGGCGCCGCGGACCTGCCAGCTCGCGGCGTGGAGTTCGAGACGGATGGGGCGGCCGAGTTCGTCCAGGGCGAGGTCCACCGAGCCCAGGTGATCACCGGAGGGGGCGGTGAGCTGGGAGACGTAGCGCCAGCCGGAAGGGCCGGGGGCGCAGTGGAAATGCTCTTCTGCGAGGGGGGTGCGATCGTGCGGATCGTGGAGCGAATAGCGGCCGCGGGGCATGGGGGTCCTGGGTCGTGACGGGCTGGGCCGGTTGCCGGTCCGTCCATGGGGCAGGCCCCCGGCACGGGGGTGCGGGGGCCTGCCTCGGTGGACCTGCCGACGGGGAGCGCGTCCGTGCACGGACGTGCTCCCCGCGGTGGGAGCCTCGGCTCAGTAGCGGTAGTGGTCCGACTTGTACGGGCCCTCGACCTGCACGCCGATGTACTCGGCCTGCTCGGGGCGGAGCGTGGTCAGCTTCACGCCGAGCGCGTCGAGGTGGAGGCGAGCGACCTTCTCGTCGAGGTGCTTGGGCAGCACGTAGACGCCGGTCGGGTACTCGTCGGGCTTGGTGAACAGCTCGATCTGGGCCAGGGTCTGGTCCGCGAAGGAGTTGGACATCACGAACGACGGGTGGCCGGTGGCGTTGCCCAGGTTCAGCAGGCGGCCCTCGGAGAGAACGATGATCTTCTTGCCGTCGGGGAAGGTCCAGGTGTGGACCTGCGGCTTGATCTCGTCCTTGACGATGCCGGGGACCTTGGCGAGGCCGGCCATGTCGATCTCGTTGTCGAAGTGGCCGATGTTGCCCACGATCGCCTGGTGCTTCATCTTGGCCATGTCCGAGGCCATGATGATGTCCTTGTTGCCGGTCGTGGTGACGAAGATGTCGGCCTGACCGACGACCTCGTCAAGGGTCGTGACCTGGTAGCCGTCCATCGCGGCCTGCAGGGCGCAGATCGGGTCGATCTCGGTGATGATCACGCGGGCACCCTGACCTCGCAGGGACTCCGCGCAGCCCTTGCCCACATCGCCGTAGCCGCACACGACGGCGGTCTTGCCGCCGATCAGGGTGTCGGTGGCGCGGTTGATGCCGTCGACCAGGGAGTGACGGCAGCCGTACTTGTTGTCGAACTTCGACTTGGTGACGGCGTCGTTGACGTTGATCGCCGGGAACAGGAGGGTGCCTTCGCGCTGCATCTCGTACAGGCGGTGGACGCCGGTCGTGGTCTCCTCGGTGACACCGCGGATCTCGGAGGAGAGCTGGGTCCACTTCTGCGGGTTCTCACCCAGGGTGCGGTTGAGCAGTTCGAGGACGACGCGGTGCTCGTCGGACTCGGCGGTGTCGGGCGAGGGTGCCTTGCCGTCCTTCTCGTACTCGACGCCCTTGTGGACGAGGAGGGTGGCGTCACCACCGTCGTCGAGGATCATGTTGGGGCCGCCAGTGGGGCTGTCCGGCCAGGTCAGCGCCTGCTCCGTGCACCACCAGTACTCCTGGAGGGTTTCGCCCTTCCAGGCGAAGACGGGGACGCCCTGCGGGTTGTCCGGCGTGCCGTCCGGGCCGACGGCGATGGCGGCCGCGGCGTGGTCCTGGGTGGAGAAGATGTTGCAGGACGCCCAGCGGACCCGTGCGCCGAGGGCGACCAGGGTCTCGATGAGGACGGCCGTCTGCACGGTCATGTGCAGGGAGCCGGTGACCCTGGCGCCGGCCAAGGGCTGGCTCTCGGCGTACTCCTCGCGGAGCGCCATCAGGCCGGGCATCTCGTGCTCGGCGAGGGTGATCTCCTTGCGGCCGAACTCGGCCAGGGAGAGGTCGGCGACCTTGAAGTCCTGTCGGTTGTCGACAGTCGTCATTACTAGCTGCTCCTCGGAGTGTGGGTCGAGGTGGACACGGCTGGTCTGCGCGGCGGCGGACACAGGGGTGCCCCAAAGAGGACACAGACATGCCCGCGTGCGCGCAGCGCAGTCCGTCGGAGGCCCTCTCTCCCTCGGCCGGTCCCCGAGGGACCGCCCGACCGCCATCAGCAGCGACGTCTGGCTCCGTCCCAAGCTACACCGCCCGGCCGGGTGGCCCCCAGTCCAGCCGCGAACACATCAGGCCGATTTGAGGGCGCCCGGCCGGCCCGGTCGTGCAGGGGCGGCCGGAGCGGCGCGTGATCAGTACGCCTAGTGACCGGTGTCCGGCTGGGTGGGGCCGCCGGGGGTGGCCTGGGGATCGGGGCCCTTGGCGGCTTCGGTCTCGCTGTAGATGTCGGGCTCGAGGTAGATCACGCGGGCGATCGGGACGGCCGCACGGATGCGGGACTCGGCGGCGTCGATGGCGGAGGCGATCTGGGCGGCGTCGGCATCGTGCCGGACGGCGATCTTGGCGGCGACGAGGAGTTCCTCGGGGCCGAGGTGGAGGGTGCGCATGTGGATGACGCGGGTGACGCTGTCGCCGTCGACGACTGCGGCCTCGATCTTTTGGGTCTCATCGGAGCCCGCGGCCTCACCCAGCAGCAGCGACTTGGTCTCCACGGCGAGGACCAGGGCGATCAGGATGAGCAGGACGCCGATGCAGAGGGTGCCGATGCCGTCCCAGACGCTGTCGCCGGTGGCCAGGGCCATGCCGACACCGCCGAGGGCGAGGATCAGACCGACGAGCGCGCCGAGATCCTCCAGGAGGACGACCGGCAGCTCGGGCGCCTTGGAGTGGCGGACGAACTCCTTCCAGGAGCGCTCGCCGCGCAGGACGTTGGACTCCTTGATGGCGGTACGGAAGGAGAAGGTCTCGGCGATGATCGCGAAGACGAGGACGCCGACCGGCCAGTACCAGTGCGTCAGCTCGTGCGGGTGCTTGACCTTCTCGTAGCCCTCGTAGAGGGCGAACATGCCACCGACCGAGAAGAGCACGATGGAGACGAGGAAGGCGTAGATGTAGCGCTCACGGCCGTAGCCGAAGGGATGCTGGGGGGTGGCCTGGCGCTGGGCCCTCTTTCCTCCGACGAGCAACAGGCCCTGGTTCCCGGAGTCGGCGAGCGAGTGCACGGACTCGGCGAGCATCGACGAGGATCCGCTGAAGAGGAACGCCACGAACTTCGCTACTGCGATAGCGAGGTTGGCGACGAGTGCCGCCACGATCGCCTTGGTGCCGCCTGACGCGCTCATGTGTTCGCGTTGTCCCTTCGTACGCCGTGTGAGGCCCGGACAGACGCGTTCGTACGCCGTCCGGGACATGGTCCGTCCTTTGACGGTGGGACATTGTTGCAGCCCCGAACGGCGTCGGCGCGTCAGATCGTCGACAGGAACGGGTCAGGCGATGACCGTGGCCCTGAACAGCGTTCCCGTACCCGACACTTCGGCCTTCTCCCTCGCGGGGACGAACACCGAGGTTCCCGGGGACAGTTCGTGCTCGCCCGCCCGGACGGCGCCCGCGGTGCACAGCAGGATCTGCGGGCTGGGGAGGGTGAGGTCGTGGACGGCGCCGCCCGTGGGGAGGACGTAGCGGGAGAGGCGGAACTCGTCGATGGGGGTCTCGTAGACCTCCTCGCCGTCGGGGCCGGCCTCCGGGCGCAGGACGCCGGGGTCGCGGGCCTCGAAGCGGACGATGCGCAAGAGTTCGGGGACGTCGACGTGCTTGGGGGTCAGGCCGCAGCGCAGAACGTTGTCGGAGTTGGCCATGATCTCGACGCCGAGACCGTCGAGGTAGGCGTGCGGGACTCCGGCACCGAGGTAGAGGGCCTCGCCGGGCTGGAGCCGGACGTGGTTGAGGAGCATCGCGGCGATGACTCCGGGGTCACCCGGGTAGTGGTGGGCGATGTCGGCGTACGGAGCGTAGTCGCCGCCGAGGCGGTCGCAGGCGGCGGCGGTCTCGGTGACCGTACGGGTCATCTCCTCGGGGTCGGCGGTGAGGATCGCGGTGAGAACCTCGCGCAGGGCCGCCTCTTCGGGGTGTGCGTGCAGCAGATCGACGTACGGCTTCAGGGAGTCCACGCCGAGACCGTCGAGGAGCCCGGCGGCGTGCAGCGGGTCGCGGAACCCGCACAGGCCGTCGAACTCGGTCAGTGCGCAGACCAGTTCGGGCTTGTGGTTGGCGTCCTTGTAGTTACGGTGCGGGGCGGTCACGGGGACGCCGCGGCGCTCCTCGTCCGTGTAGCCCTCCTTCGCCTGGGCCGGATCGGGGTGGACCTGGAGGGAGAGCGGGGCCCCGGCAGCGAGGAGTTTGAGGAGAAAGGGCAGGCGGGGGCCGAACTTGGCGACCGATTCCGGGCCGAGTTCCTTGTCCGGGGCGGCGTCGATGACCTCGACGAGGGTTCCCCGGTCGGTGCGCGAGGGTGCGCCGGGGTGGGCGCCCATCCACATCTCCGCCTGCGGCTCGCCGGTGGGTTCGGTGCCGAGCAGCCGCGGGATGGCGGTGGTGGAACCCCAGGCGTAGGGGCGGATGGTGTTGTCGAGGCGGTCCATGCGGTTCTCTGCGTCCTTCTGCCGGTTCCGTGCGTGAGGCGCGGTGCCGTGCGGTGTCGTGCGTCTCTGCGCGGCGGAGGTCAGGGGGTCCCGTGCATGATCAGGCTCCCGAGGCGAGCGCCAGGTAAACAGCGGCGAAATCCGTGACGGCGATCAGCTCGGCGAGGGTCTCCAGTTCGCCGCCTGCCTCCGGCTCCAGCTCGCTGATCGGTGTGTCGTGGGTAAGGGCCAGCTCACGGGCGGCGGGGGCGGCGGTGAGGCCGCCGAGGGGCCGGTCGCGGAGCAGCACGACGCGCGTGTGCAGCGCGGGCGCCTCCTCCACGCGGTCGCGGAAGAAGTCGTTCGGGTCCGCGCCGGCGGCGAGCCGGCCGGCGAGCAGGGCGCTGTGCGCGGCGAGCGCCTCGGGCAGCTCGGCGACGACGGCGGGCGTGCCGGACAGTTCGGCGAGCGCGGCGGCGAACCGGCGGCCGGCCGGCCCGGCCGAGACACCCTCGGTCCAGATGACGGGCAGCGCGTCGGCGAGTTCCGCGGCCAGCGTTTTGGCGGGGTTGCTGTACGTCACGATGGCGGGCCCGCAACGCTCGGCGATGCCGTCGAGGCGGTCGGCGACCTTCTGCAGAGCCTCGGGCGGGGCCGTGAGCAGGCCGGTGCGGTCCAGGAGGGCGAGCAGCGGGGTCAGCAGCGCCCACAGCACGCCGGGGGAGGCGGCCGCGAGGGGTTCCTCCTGGTCGTAGGGCGCGGTCGCCATGGGGATGAACAGGCCGTGGGAGCCGCCGACCGCGTCGGCGAGCGGTGTGCGGGCCGGGGCGACGCCGACGACGGTGCAGCCGCGGCGGTAGGCCTGTTCGGAGAGCAGGGCCAAGCCGGGTTCAGTGCCGTCCGGGGTGGCGATGAGGAGCAGGTCCACGGAGCCGGCCCAGCCGGGCAGTTCCCAGCGCAGAGCGCCCGCGGCGGGGGCCACGCCGGTGGGAGCGAGCCGGGTGACGGGGCTGCCGGCGCCGGCCAGTGTGCCGAGCAGGTCGGCCGTCTGGGTGGCGGCGGCGCCGGGGCCGGCGATGAGCACGGCGCGCGGGCGGCCGTCGGGCTTGAGATCGTTGATGCCGGCTTCGGCGGCGTGCCGTGCGGCGGTGCGGACGCGGGCGCCGGCTTCGGCGGCGCCGCGGAGCAGAGCGCGGCGGTCGGCCTCGGCGAGGCCCTCCGGTGAGTCGAGCAGCGATTCGTCGAGCATGTGCGGCAGGCTCCGATCTCGGATCGGCGGGGCGTCGTCGGTGCGCGCGTTGCGCGTTACGCGGGGCGGCGGGCCTCGTCGACGAGGAGGACGGGGATGCCGTCGCGGACAGGGTAGGCCAGGCCGCAGTCCTGTCCTGTGC
The DNA here is from genome assembly GCF_055569765.1 of Streptomyces sp. NPDC031365. NCBI lineage: Bacteria > Bacillati > Actinomycetota > Actinomycetes > Kitasatosporales > Streptomycetaceae > Streptomyces > Streptomyces sp. NPDC031365. The sequence continues at coordinate 570,161 of NZ_JBVIIM010000001.1, read as the reverse complement.
AGGTCAGCTCGGTGTCCTGCTCCGTGAGGGGGGAGTGACAGGCCGGGCAGGCGAGGATGTCCAGGAGGCCGGCTTCGAGTGGCATGGAGGTTCCTTCTCTGGGTGGACGTGCTGGTCAGGGTACCGCCGGTGAGGGGCCGGTGGCGGGGTGCCGGGGATTGTGCGCGGTACCGGCGTGGGGGCCGGGCGGGGGTGGGTGCGCAGCCCGGCGCTTGCGGGGTGCCGCCGCGCCGACCCGTACCACCCTGGGGGTACCTCCAGGGCCGGCCTTTGAGGCACGAGGGAGGCACGGCTGCCCGCGGAGGGCGGGGAGCTGCCCCGCGGGAGCAGTGGTGCGCCTTCGCGCGGTGAGCGCGGACTGGCTGTCGCGGGGGCAAGGAGGCCGGCTGCGGTTGGTGCGGCATCGTCGGCCGCGGTGAGCGGGGCACGGGCGGCGCGGCCTCGCCGGCTGAGGTGGGCTGGGGTGGGCGCGGGGTGGCAGGCCGTGGTGCGGAGGCTATGACCTGATGATCTTCAGGACTTCGTCTCGGATCCTGGCCATGGTGGGTTCGTCGCGGGCCTCCGCGTTCAGGCGGAGGAGGGGTTCGGTGTTGGAGGGGCGGACGTTGAACCACCAGTCGGCGGAGGTGACGGTGAGGCCGTCCAGTTCGTCCAGGGTGATGCCCTCGCGGCCCTCGTACGCGGCTCTGATGGCCGCGAGGCGGGCGGTCTGGTCGTCGACGGTGGAGTTGATCTCGCCGGAGCCGGTGTAGCGGTCGTACTGGGCGACCAGGGCGGACAGGGTGCCCCGCTGGCCGCCGAGGGCGGCGAGGACGTGCAGGGCGGCCAGCATGCCCGTGTCGGCGTTCCAGAAGTCGCGGAAGTAGTAGTGCGCGGAGTGCTCCCCGCCGAAGATCGCACCGGTTCTGGCCATCTCGGCCTTGATGAAGGAGTGGCCCACGCGGGTGCGTGCGGGAGTACCGCCGTTCTCCTTCACCACCTCGGGGACCGACCATGACGTGATCAGGTTGTGGATGATCGTGCCCTTGCCGCCGTTGCGGGCCAGTTCGCGGGCGGCCACCAGAGCGGTGATCGCGGACGGCGGGACCGGTTCGCCCCGCTCGTCCACGACGAAGCAGCGGTCGGCGTCGCCGTCGAAGGCGAGGCCGAGGTCGGCGCCCTCCTCGCGGACCCGTTTCCGCAGGTCCACGAGGTTGGCCGGGTCCAGGGGGTTGGCCTCGTGGTTGGGGAAGGTGCCGTCGAGTTCGAAGTACATCGGGACGAGGGTGAGCGGCAGGCCGGCGAAGACCGTGGGAACGGTGTGCCCGCCCATGCCGTTGCCCGCGTCGACGACGACCTTCAGGGGACGGAGGGAGGTCAGGTCGACGAGTGAGCGCAGGTGTGCCGCGTAGTCGTCCAACGTGTCGCGCCGGGTGATCGTCCCGGGGGTGCCGGCGGAAGGCTCCGGGGCGCCCGAGTCGCTCCACCGCTCGACGAGTTCCCGGATCTCCACCAGGCCCGTGTCCTGGCCGACCGGGGCGGCGCCCGCGCGGCAGAGCTTGATGCCGTTGTACCGGGCCGGGTTGTGCGAGGCGGTGAACATCGCGCCCGGGAGGTTCAGGGCTCCCGAGGCGAAGTAGAGCTGGTCGGTCGAGCACAGGCCGATCTCGGTCACGTCGACGCCGTGCGCGGCCGCGCCCCGCGCGAACGCGCCCGACAGGCCGGGGGACGACGGCCGCATGTCGTGCCCGGTGACGATGGCGGTCGCACCGGTCACCCGGGCGAAGGCGGCACCGAAGAACTCGGCGAGCGACTCGTCCCACTGGTCGGGGACGACCCCGCGTACGTCGTACGCCTTCACGATCTGCGACAGATCAGCAGCCACGGCGAACCCTTCCGAAAGTCCTGTCGGTCAGCACAAACTACCCGTAGAGGATGACAGTCCGGTCGCGCCCACCGAGCGTCCTCGCGCACGCCGGAGAGGATCGGGGCAGCCTCCAGGCGGCCGCACCCGGGCTCCGGGCGCGGACGCGGCGGCGCTCCAGGCCACTGTCGCCGAAAGGCGGCGATTCCCGCCCGGGGTGAACCCCGTGTGCCCCTCGCGACGAACGGGCCGGTCAGTTGTCCGGTGAGCGCAGGACGCGCAGGTGGCCGCGGCGTGCGACCTCCATGGGGTCGGCCGTGCGGGATCCGCCGGCGCCTCCCACCGCACGCTCCTGGGGGCGGGCGGCCTCGCGCACCGCGTTCGCCAGTGCTTCCAGGTCGTCCCCGCTGGGTTGGGCCGGGGCCGAGCCGTCGAGCAGGCGGACGACCTCCCAGCCGCGCGGCGCGGTGAGGCGCTCGGAATGCTCGGCGCACAAGTCGTAACAGTGGGGTTCGGCATAGGTGGCCAGGGGGCCGAGGACCGCGGTCGAGTCGGCGTAGACGTACGTCAGCGTCGCGACGGCGGGACGGCCGCAGGCGGTGCGCGAACAGCGACGTACAGGGCTCACGATGTTGGACGGTACCGCACTCTTGAGCGGGCCGCGACGACTCTCCACCAGGTCACTCCCCCGTGTCGTGCTGTGAAACACCCCACATTCCCCTGTGGCCATACCTTGCTGACCTGGGTCGACGGACGGGACCGGAAGGGCAGCCGATTCCGGTTCTGGTCACCAGTTGGTACAAACACTGCCAATAGCCTTGCGCTCATCGGTCTCGGAGAGATACGGAATCGAGCCCAACCTTGGCTGGAATGGTCATGTTGTGACATGGCGCGCGGGTCGGCCAGAAGGCGTACGGGGGTCGGGCGGGGCAGCCGTGCGGCGACTACTCTTCGCAGTGATGGACAGCCCCGTGACTCCCCGTCCCACCGGCCCCGGGCCCCGACGCCGTGATCGCCACGGCCGGGGCATGCGCGGGCCGGTCGCACCGCCCCAGGTACCACTCGCCGCCAGCCGCGCGCAGACGTTCGCGGATCTGGTGCGGGACTCGGTGGAGCGACTGGAGCGGCGCTGGCCGCAGCTCGCCGACATCGATTTCCTGGTGCTGGACGTACCGCGACTGGATGGTGCGGGGGCGGGGTGGAGCGACGAGACAGTGCCACTGGGCGGGACCGTGGCCGCCCGTGAGGGGCGGCCGGCACGTGTGGTGATCTACCGTCGGCCGGTCGAGATCCGGACCAAGGGGCGCGACGAGCGGGCGGCTCTGGTCCATGAGGTCGTGGTCGAGCAGGTGGCGGACCTGCTGGGGCTGACTCCGGAGACCGTGGATCCCCGGTACGGGGAGGACTGAGAGACCGTGCCGTGGCCGGGCCGACCCGCCCACGGCACGGCACGGACCACCGTCCGCTACTTCTGCAGAACCGACAGGTCCTCGCTCGCCTCCGGTACCGCCACCGTCCCCCGGTCGTCCGGAAGCGGCTGGACGGTGAAGAACGGGACGCCGTTCTCCGTGGCGGTGAGGGTGCGGGACGCGTAGACGGGCGTGTCCGACTCGGGTTCGACCGTGAGGGCGTACGTGCCCTTCGCGCCGGACGGCGCGGGCGCCTCGATGTTTCGCGTCGTGCCGGACTTGATCGTGTACGTCTTGGACGCGGGCGTACCGCCCTCCGTGCCCGCGGAGGCGGTCACCTTGACCTTGGCGGTGCCCTCGGGGGCGGTCACCGACAGGGTCGTGCCCTTGGCTGTGTTGTCCACGGCCGTCGCGCGGGAGCCGACCGGTCGTGCGGCCGGGATGTACGCCGACTCCTGCTTGTCGCCCTTGCCGCGCAGCACCCGGACCGCCGCCACGACCGGCACGGAACCGTCCGGCGCCGTCAGCACCAGGGAGCCCGCCTCGCCGCGCGTGAGGTCGCCCAGGTCGACGGCTGCCGTCATGCCGCCCTTCACGTGCAGCGTCTCGTGGCCGGCCGGGGTGATCAGACCGGAGGGCGAGGCGAGGCGTACCCGCAGGTCGACATCGGCGTCGCGCGGGGTGAAGGCGACCAGGCGTACGGCGGTGGCGTCCTTCGGAATGCCGGGCAGGACCAGGCTGCCCGAGGGGTCGGTCGACGCGGGCAGCCAGTCACCGCCCAGCTTGTCGTCCAGGGCCTGCACGGCCGCGCCGACCCGGCCACTGCGGACGACGACGTGCACGGTCACGTCGGTCTGCTCCGCGTCGGTGAGCGTGGACAGCAGCACCGGCTCGGCGGAGTGCGGCTTGACCGTGATGCCCTCCCCCACCGTCGTCTTCAGGGCGCCGTCCTTGCCGTAGAGCTCGATGTCCACGACCGCCGCCGAGTCGTCGGGGTTGGTCAGATGGACGTAGTCGGTGCGGTGTTCGCCGGTGCTCGCGCCCGGGAACCAGAATTCGGTGTCGGCAGGCGTGCAGGTGACACCCTGGAGGCCCCGGCCGGTCCCCGCGGCCACCTCGGTGGTCTGCTGCACGGTCCAGCCGGGCGCCAAGCGGCCCCCGGCGGTGCCGATGAGGGCGGGGGCCTCGTCTCCGGAGGCGTCCCCGGTGACCGGCTTGCCGGGGTCCTTGGGCTTCAGCACGGCCTTGCCGTCGGACTTGGTCTTCTCCGTGGCCGGCCGGAATTCGGCCGTGCCCTCGTTCTTCGTGCCCTCCGTGACCGGAGTGAACGACGTGTAGGTCGTCTCGGCCAGGTCGGAGGAGCTGGGCCGGGGGCACAGCAGGCTCGTGCGTTCCACGGGGAGGTGGGCCGCCGCCCTGGCCGGCTCGTCCGTGGCCGTGGCGTCGGGTGAGGAGACCGCGGCGAAGCCGGTGACGGCGGCGAGCGCCGTCACGCCGGCGATCAGGGACAGGGTGGTGCGGTTCACTGCTGGCTCCCGTCGGGACGCTCGCTGCCCGTGCCGTTGGGGTCGTACGGAGTGTCGTAGCCCTGCGGGTGGTTCTGGTCGTAACCGCCCTGGTCGTACGCCGGGTCGTACGGCTGCTGCGGGGTGCCGTACGCGTACGGGTCGTACTGTCCGTCCTGCTGGTAGGGGTCGGGCTGGTACGGGCGACCGTAGGCGTCCGCGGCGTACTGCTGGTACTGGTCGGCCGGGTAGGCGTTGTTGTCGTAGTCGGCGTTCGCGTAGTGCGCCGCGTCCCAGTCACCGTAGGCGGGCTGTTGCGGGACGGGAGCGGGGGCCGGGGGTTGCTCCGGCGGGGCCGGGAAGTCCTCGACGGCGGCTGGTTCCTCGGCGACGGCCTCCGCCTCCGCCTGGGCGCGCAGCCGCCGGGCCCGGCGGCCCTCGCCGGCCATGGCCTCGGCGGGCACGGACTCTTCCTCGGGCAGGTCGTCGTCGATGTCGCGACGGCGTCCGGGCAGGGCCATGACGACGAGGACCACGGCGAGCAGTCCCTGGGCCCACAGCCAGGCGGTGTGGGTGACCGGGTCGTCATGGGTGACGTCCAGCGTGCCGCTGGAGGAGGGGAGTTCGAAGCCCTGGGCCCAGCCGTCGACCGTGGTGCGGGGCAGCGGCTTGCCGTCCAGGGTGGCGGTCCAGCCGTCGGCCGTGGCGTCGGCGAGGCGCAGGACGCGGCCCTCGGCGCCGTTCGGGATCCTGGTGTGGATCTCGACCGGGCCGGCGGCCACGGGCACGGGCTCGCCGTCGCCGTCCTTGGCGGGGACGATGCTCGCGCGGGCGACCTGCCGGTCGACCCGCCACAGCGCGCCGCCCGCCTGCTGGCTGAGCCGGCTCAGGCCGGGTGTGGCGTCCAGGACCCGGGTGACCTCGCGCGGAGCTCCCTGGTGGACCAGGACGTAACGGACGGCGAAACCACCGAGCTCGTCGGCCTGGTCGGCGCCGGAGCCTGCGACGAGGTTGGCGACGACCTCGTCGAGTCGCGTGTTCTCTCCGTCCACCGCGGCGATCTCGGCGTCGCCCATCCGGGCACCGGAGCCGCGGACCAGTACATAGCCGACCCGGTCGGTGGAGTCGCTGTCGAGGACGAGGGTGCGGGCCTGATCGCGGGTGCCGCTCTCTTCGGCGACGAAGGCGGGTACCTGGACCGGGTCGCGCCGCTGCACGGGTCCGTCGGCGCCGCGGATCATCCATCCGGCGGCGAGGACCAGCGGGCCGACGGCGCAGGCGAGGGCGATCAGGGCGGCGACGGGCTGGCGCCAGCCGAAGCTCTGTTCGGCGACGCGCGAGCGTGCCCCGTCGGCGCCGAGCATGGCGGCGGCCAGGACGGCGAGGCCGTAGACGAGGGTGGCGGGGCCCGCCCAGGTGGAGCTGTTGGACAGCACCGCGAAGACGAGGCCCACCAGGGCGGCCGCCCACGCGGAGAGGATCGCCGTCCGGCGCTCGGAGCGGAGCAGGGCGGCGAGTGCGGCGAGTACCAGGCCGATGAGCAGCAGACCGCTGACGGTTCCGGGCCCTCCCGGACTCGCGCCGAGCAGGTCGAGGGCGGAGGCCGCCGAGGGGCCGTACTCCAGGCCGGCCTCCTGGAAGAAACCGAAGGGGAGCAGGGAGAGCGACCAGGGGGCCAACACCAGCAGGGGGGTGCCCAGCTGGGCCAGGAAGCGGAGTCCGTAGGCCGGGATGTCGTTCCTGCGCAGGGCCAGCACGCCGACACCGAGGACCAGCGCGATGGGCCACACGATCGGGGTGAACGCGGTGGTGAGGGTGAGCCCCAGCGCGTATGCCCAGGTCGCGCGCCAGCTGCCGCGGACGTCCGAGGGGTTGGTGAGGCCGCTCGCGGCGACGCCCGCGCGGGCGACGAGCGGCAGCAGTACCGCGAGTACGGCGGTGCCGATGCGTCCCCCGGCCAGGGCGCCGGTCGCGGCGGGCAGGAAGGCGTAGGCGACGGCCGCCCACGCCCGCAGCAGCCGGGACGGGACGAGCGGGCGGGAGGCGAAATACGCGGTGAGGCCGGCCAGTGGTACCGAGCAGACCAGGAGGATAGTGACGGCGAGGCCGGTGGAGCCGAACAGGAGTGAGGCGAAGGCCGCCACGACGGCGAGGTAGGGCGGCGCGGATCCGGTGCCGCCGGCTCCCACGGTGTGCCAGGCGTCGGTGTAGCGCGCCCACAGGTCGCCCGCGTCGGCGGGCGCGGGGAGCAGGGCGCCACCCGCGAGCGCGCCGCCACCCAGGAGCTGGCGGCAGGCCGCGAGGGAGACGAGCAGCAGCACCAGGAAGAGCACCGGGCCGGGTTTGCGGGCGACGCGCTTGAGCCGGGCGAACTGCTCGACCTCCAGGAAGTCGGCGTCGTCGCCGCCGGGTCCGGACTCGATGGCGCTGCCGTGCCGCCCCGCGCCGGAGGCGGCCTCGGGGTCGGAGCGGCCGACGAGGTTGCTCGCGACCTGTTCCACGGTGACGCGGACGGTCGCGCCGGGCGGCGGGAACAGCGGCCGCATCTCGCCCTTGTCGGTCGCTGGGGTGCCGCGGTGGCGCCGTCCCGCGAGGATCCGTTCGGGACGCAGGAGGGTGCCCATGAGGCCGCGGATCTCGTCGACGGCCTGTCCTGGGACCTTGCCGACGAGGTAGGCGAGCGTGCGCAGCAGGCTGCCGACGACGACCCGGAGCAGCACCCAGGGCAGCGCCGCGGCACGGGCGTTGACGAGCAGGGTGTAGACGGCGCCCGCCTTGTCCACCTTGTGCGGGGAGGCCGAGGTGCGGCCCACGCAGTCCACGGTGCGGCGCTCGCGGGAGGCCGCCTCGGCGTGCCGGACGACGGCGTCGGGGGCGACGAGGACCCGGTGTCCGGCCGAGTGGGCGCGCCAGCACAGGTCGACGTCGTCGCGCATGAGAGGCAGGTGGCGGTCGAATCCGCCGAGCCGGTCGAAGACATCGCGGCGTACCAGCATGCCGGCGGTGGACACCGACAGCACCGGCCGTACGTGATCGTGCTGGCCCTGGTCCTGTTCGCGGCGGTCCAGACCCGTCCAGCGGCGGCCGGAGTTGGCGATGGAGACGCCGACCTCGAGGAGCTGCCTGCGGTCGTACCAGCCGCGCAGCTTGGGGCCGACGACGGCCACGTCGTCGCGGCCGAGCTCGTACTCGTTTTCCACGACGCGCAGCAGCTGTGCCAGCGCGTCCGGTTCCGGGGCACAGTCGTCGTGCAGCAGCCACAGCCACTGCACCGGTTCCCCGTGCGGCAGGTCCGGCAGGTCGTAGGCGTCGTCGCGCCAGCTGCGGGTGACCGGGTCCCAGCCGCTCGGCCGCTTCAAATACGGCAGGTCGTCCGGCGTGAGGTGCGGGGCGCTGCGGTTGCACTCCTCGACCGCCTGGCCGAAGCCGGTGCGCCGGGCGAGATGCAGCACGTGGTCGTCGCCGAGGGCGTCGGTGACCAGCCGGGCGGAGTCGTCCGCGCTGCCGGTGTCGGCGCCCATGGCGAACTGGACGGGGCGCTCCTGGCCGAGCAGCCCGGCGAGCGCGTCGGGCAGCCAGCGGGCGCCGTCGTGGGAGACGAGGACCGCGGTCACCACGTGACGCGGGAACTCAGGAGTGGCAGCGAGGTCTTGCCGGGCTGCCGTGTGGCTGTGCACGGACATCGAGGTACGGGCCCCGGTTCGGTGGACTGTGGGGACACCCGCGCCCGGTGGGGGCGGCGGGGGTCTCGGACGAGCGACCACACTATCGGCTGGGTAACACGGCGGCCCGCCGCCTGTGGACAACCACCCACCCGCGACGGGCCTTAAGCGACGTATGTGCGAAGTGCCGTATGTATGGAGATGACACACGTGGAGATGACACACGTGGAGATGAGGCACCTCGAGATGAGGCGCGCACGGGTGAGTTACCGGAGCCGAGCCGGAGCGGTCCGCCGGACGTACGGCGGGGAGGGCGGCATACGGCGGTAGGCGTCGTCCGTCAGACGGCGGCCTTCTTCAGCCGGCGCCGCTCGCGCTCGGACAGGCCGCCCCAGATGCCGAAGCGCTCGTCGTTGGCGAGGGCGTACTCGAGGCACTCGGAGCGGACCTCACAGGCGAGACAGACCTTCTTGGCCTCCCGGGTCGAGCCGCCCTTCTCGGGGAAGAAGGACTCGGGGTCGGTCTGGGCACACAGCGCGCGCTCCTGCCAGCCGATCTCCTCGTCCGCGTCGTCGACCAGCAGTTGCTGCACCAGCTCGGTCATGTGCGCCCCTCGTCCGTCTTTCACGTCCCCGTGATCCAGCCGTTACCGATTCCGGCTGAACGACACGAGTGAAATTACAAGTGTGCTGCTCCGGGCGAGTCAAGCCGAGATCTGCTATTGGGCCCCTTATTCACTCTGCGGAACCAAGGCAAAGCAGAAAGTGTTCAAATCACCCTAAACCTTGACACACACCGGGACCCATGAGGGATTGCAGTCCCCCACAGAGCCTCTCCAGGGAAGACGCCCAGGAGATCGATCTCGTTGCGACACCCGCGACGAAGCGAACCGGATCACATTGTGATCACGGGATCGCAACGGCGCGCACGGCGCCCGGCCGTGCGCACCTTGTGTCCCGGGAAACGATTGAGCAAACCTTTCGCCTGCGAGATGAACCGGATGAGGTGAACCATGTCCCACAAACCGGGCGTCGAGTTGACAGTGCACGAGTGAACCGCTGTCCTTGTGGGCATGCTCGCGAATCCGGCACTCACCCCGACCCGCTCCGCCGGGTCCCTCGGTGCTGCCCGCGCTCGCTGTAGCTGTCGCTGTTCCGGCTGTTGAGCCCAACGCGCTCCCGCCACCGCTGAGTCCACGCGACTCGGCCGCCGTTTCCTTCGCTCCCACCAGGGCAACCCTCGCCGCCGCCCGTGATCCGGGCGCACGCGCCGCGACACCCGCTCCCCCACCGCTTCTCCGCCAAGGAACCTCCGCACCCATGAACAGCGACAGCGACCTCCAGATCGCCGGCGACATCCTCGAAGTCCCGCACCTGCTCCAGCCCCCGCGCGAGCACCCGGCCACCGTCGCCGAGTTCGCCGGACTGGCCCGCTCCATCGCCGCGGACCGCTCCCAGTGGGAGCACCTCGTCGAGTACGACGCCACCAGCCGCTGGTACCACCGGCTGCGCACGGGCCCCGGCTACGAGGTGTGGCTGCTGTCCTGGGTGCCCGGCCAGGGCAGCGGGCTGCACGACCACGGCCGCTCGTCCGGCGTGCTCACCGTCCTGGGCGGCGCACTCACCGAGCGCACGGAGCGCGGCACGCGCGCGTTGACGGCCGGCGCCCAGCACGTGTTCGCACCCGGCTATGTGCACGAGGTCGTCAACGACGCGCTGGAACCCGCGGTCAGCCTGCACATCTACTACCCGGGCCTGACCGAGATGCCCATGCACACGACCCCGCACTGCGAGGCGCACACGGCGCCGGCCCGGTGACTTCCTGACGGGATGTCGTAGCGGCCTGCGAGGATGGCCCCATGCGCATTGTGGTTCTGGCAGGCGGCATCGGCGGTGCCCGTTTCCTGCGCGGTCTGAAGCAGGCCGTGCCGGACGCGGACATCACGGTCATCGGCAACACCGGGGACGACATCCACCTCTTCGGGCTGAAGGTCTGCCCGGACCTCGACACGGTGATGTACACGCTCGGCGGCGGTATCAACGAGGAGCAGGGCTGGGGGCGGACCGACGAGACGTTCCGCCTGAAGGAGGAACTCGCGGCGTACGGCGTCGGCCCGGAGTGGTTCGGGCTCGGCGACCGGGACTTCGCCACGCACATCGTGCGGACGCAGATGCTGAGTGCCGGGTACCCGCTCAGCGCGGTGACGGAGGCGCTGTGCGCCCGCTGGAAGCCCGGCGTGCGCCTCATCCCGATGACCGACGACCGCGTGGAGACCCATGTGGCCGTCACGTTGCCGGACAGCGGCTCCACCGCGGGGCCCGGCGAGCGCAAGGCGGTCCACTTCCAGGAGTACTGGGTACGGCTGCGGGCCTCGGTACCGGCCGAGGCTGTCGTGCCGGTCGGCGCGGAGCACGCGAAGCCGGCCCCCGGTGTCCTGGAGGCGATCGCCGGCGCCGACGTGATCCTCTTCCCGCCGTCCAACCCCGTGGTCTCGGTCGGCACCATCCTCGCCGTGCCCGGCATCCGGGAGGCCATCGCCGACGCGGGCGTGCCGGTGGTCGGCCTGTCGCCGATCGTCGGGGACGCGCCCGTGCGCGGCATGGCGGACAAGGTCCTCGCGGCCGTCGGTGTGGAGTCCACGGCTCCGGCGGTGGCCGAGCACTACGGCTCGGGACTGCTGGACGGCTGGCTGGTCGACACCGTCGACGCGGCCTGTGTGGAGCGCGTCGAGGCGGCCGGGATCCGCTGCCGGGCCGTACCGCTGATGATGACCGACACCGACGCGGCCGCGCGGATGGCGCGGGAGGCGCTGACGCTGGCCGAGGAGGTGCGGACGGTATGAGGGGCACGCCTCCGGCACCGGGCGGATACCGGGTCTGGGCCGTGCCGGGCCTGCCGGAGATCCGCCAGGGCGACGACCTGGCCAAGCTGATCGCTGCCGCCGAACCGGGCCTGTCCGACGGTGACGTCCTCCTCGTCACCTCGAAGATCGTCTCCAAGGCGGAGGGCCGGATCGTCGGGGCGGCCGACCGGGAGGCCGCGATCGACGCGGAGACGGTACGCGTGGTGGCCCGGCGCGGTCCCCTGCGCATCGTGGAGAACAGGCAGGGCCTGGTCATGGCCGCGGCCGGCGTCGACGCCTCCAACACCCCCTCCGGCACGGTCCTGCTGCTGCCCGAGGATCCGGACGCCTCCGCGCGGGCGATCCGCGAGGGCCTGCGCGACATCCTCGGCGTCGGGGTCGGCGTGGTCGTCACCGACACCTTCGGCCGCCCGTGGCGCGCGGGGCTGACCGACGTGGCGATCGGCGCGGCGGGCGTGCGGGTCCTGGACGATCTACGCGGCGGCACCGACGCGTACGGCAATCCGCTCGGCGCCACGGTCGTCGCCACGGCGGACGAGCTCGCCGCGGCGGGGGACCTGGTCAAGGGCAAGGCTTCCGGGCTTCCGGTGGCCGTCGTCCGTGGTCTGCCACACCTGGTGGGGGCCGACGACGGCGAGGGCGCGCGGGCGATGGTGCGCGGCGCGCGCGACGACATGTTCCGCCTGGGCACCTCCGAGGCGGTACGCCAGGCAGTGACCCAGCGCCGTACGGTGCGGGCCTTCACGGACGAACCGGTCGACCCGGGCGCGGTGCACCGCGCGGTGGCGGCCGCGGTGACGGCACCGGCCCCGCACCACACCACGCCGTGGCGTTTCGTCCTGCTGGAGTCCCCGGAGTCCCGCACCCGTCTCCTGGACACCATGCGGGAGGCGTGGATCACGGACCTGCGCCGGGACGGCAAGACGGAGGAGTCCATCGCCAAGCGCGTCCGCCGCGGCGACGTCCTGCGGGGCGCTCCCTACCTGGTCGTGCCCTGTCTGGTCATGGAGGGCTCGCACACCTACGGGGACGCGCGGCGGGACGGGGCGGAGCGGGAGATGTTCGTGGTCGCCACGGGCGCCGGCGTCCAGAACTTCCTGGTCGCGCTGGCCGGGGAGCGGCTGGGCTCGGCGTGGGTGTCGTCGACGATGTTCTGCCGCGACGTGGTCCGCGAGGCCCTGGACCTGCCCGCGGGCTGGGATCCGATGGGCGCGGTCGCGGTGGGCCACCCGGCCGAGGACCCACGCGCGCGGCCCGAGCGGGAGGCGGGCACCTTCATCGAGGTGCGGTGAGCAGCGCGCGCGGGCGCCTACCCTCTTGGAGGGCCTCCTCAGCGACGGCCCTCCGTTTCACCTCCACCCCTGGGATCCGCTCGTGGCAGGACGTTTCGCTCCCCGCCCGACTCGTACGACAGTGCGCGGCGGCCATGTCGCCCTGCCCTCGGGAGCCGCCCGCCGGGCACCGGCTCCGGCACGCGTACGGACCTGGGTGCCGGACGGCCCGCTGGACCTCGGCCTGGTGCTCGGGCCGCTGCGGCGCGGACCCGGGGACCCGACGTTCCGGGCGCTTCCGGACGGCTCCGTGTGGCGGGCCAGCCTGACGCCGGCGGGCCCGGGGACGCTCCGGGTGACGCGGCGGTCCGGTGAGGTCCGGGGCGAGGCGTGGGGGCCGGGCGCGGAGTGGCTCCTGGAGCACCTGCCGGAGCTGCTCGGGGCCGGCGACGACCCGTCCGCCTTCGTGCCCCGGCACAAACTGCTGGCGCTGGTGAAGCACCGTCGGCCGGGGTTGCGGCTGACGCGGACCGGGCTGGTGCTGGAGTCGTTGATCCCGTCGATCCTGGAGCAGAAGGTCACGACCGGTGAGGCGTACCGGGCGTGGCGGCTGCTGGTACGCACGTACGGCGAGCCGGCGCCCGGGCCCGCACCGGAGCGGATGTCGGTGATGCCGCCGCCGCGCACCTGGGCGCTGATCCCGTCCTGGGAGTGGCACCGTGCCGGGGTCGACAACAAGCGGGCGTCGGCGGTGCTGCGGGCCGTGCGGGTCGCTGCGCGGCTGGAGGAGGCGGTGGGGATGGATCCGGCGGCGGCGCAGGAACGGTTGGAGCTGGTGTCGGGGATCGGGCCGTGGACGTCGGCGGAGACGGTGCAGCGCAGTCATGGGGCGGTGGATGCGGTGACCGTGGGGGATCTGCATCTGCCGGGGATCGTGGGGTGGGCGCTCGCGGGAGACCGGCATGCGGATGACGCGGTGATGCTGTCGCTGCTGGAGCCGTATGCGGGGCAGCGGCACCGGGCAGCACGGTTGATTCTGCTGAGCGGGAGGGTTCCGGAGCGGCGGGCTCCGCGGATGCCGTACGGGGATATCGGGCGGTTGTGAGGCGGCGGGCCGGGCGTGGGTTGTCCCACCCGCCTGGTGGGCTCCCCGGCGTTGGTGTGGCCCATGGGTCGTGCGGCCCGGCGCTCGCGAGGGCGCCGGTGTTGCTGCCGGACGGGGACGTTTGCGCGACCCGGCGCTTGCGGGGTGCCGTCGCGCCCACCCGTGCCGCCCCAGCGGCACGACTGCCCGCGGGAGCGGGAGCGGGAGCGGGCGGGGTGGGCGGGGTGGGCGGCGGTGGACGGGATCCGTCGCGTGCGGCACGACTGCCCGCGGGAGCGGGAGCGGCGGGCGGGAGCGGGTACGGCGGGCGGGAGCGGGTACGGCGGGCGGGGTGGGGGGCCGTAGGCGTCTCCTACTGGTCCGAGGAGAAGCGGACCGCGCCCGCCGGGATGGTCGCGCCGCACCACACCCTGACGCCCTCCCGCAGTTCGTTGTGCGCGCCGATGGTCGCGCCGTCGCCTATGACCGTGCCGGTGAGGACCGACCGCTCGCCCACCCTCGCCCGCGTCCCGATCAGCGAGTCGGTGACGACCGCGCCCGGCTCGATGACCGCCCCCGGCAGGATCGTGCTGCCGAAGACGTGCGCGCCCTCCGCCACGAACGCGCCCTCGCCCACCACCGTCCCGCCCGCGAGCTTCGCGTCCGGCGCCACGGTCGCCGTGGGCAGCACCAGCCGGTCGCCGCAGCGCCCGGGCACCGCAGGCGAGGGCGCGTGGCCGAGCACCAGATCCGCCGAGCCGCGCACGAACGCCGCCGGCGTCCCCAGGTCCAGCCAGTACGTCGAGTCGACCATCCCCTGCAGATGCGCCCCGGCCGCGAGCAGCCCCGGGAACGTCTCGCGCTCCACCGACACCACCCGCCCCGCCGGAATCGTGTCGATCACCGAGCGCCGGAAGACGTACGCCCCCGCGTTGATCTGGTCGGTGACGATCTCCTCCGGTGTCTGCGGCTTCTCCAGGAAGGCGAGCACCCTCCCCGTGTCGTCCGTAGGGACCAGTCCGTACGCCCGGGGGTCCGTCACCTTCGTGAGGTGCAGCGAGACGTCCGCGCCCGTCGTCTCGTGCGTCCGCACCAGCGCCCGGATGTCCAGCCCCGTGAGGATGTCACCGTTGAAGATCAGTACGGGTTCGTCCGGTCCCGAGCGCAGCCGGGAGGTGACGTTCCGGATGGCGCCGCCCGTACCGAGCGGCTCCTCCTCCGTCACGTACTCGATGTGCAGCCCCAGCGCCGCCCCGTCACCGAAGTACGGCTCGAAGACCTCGGCCAGATAGGACGTGGCCAGGACGATGTGCTCGACGCCCGCCGCTCTCGCTCTCGCCAGCTGGTGCGTCAGGAAGGGCACCCCGGCCGCCGGCACCATGGGCTTGGGCGTGTGCACCGTGAGCGGGCGCAGCCGCGTGCCCTTGCCGCCGACCAGGAGGATCGCTTCTGTCACCTGTCGTCTCTGCTTCCTGCCGGGACCGGCCGAACTGTCTTTCGGCCGGCCAGTGTATGCAGACCGTTCCCCGGCAGGAGGAGATGCCCGGCCCGCCTCAGCGACCCTGGTAACGGGCCGCCGTGGAGCGCGTGGTGCCGAGCTTCTTGTACAGCTTCCCCCCAGGGCACGAGGTGTTGAACCCGTCCCGGTGACCGGAGATCACGTTCAGTCGCACCTTCTTGCCTTTTCGGTAGAGATTGCCACCGCCGGACGTCAGATATGTCTTGGCGCGCGGATTCATGCCGTGCAGTCCGAGCTTCCAGGCGGTGAGCCGGGAGATGGCCTTCACGGCGGACTTCGACGGCTTCTTGGACCCGTAGGAACCGATCACCGCGATGCCCGTGGTGTTGGTGTTGAACCCCATGGTGTGGGCGCCCTTCACCGGCTTCGCCACTCCCCCGGCCCGGCCCTCGTAGATCCTCCCGCACTTGTCGATGAGGAAGTTGTAGCCGATGTCCCGCCAGCCCAGGCTCCTGACGTGGTAGCGGTAGAAACCGCGGATGAGCGAAGGAGCCTGCGAGCACTTGTAGTTGTTGCCGGAGGCGGTGTGGTGCACGAAGGCGGCTTTGACCTTGCTCGTGTACGTGAACCTCTTCTCCCGCAGGCTCTCGTTCGCTCCCCAGCCGCGCCGGGTGACGATGGCGGGACGCGGCCCGATGTACGGCTTGGCGCGCTGCTGTCCGTTCGGTTCGGACCCGCGCGGGGTGAGGAGTTCCTGCCGGGTCTGCTCGGCGTTCAGCGCCGGGATCTCGGTGGCGCCGAGCGACGCCAGCCCGGTATTGGCCGCGGAGGCGGCGGTCGCGTCGGCACCCACGGGGGCCGCACGGCCGTTCGCGGCGGCGTCCGCGTCCCCGGGGTCGACGAGCTCGAGCCGCATCCCTGCCGGCAGCGCCGGCTCACCGGTCCCCGCCCCGGATCCGCGGGCCCCGGAGTCGGCAGCCCCGGAGTCGGCAGCCCCGGAGCCGCTCCCCGAGTCCCCCTCGGGTTCCCCGTGCCCACCGTGCTCCCCGTGCTCCCCGGATCCCCCGGACTCCCCGGGCTCCGGCCGCACCCGTACCTCCACACCGTCCGACGCCCCCACCCACAGCGGCGCCGTGGCCCCCCGCACCCGCCCCGAGGCGGCTTCGGGGGAGCCCGGGTCGGCCGCGTGGTCGGCGTAGCGGGTCTCGACGTCCCGCCAGTCGGACCAGCCACCGGTGGTGGCCGCGCGGGTGCGGACCTGGACGCGGCCGTGGAGCTCGGCGGCGGGGTCGTCCCAGATGACGCCGAGGAGGGAGAAGTGCCGTACGGCCCGAGGGGCGAGGCCGAGGACGGCGGCGCCGGAGACACGGTCGTGGGCGAGCGGTCGCAGGGGCAGCGACTGGGTGCTGCCGGGGACGTCGGACGGGGCAGTCACCGCTGTGCGCGTGGCCGCTTCTGCCGTCGGCGCCGGTCTCGTGTCCGCCGCGGCGGCGGGCGGAGCGAGCGGGAGGGCGAGGGCGGCGGCGCAGGTGACACCGATTGAGGAAGCCAGGATTCCACGCATGCTCCCGAGCTTGGACATAATCAGACATTCTTGTCCATCGCGGAGTTGACGGACTGTCGGAGCCGGTTCCCCCGAACCGGTGTACCGCGCGGGCAGTGCGCGGGAACGGGGCCGCGTACCCTTGCGTGGGTGAACGCCACCGACCGCACCCCTGCCGACCTGCTGAGTTCCGCGCTCGCCGCGGACCCGGGACGCCCCCTGGTGACCTTCTACGACGATGCCACGGGCGAACGTGTCGAATTGTCCGTGGCCACCTTCGCCAATTGGGTGGCCAAAACGGCGAACCTCCTCCAGGACGAGCTGTCGGTCGAACCCGGCGACCGGGTGGCCCTGCTGCTGCCCGCGCACTGGCAGACGGCCGTCTGGCTGCTGGCGTGCGCGTCGGTGGGCGTGGTCGCGGACGTGGCCGGCGACCCGGCGGCGGCGGACGTGGCCGTGAGCGGTCCGGAGCCGGAGTCGCTGGAGGCCGCGCGGGCCTGCCCGGGCTCCCGGATGGCGCTGGCGCTCAGGCCGCTCGGCGGACGCTTCCCGCAGCCGCCGGAGGGCTTCGCCGATTACGCCGTGGAGGTGCCGGGACAGGCCGACCGGTTCGTGCCGTACACGCCCGTCGACCCGGAGGATCCGGCGCTGATCGTGGCGGGCCGGGAGTTCACCGGGGCGGAGGTGGTCGAGCGGGCGCGGGCCGAGGCGCCGGAACTCGGCCTGACCGGACCGGCCTCGCGCGTCCTGTCGGGGCTGCCGTTCGACACCTGGGAGGGCCTGCGCACGGGGCTGTACGGACCGCTGGCGACCGGCGGCTCCGTGGTCCTGTGCCGGAACCTGGACCGTCTCGGGGAGGACGCCCTGGACAAGCGGGTGGAGAGTGAGCGAGTAACGGTCATCGCCCGGTAGCACCGCCTTCCGGCGATCCTTGGCCGTCCCCCGTTCGGCGCACCAACACCTGCCGCGCCCCGCACCCCGGGCCATCGTCGTAGACAACGGCACGCACCACACCCGTACGCCGTCCTGGTCCCGTGCGCAGTGAGGGGTGGACCCGGCCATGAGCGACACCGCAGGCACGCCCTCCGGACAGTCGAGGGCCGAACCCGCCCCGGGCCGGGGTACGGGTTCCTCGCCCACCGGACGGGGCCGGGTCCGTCGCCGCCGGCGGCGCTGGGCACGCGGCACGGGGCTCACGGTCGCCGTCGTACTCGTCGCCGCCGCGGGTGCCGGGTGGGCGGTGTACATGAAGTTGGAGGGGAACATCACCCCGGACGAGGCGGCGGCCGCCGAACTCGCGCGGTTCGACGAGGACCGGCCCACCGCGCTCGTCAAGGACGCCCGGAACATCCTGCTGATCGGCTCCGACTCGCGCGCCGGGACGGAGAACGGCCGATACGGACGGGACCCTGGAACCGAGCGTTCGGACACCGCGATCCTGCTGCATCTCTCGGCGGGGCGGCGCAGCGCCACCGCCGTGTCGATACCCCGGGACCTGATGGTGGCCGTACCGGGCTGCCTCCGCCCCGACGGGTCACGGTCCGAACCGATGTTCGCGTTGTTCAACTCCGCCTTCGAGGTGGGCGGTTCCGCCTGCACGATCCGCACCGTCGAGAAGCTCACGGACATCCGGGTCGACCACCACGTGGTCGTGGACTTCGACGGGTTCAAGGACATGGTGGACGCGGTGGACGGCGTCGAGGTGTGCCTGCGCGAGCCCATCGACGACAAGGACGCGGGGCTGAGACTTCCGGCGGGCCGGGTGACGCTGACCGGGGAGCAGGCGCTCGGTTATGTCCGGGCCCGCAAGACCCTCGGTGACGGCAGCGACACCAGCCGGATGGAGCGGCAGCAGCGGTTCCTCGGCGCGCTCGTCAACAAGGTGCGCGGCAATGACGTTCTGCTGAATCCGGTGAAGCTGTATCCCGTTCTGGACGCGGCCACCTCGTCGCTCACGACCGACCCGGAGCTGGCCAGCTTGCGGGGTTTGTACGAACTCGTACGCGGGCTGCGCGAGATCCCCACGGAAGACGTGCAATTCCTCACCGTGCCGCGGGAGTCCTACACCGGCGACGTCAATCGCGACCAGCTCGCGCAGCCCGCGGCGGAGAAACTGTTCGAGCGGCTGCGCACGGACGGGCCTGTGGCGGTCGGCACGGACCGTGACGAAAAGACCACGGATACGGAGTCCGGAGAGCCGTCCGGGGCCGCATCTCCCGCCCCCACGTATCCGGGGAACACCGCCGCCGAGGACACCTGCGCGTAAAGGCTGCCCCAAACCAACTCCGGGGCCGCGAACCTTTGTCCAGGAAAATGAGTGAATTGCCCCCTTGTGAGGACGTGTAATTCGTCACCGGCGTCGCCTTGGGCCGATCAGGACCGTTAGTGTGAGCGCTCCGGTGCGCCCGTTCCTTCAGGCCCGTCCTGAGATCCCGCACTGTGTGACCGAGACCCGAGCGCCTGGGAGGGGAAAGGCGCCGCGTGGCCCCGACGGAGGATTCGAGCGACCGTGGACGCGCACAGCCGTGGGCGGGGAGAGAACATCGATCCCGCAGACCAGTGGGTACTCAATCCGGATACCGGCGAATACGAACTGCGACTGAGCCCTTCCGCACCGCAGTCGCCGATCCCCGGCCCGCGTAGCCCGGGCTCCGACCCGGGCAGTCCCGGCGCGGGAGCTCCGCGCGGCCGTTCGGCGTCACCGGGCCGGTCGCCCGAGCGCCCCGGCCAAGGGGAGCCGGGCCCGGAGACACCCGGCCGGGAGGTGCCGCCGCAGCGCAGACGCCGGGGCGCGCCGGAGGAGCCGCCCGGGCGTCGCGGTCGCCGGCCGGCGAAGAAGTCGAAGGTGAAGAAGGCTCTGCTGTGGACCGGCGGCACCATGGCGTTCGTGGTGCTCGCCACCGGCGTGGGCGGCTATCTGTATCTGGAGCACCTGAACGACAACATCACCTCCGTCTCCGACGACGGCGCCAGCACCGGTGGCTTCAGCAAGGACAAGGCGATCAACATCCTGCTGATCGGCACCGACAAGCGCACCGGTTCGGGCAACGAGGGTTACGGCGACAAGGGCAGCGCGGGGCACGCGGACACCACGATCCTGCTGCACGTCGCCAAGGACCGCTCCAACGCGACCGCGCTGAGCATCCCCCGTGACCTGATAGTCGACGTCCCCGACTGCCCGACGGAGCAGGAGGACGGCACCGAGAAGGTCATCCCGGGTTCCGCGGGCGTCCGCTTCAACACCAGCCTGGGCCAGAGCGGCCGTACGCCCAGCTGCACCATGCGGACCGTGACCGAGATGACCGGGATCAAGCCGGACAACTTCATGGTGGCCGACTTCAACGCCGTCAAGACGCTGACGTCCGCGGTCGGCGGTGTCGAGGTGTGTCTGGCCAAGGACATAGACGACCCGGACTCGCATCTGGAACTGCCCAAGGGCACCCACACCATCGAGGGCGAGCAGGCGCTGGCGTTCGTACGCACCCGGCACTCGGTCGGTCTGGGCGGTGACCTGAGCCGGATCGGGCTGCAGCAGCAGTTCCTGAGCGCGCTGATGCGCAAACTGAAGTCGAACGACACGCTCACCAGCCCGTCGAAAATGATCAAGCTGGCCGAGGCGGGTACCGAGGCGCTCACCGTCGACTCCCAGCTGGACAGCATCAACAAGCTCAAGGACCTGGGCATGGAACTGGGCAAGCTCGACGTCAAGAACCTCACCTTCACCACCGTCCCGGTGCTCGACAACCCCGCGGAGAAGGTGAAGGCGACCGTCGTGCTCAACGACGCGAAGGCCCCGGAGGTCTTCGACCTGATCCGCAACGACGTGTCGTTCACCGAGGTCAAGCAGAAGAAGAAGCAGGAGAAGGCGGCGGTCGCCGCCCGGCTGAAGGGGACGAAGGCACCGGCCTCCGAGGTCCGTGTCCGGATCCTCAACGGCGGTGCCCCCGGGGGCAGCGCGCAGGAGACCCTCAGCTGGCTCCAGGTCCAGCAGGGCGTCACCAAGTCGGAGAACGCGGGCAACGCGCCCGGGGAACTGAGCAGAACGACCCTCGAGTACGCCCCCGACCAGGCGGACCAGGCACGCCGGCTGGCCGACGTCATGGGGCTGTCCGGATCGGCGCTGAAGCCCGGCGAGAGCGTCACCAACTCCCAGGGGGTGCCCGCGATGACGCTGACCCTCGGCAAGGACTACAAGGGCGCCGGGGTCTCGCTCACACCGCCGGACAAGGCACCCGACGACATCGAGAAGTCCACGGCGGACAAGGTGGAGTGCGCGAAGTAGTGACCTGACGGGCCCGTCGCGCGTCCTGCGGGAAGCGGGCGGGTCCGTCTCGTGCGCAGGGGTGGGGAGACCGGACGATGACGCGGAGCAGTGTGCACGGGGAGGGGACACGGCCGGGGAACGCCCCGCGCCGGCCCGGTCCCCCTGAGGGAGGCCGCCCCGGCGGACGGCCCTCCACGGACGGTGACGACGGCCCGCCAGGACGCGGAGGCCGGCCACCGGGCGGGCGGGGGCGGCGTGCGCTGCGCTGGTCGGCGACGACCCTGGCGGTACTGATACTCGGGACGGCCGGAGCCGGTTATCTGTACTACGAGCATCTGAACGGCAACCTGGAGAAGGGTGAGCGCAGCAGCGGCGACTCCAAGGCACGCAGGGCCGAGCCGAACGCGGCCGGGCAGACGCCCCTCAACATCCTGCTGATCGGCTCCGACAGCCGGGCCTCCGCCGCGAACGTCGAACTCGGCGGCGGCCGGGACACCCGCGGCAACCCGCCACTGGGTGATGTGCAGATGCTGATCCACCTCGCCGCGGACCGTAAGAGCGCGGCCGTGGTGAGCATTCCGCGCGACACCCGGGTCGACATTCCCCGGTGCACCGATCCGAAGACCGGGCAGACCTATCCGGCGGCCAACGACATCATCAACACCTCCCTGGGCCGCGGCGGCGCCGGCTGCACGCTGGCCACCTGGCAGAACCTCTCCGGCGTCTACATCGACCACTGGATGACGATCGACTTCGCCGGCGTGGTGACCATGGCCGACGCCGTCGGCGGTGTCGAGGTCTGCGTCAACCAGAACGTGTGGGACCGTCCGCTGCCCGGTGTGCCGGGCGGCTCGGGCCTGAAGATGAGGGCCGGGTCCCAGGAGGTCGAGGGCGAGCGGGCGTTGCAGTGGCTGCGCACCCGGCACGCCTGGGGCAGCGACATCCTGCGCACCCGGGCGCAGCGCATGTACATGAACTCGATGATCCGCACGCTGCGGGACCAGAACGTCTTCACCGACGCCGGCCGTCTGACGGACCTGGCCGAGGCGGCGACCAAGTCGCTGAAGGTCTCCGAGGAGATCGGCTCGGTGAAGGAGCTGTACGACCTGGGGACGCAGCTGAAGACGGTGCCGCCGGACCGCATCACGATGACGACCCTGCCCACGGTCGAGGATCCGCAGAACCGCAACCATCTGCTCCCGGCCGATGCCGACGCCGAGCGGATGTGGGCCCTGCTCCGTGACGACGTCCCCTTCGACGGCAAGGGCGGCAAGGACGGCAAGGACGGGACGCCGTCCGGGGAGAGCAAGGCACCCTCGAAGGCCCCGTCCGCACCGGACGGCGAGATCGGCATCCTGGTGCAGAACGCCACCCGGTCCACGACGCTCGGCCCGGTCGGCGGCCGGGCGGGCGCGATCGCCGGGTCACTGGCCGCTAAGGGCTTCACACGGGCGGCGCCGGACACCACCGCCGCCCTGGCGGAGGCGCGGACCGTCGTGCGCTACCCGAGTGCCGAGATGCAGGGCGACGCCCAGCGGGTCGCCAAGGTGCTGGGCATCCCGATGAGTTCGGTCGGGCGGTCCGCCGACGTCTCGGGCGTCACGGTCGTCGTCGGCGGGGACTGGCGCGAGGGCACGGCCTACCCCCGGCAGTCGCCGCCCGGGGCCGGGGACCTGCCGAAGGACGCCGACGCCCTCAACGGCTCCGAGACGGGCGCCTGCATGGACGTCTACAAGCCCTACCGCTGGTGACCCACCGCGGAGGCCACGAGGACGCCTCCCGGCCACCGGAATTCGTTGAAGTCGCCGCGGATCCCGGGGCAACTGACGGGCCCGTCGTGCGTCTAACAGGACGCAGGAGGTGCCTGCCGGCCGAAGCGAGGAGTGTCCAGGGGTGGGAAGGGCGGGGGCAGTGACGCAGAACGCCACGCGGGAGACGCTCCGTGACGAGGAGCACGAGCCGGGCCCGGACGAGGGCCCGCCCGCCGGCGGCAGCGGCGCCCGCCCGCGACGCGCACGCCGGCTGCTCAAGTGGTCGGCCGCGGTTCTCGCCCTGCTGATAGTCGGCGCTGCCGGAGCGGGCTACCTCTACTACCGGCAGCTGAACGGCAACATCAAGAAGGAAGCCCTGAACCTGGGCGACAACAAGGTCGCCGAGCCGACGCCGAACGCGGCCGGACAGACCCCGCTGAACATCCTGCTCATCGGCAGCGACGCGCGGGACTCCGAGGAGAACCAGCAACTCGGCGGCGCCCGCGAGACGTTCGGCTCCACCCCGCTCGCCGATGTGCAGATGCTGGTGCACCTGTCCGCCGACCGGACCAACATGTCCGTGATCAGCATGCCGCGCGACACCCTGGTCGAGATCCCCAAGTGCACCGACCCGGACGACGGAACGGTGTACCCGGCGAGCAACGGACGCACGATGACCAACCAGAGCCTCGGACACGGTGGTCCGGGCTGCACCGTGGCCACCTGGCAGGAACTCACCGGCATCCACGTCGACCACTTCGTCATGGTCGACTTCGCGGGCGTGGTGGCCATGGCCGACGCGGTCGGCGGTGTCCCGGTGTGCGTCGACGCCAACATCCACTCGCGCGACAGCCAGGGGCACGGCTCCGGGCTGAAACTGGAGAAGGGCACCCACCCCGTCAAGGGCGAGCAGGCGCTGCAGTGGCTGCGCACCCGCTACGGCTTCGAGGACGGCAGCGACCTCGCCCGTGCCGAGGCCCAGCACATGTACATGAACGCGCTGGTCCGCCAACTGCGGGAGAACGCCACCCTGAGCAGCCCCGGCAAGCTGCGCAGACTGGCCGAGCAGGCCACCGAGGCGCTCACCGTCGACCCCGGGCTCGACACCGTGAAGAAGCTGTACGACCTGAGCACCGAGCTGCGCCGGGTGAAGCCGGAACGCATCACCATGACCACGATGCCCAACCGGTACGTGGGCGCCCGCGTGGAGCCGACCGAGGACGCCGAGAAGCTGTTCCGTCTGGTGCGCGAGGACATCGCCCTCGACGGCAAGGACGCGAAGCCGGCGCAGGCCGAGCCGGAGGCGCCGAAGGGGCCGACAGACCCGGCCGCCGCGGACGCCGAGATCGCCGTGCAGGTGCGCAATGGCACCCTCACCGACACCCTGGCGGCCGCACCGGGACGGACCAGCACCGTCGCGGGGGCGCTGCGGGAGCGGGGCTTCACGGCCGCGACCGCCGACACGACCGGTGCCCTCAGCGAGAAGCGGACGGTGGTGCACTACCCGAGCGCCGACCTGGAGGGCGACGCCCGTCGCGTCGCCGACGTCCTCGGCGTCCCGGCGAGCCAGGTGAAACGGTCCACCGACGTGTCCGGTGTCACCGTCGTGGTGGGCGCCGACTGGCGCGAGGGCACGCGGTACCGGGCGGCCGAGGAGGACAACACCGTCCCCGAGTCGGCCGAGGCGCTCAACGGGGCCGATGACGAGGCCTGCATGCACGTCAACCCCGCCTACACCTGGTGAACACGAGGGGCTCCTTCCCGGCCGGGAAGGAGCCCCTCGTGTTCACCAGTGACGTGTCAGGCGGCCGGCGCGTCGGCGTGGACGGCGGGACGCCGGGAGGCGATGACCTTCCTCGCCAGTGAGCGCGGACTGGTCAGAAAGCCCCAGCCCCACGACATGTGCATGGTGGCCAGCGCCACCGGAATCCGCAGCCGAGCCGTGAGCGGCAACCCCTTGCCGGCCGGTATGGACCCCGCCACGATCGCCGCGAGGTAGCCACCGGGCACCACGAAGCCCCACGGCGTGAGGACCGCTCCCACCAGGATCCCGGCCGCGATCGCGCACACCGCGGCCGGCGGGGCGAGGTAGCGCAGGTTGATGGAGCCGGAGTGGTACCGGGCCACCACGTGCCGCCAACGGCCGTAGTCCTTGTACTGCTTGGCCAGCGCCCGCACGTTCGGGCGGGGCCGGTACGACACCTTCAGCTCCGGCGAGAACCAGATCAGCCCGCCGGCCTCACGGATACGGAAGTTCAGCTCCCAGTCCTGGGCGCGGATGAACTCCACGTTGTAACCGCCCTGCCGCTCCAGCGCCTCGCGCCGGAAGACACCGAGAAAGACGGTCTCGGCGGGACCGGCCGCGCCGCCGGTGTGGAAGGCGGCGTTGCCCACACCGATCTTCGACGTCATCGCGGCGGCGACGGCGTGCTCCCAGTCGTTCTCGCCCTCGGCGTGCATGATGCCGCCGACGTTCTGCGCGCCGGTCTCCTCCAGGAGCCGCACAGCGGTGGCGATGTAGTTCGGGGAGAGCATCCCGTGCCCGTCGACGCGGACCACGACCGGATGGCGCGAGGCCTTGATCGCCGCATTCAGGGCGGCCGGGGTGCGGCCGGTCGGGTTGGGCACGGTGTGCACCCGCGAGTCCTCGGCCACGAGCTCGGCGGCGATCTCGTCCGTGCGGTCCGTGGACGGACCGAGGGCGATCACGACCTCCATCTCGCCGGCGTACTCCTGGGCGAGGATCGCGCGGACCGAGCCACGCAGATGCCGCTCCTCGTTGAGGACGGGCATGATCACGGAAACGGCGGGGAGCCGCACGTCGGGATTGGCGTTCATAGGAGGCTCACGTTACCGCGAACGGGGGACACCGGTGCGCGCGCCGGGGGGCTGTGCACCGGGCCGCAGATCGTATCGGCCTACGGTGCTCACGATCCCACGCACGGCCGTCGTCCGGAGGTGCCCCCTTGCCCACGCCGTCGCGGTCCTCCCGGCCCCGCACCACACCCCAGCCCGCCCCGCGTGCCCGGTCCGCGCCGCCCCCGCGCCGGAAGCCGCACTGGACCCTGCGCACGGTCACCACACTGTCGGTCGTGGTGCTCGCCTCCGCCGGAATCGGACACGCGGTGCTCAGCGGCCTCGACGAGGGCATCACCCGGGTCGATCCGTTCCGTGACATGAAGAACCGCCCCGAGGCCGGCCACGGCATGAACATCCTGCTCGTCGGAACGGACGGCCGCGAGGAGATCGGCAAGGCGGAGAGGGAGAAGTACCGGCTCGGCGGGGCACCCTGCCACTGCACCGACACGATCATGATCGTGCACATCTCGAAGAACCGGGACCGCGCCAGCGTGGTCAGCCTGCCCCGCGACTCCTACGCCGAGACACCTCCGCACACCGACCGCGTGAGCGGGAAACAGCACAGGGGGCACCCGGTCAAACTGAACGCGGCGTACGCCGAGGGCGGGCCGCGGCTGACCGTGCGCACCGTCGAGAGGATGACCCGGGTGAAGATCGACCACTACCTCGAAGTCGACTTCGCCAGCTTCATGAAGACCGTCGACGTGGTCGGCGGCGTCGAGATCTGCACCGACCGCCGGCTGAAGGACAGCCACACCGGCCTCGACCTGCCGGCCGGCCGGCACACCCTCCGGGGCGGCGAGGCCCTGCAGTACGTCCGCGCCCGGCATGTCGACGGCACCTCCGACCTCAGCCGGATGAAGCGCCAGCAGCACTTCATGGCGGCGCTGGTGGACCGCGCCACCTCCTCCGGGATCCTGCTGAACCCGATGAAGTTCCGCGACGTGACCCGCGCGGTGCTCGGCTCGGTCCGCGCCGACAAGGGTTTCGGCACCGGCGAACTGCTGGACCTCGGCCGCGCGATGCGCGACTTCTCGCCCTCCTCCTCCGAGTTCACGACGGTGCCGATCGCGAAGATGGGTCACGCCGTGAAGGGTGTCGGCTCGACCCTGAAGTGGGACACCGAGAAGTCCGGGCACATCTTCGAGGCGCTCCGCCGGGACCAGCCGCTCTCCGGGAGCCGGTCGCCCGACGCGGCACAGCGGGTGCCGGTGGACCCCCGGCAGATCCGCGTGCAGGTCGAGAACGGCACCCGGTCCGAGGGCCTCGGCCGGCGCGTGGACGCGGCACTGGCGGCGACCGGCTTCCGTACCACCCGCACCCCGGCCAACGCCCCCGAGCAGAACGCCCGGCGCACGGTCGTCGCCTACGACCCCCGCTGGGACCGCTCCGCCACGTCCCTCGCGGCGGCCCTCCCCGGCAGCGAACTGCGCGCCGTGAAGGGCCAGGGCGCCACACTGAAGGTGATCGCGGGCGCCGACTTCGAGAAGGTCCGCAAGGTACGGGCTCAGGACCCCGGCCGGGGGGAGTTCGGGGTGGTGCGGGGCGACGAGGTGAGCTGCTCCTGACAGGCCCTTTAGTCGTCTTAGTCGTCGAACCCCTCGGCGGCCCGCTTCTCCCGCAGTTCCATGATCGCCCGGCGGCGGGCCAGCCGGTGGGTGCGGCGGATCTGGGCCTCCTGGTAGCGGCGCTTGTCCTGCTCGGTCTCCGATATCACCGGCGGCACCCGGCGCGGCTTGCCGTCGGCGTCGACGGCCGCGAACACCAGGTACGCCGAGCCGACCTGAGTGGCCGGCGTGGACTCGTTCCAGCGCTCCGCCAACACCCGCACGCCGACCTCCATCGAGGTCCGGCCGGTCCAGTTGACCTGAGCTTTGACATGAACCAGGTCACCCACACGGACGGGCTCGAGAAAGGCCATCTCGTCCATGGAAGCGGTGACGGCCGGCCCTCCGGAGTGCCGTCCGGCGACGGCGCCCGCGGCGTCGTCCACCAACTTCATGATCACCCCACCGTGCACCGTGCCCAGAAGGTTGGTGTCGCTGTGGGTCATGATGTGGCTGAGGGTCGTACGGGACGCCGCGATGGACTTGCCCGGGATGTCCGGACTCTCCGCTGCTGCGGCTGGGGCCTGGTCTGTCATGGACTCCACCTTATGCCGAGGTCGGGACCGCCCTGTTTTGTGTCAGCTTCGCAACAGCGCTGCTCTGATTTTCCGACGACCCTTGTATGGCGCACCGCTCGGACCTGCACACTGTCTCCCATGACTGATTGGCCCGAGGCACGGTCCGACGACAACCGCGGCAGCCGCTACGGACGCGGGAGCGCGAGCGCACAGCCCGAGAGCGCCCGTGTCATGCGGCAGGTCCGCCGCGGTGCGGCGGCCCCTCCCGGGCAGGGTGCGTACGGGGGCGTCCCGCAGCAGCCGTCGTACGTGGACGGCGGCGGCCACGGCCCCGGCGAGTACGACAGCGGCTACAACACCGGCCAGGTCTACGGCTCGCCCGGCGGTGGCGGCCCCGGCGGTGACGGCTACGGTCCGCAGCGTCCCGCACCGGACTGGCGGCGCCGCGCCAAATGGACGGCGATCACGGTCGTGACCGTGCTGGTTGTGACGACCGTCGGCACGTACTTCTGGGCGGATTCCAAGCTCAACCGCGACGTAGACCTCTCCAAGGTCATCGACCGGCCCGAGAAGGGCGAGGGCACCAACTACCTCATCGTCGGCTCCGACAGCCGCGAAGGCATGACCGCCGAGGACAAGAAGAAGCTGCACACCGGGTCCGCCGACGGCAAGCGCACCGACTCGGTGATGATCCTGCACACCGGTGGCAACGGCCCGACCCTCATCTCACTGCCCCGTGACTCGAACGTCGAGATCCCGTCCTTCAAGGGCTCCGAGTCGGGCAAGACCTATCCCGGAACCGGCCGCCAGGTGAAGCTCAACGCCGCCTACTCCGAGGACGGGCCCGAACTGCTGGTCCGCACGGTCGAGTTCAACACCGGACTGCACATCGACCACTACGTGGAGATCGGCTTCGCCGGCTTCGCGAACATCGTGGACGCGGTCGGCGGGGTGGAGATGGACATCCCGCGGGACATCAAGGACACCAAGTCCGGCGCCGACTTCAAGAAGGGCAAGCAGACCCTGAACGGCGAGGAGGCCCTCGCCTTCGTGCGCACCCGGTACGCGCTGCCCGGCTCCGACCTGGACCGTACGAAGAACCAGCAGAAGTTCCTCTCGGCCCTCGCCGGCCAGGTGGCCACGCCGGGCACGGTCCTCAACCCCTTCAAGCTGTACCCGACCATGGGCGCCGGCCTGGACTCCCTGATCGTCGACGAGGACATGGGCCTGTTCGACCTGGCCGACATGTTCTGGTCGATGAAGGGCGTCACCGGAGGCGAGGGCACCAGCATGAACATGCCGCTCGCGGGCAGCAGCGGCGGCAACCTGCTGTGGGACAAGGCGAAGGTGAAGCAGCTGGTGAACCAGCTGAACAACGACGAGAAGGTCACCGTCAAGGGCGACTGAGTCCCGGGGGGGGGGGGGGGGGGGGGGGGGGGGGGGGGGGGGGGGGGACGACGCGCTACGTGTGGTTGGTCTTTCTCTCCACTCACCCTCGCCG
>NZ_JBVIIM010000001.1:489677-541012 GCF_055569765.1 Streptomyces sp. NPDC031365 | reverse complement strand
ACAAAAAAACAAAAAAGGAAACGACCACCCCCCCCCCCCCCCCCCCCACCCCCCTCCCCCCCCCCCCCCCCCCCCCCCCCCCCCCCCCCCCCCCCCACGTCCGGCGGTGTCACGTCATGCTGCCCGCCATGGCACGGCACATCTCGGAACAGCGGCGACAGGACTCCGCGCAACGCGTCATCCGGTCGTCGTCCGGCATGGACATACACG
The DNA here is from genome assembly GCF_055569765.1 of Streptomyces sp. NPDC031365. NCBI lineage: Bacteria > Bacillati > Actinomycetota > Actinomycetes > Kitasatosporales > Streptomycetaceae > Streptomyces > Streptomyces sp. NPDC031365. The sequence continues at coordinate 540,802 of NZ_JBVIIM010000001.1, read as the reverse complement.
CCTCGGCGCACATGTCGCACGCCTGCGCGCACATCATGCACATCTCGTTCGCCAGCGGCGAGCGGCGCATCATCATGTCCGCGCACATGCGGGTCATCTCCGAGCAGTCCATGAGCGCCCGCATGATCGGCATCTGGGCCTGGCCGCCCATCTGCAGACAGGAGCTCATGGTCTCCTCGCACGCACCGTGGCAGGACATGCAGGCCTGGACGCAGTCCTGCGTCTCCTGGCTCATCGGTTCCGCGGCGGTGGGCTGCTGCTGGGTCATGGTTCCTCCCGGGGGGACGACGAGGACCGGCGCTCGGCCCCCGCCCTTCCGTCCTACGCCCCTCGCCGCATGACCACCACAGGGCGAGGCCCACCCCGCCCGTCCTCCGTCTGCCGGGCCCCCTGAGGGAGATGCCTGCTTGAAAGCGCCGGCAACGGCAAGAAGAGAGGGGGCCCAGGTCGACCGACGACGTCATGAGGGCTCGACGAGCAGCACAGGGAGAGCGCGCGTGACACCACAGGCGGAGAGAAAGCGGCTGCGCAGACGGCTGGAGCGGCTCATCGGCATCGCCGCGACCGAGGGCAACGAGCTCGTGCCGCTGCGCAACGGCGACCGGATCTTCCCCGAGATGCTGGCGGCCGTCCGCGCCGCGGAACACACCGTCGACATGATGACCTTCGTGTACTGGCGGGGCGACATCGCGCGGGAGTTCGCCGCCGCGCTGTCCGACCGGGCCCGCGCGGGCGTCCGCGTACGACTGCTGCTGGACGGTTTCGGCGCCAAGGAGATCGAGCCGGAGCTACTGGACTCCATGGCGGAGGCCGGCGTCCAGGTGGCCTGGTTCCGCAAGCCCACGCGGCTGTCGCCCTTGCGGCAGAACCACCGCTGCCACCGCAAGGTCCTGGTCACCGACGAGCGCACCGCCTTCACCGGGGGCGTCGGCATCGCCGAGGAGTGGTGCGGCGACGCCCGCGACCCGGGCGAGTGGCGGGACACCCACGTACGGGTCAGGGGGCCCGCCGTGGACGGCATAGCCGCGGCCTTCGCCCAGAACTGGGCCGAGTGCCACGACGACCTGTACGACGACCACGACCGCTTCACCGCCCAGGAACAGCCCGGGAACGCCACGGTTCAGGTGGTGCGGGGCTCGGCGAGCTTCGGCTGGCAGGACATGCAGACACTGCTGCGCGTCGTGATCACCTCGGCGCAGGAGCGCTTCCGGCTGTCCACCGCGTACTTCGCTCCCGACACCTACTTCGTCGGCCTCCTGGCCGCCGCCGCCCGCCGGGGGGTACGGGTGGAGATCCTGCTGCCGGGTCCGCACACCGACCAGCGTGCCTGCCTGCTGGCCGGGCGGCAGCATTACCAGACCCTGGTGGACGCGGGCGTGGAGCTGCGGGAGTACCAGCCGACCATGCTCCACACGAAGATCATCACGGTGGACGGCGTCTGCTCCCTCATCGGCTCCAGCAACTTCAACCGCCGCTCCATGGAGCACGACGAGGAGGTCATGCTGGCCGTCCTCGACGAGGAATTCACCGCGACGCTCGATGCCGATTTCAATGCCGACCGCGCGCTGAGCGAGCCCGTCGACCCGGCCCGCTGGCAGCGCCGTCCCCTGTCCGAGCGCTTCGCCGAGGCGGCCGTCGCCCCGGTCCGGCGCTTCCTGTGAGCTTCTCCCGGGCCGGTCGCCCCGGCCCGGGAGGAAGGGCTACGGCAGGTTGCGGGCCATCACGATCCGCTGGACCTGATTCGTGCCCTCGTAGATCTGCGTGATCTTCGCATCGCGCATCATCCGCTCGACCGGGTAGTCGCGGGTGTAGCCGTAGCCGCCGAGGAGCTGCACGGCGTCCGTGGTGACCTCCATGGCGACGTCGGAGGCGAAGCACTTGGCGGCGGCGCCCTGGAAGGTGAGGTCCCCTTCTCCACCTCCGGCGGCGACGCGCTCGGACTTGGCCGCGGCGGCGTAGGTGAGCTGGCGGGCGGCCTCGATCTTCATGGCCATGTCGGCGAGCATGAACTGGACGCCCTGGAAGTCGGCGATCGGCTTGCCGAACTGCTTGCGCTCCTTGACGTAGCCCTTGGCGTAGTCGAGGGCGCCCTGGGCGATGCCGAGGGCCTGGGCGGCGATGGTGATGCGGGTGTGGTCCAGCGTCTTCATCGCGGTGGCGAAGCCGGTGCCCTCCTCGCCGATCATGCGGTCGGCGGGGATGCGGACGTTGTCCAGGTACACCTCGCGCGTGGGCGAGCCCTTGATGCCGAGCTTCTTCTCCGGGGCGCCGAAGGAGACGCCCTCGTCGGACTTCTCGACGACGAAGGCGGAGATGCCCTTGGAGCGCTTGGCCGGGTCGGTGACGGCCATCACCGTGTAGTACTCGGACTCGCCGGCGTTGGTGATCCAGCGCTTCACTCCGTTGAGGACGTAGGTGTCGCCCTCGCGGACCGCCCTGGTCTTCATGCCGGCGGCGTCGGAGCCGGCGTCCGGCTCGGAGAGGCAGTACGAGAACAGCACGTCACCCTTGGCGAGCGGGGTCATGTACTTCTTCTTCAGCGCCTCGGAGCCGGAGAGGATGACCGGCAGCGAGCCCAGCTTGTTCACGGCGGGGATGAGGGAGGAGGACGCGCAGACGCGGGCCACCTCCTCGATCACGATGACCGTCGCGAGCGCGTCGGCGCCGGCACCGCCGAACTCCTCCGGGACGTGCACGGCGTGCAGGTCGTTCGCGACAAGGGCGTCCAGCGCCTCGCGGGGGAAGCGGGCGTCCTCGTCCACCGCTGCGGCGTACGGCGCGATCTTCGCCTCGGCCAGCGCGCGGACGGCGTCCCGGAGCATGTCGTGCTCCTCGGACAGGCGGTACAGGTCGAAGTCAGCCGATCCGGCCAAGGTCTCTCACGCTCCAAAACGCTGCGATGCTGATCACGCTAACTACCGTTAAGTAACTCCGATTTTAGGCCTTCCTCCACGGTCGTGGATAGGTGAGCTTGACGACAGCCGACCGGAGCCCGTCCCGGTCCCCCGGCTATGCTCGGGCGCGCACTGCATGCCGTATACCTCTGGAGCACCCATGGCCCTCAAGATCACCGTGATCGGCACCGGTTATCTCGGCGCGACCCACGCGGCGGCCATGGCGGATCTGGGGTTCGAGGTGCTGGGCCTCGATGTCGTACCGGAGAAGATCGACAAGCTCCGGCGCGGCGAGGCCCCGATGTACGAACCGGGGCTGGAGGAACTGCTGCGCCGGCATGTCGCCGGGATCGAGGGGTCGAGCGGGCGGCTGCGGTTCACCATGGACTGGGCCGAGGTGGGCGAGTTCGGCGATGTGCACTTCGTCTGTGTGACCACCCCTCAGCGGCACGGCGAGTACGCCTGCGACATGTCGTACGTCGATTCCGCGATCGCCTCGCTCGCGCCGCACCTCAAGGGTCCTGCCCTCGTCGTCGGCAAGTCGACGGTGCCCGTCGGTTCGGCCGACCGGCTGGCCGCCTACCTGGCGGAGCACGCCCCGGCCGGTGAGGACGTGGAGCTGGCCTGGAACCCGGAGTTCCTGCGCGAGGGCTTCGCCGTCCAGGACACGCTGCACCCGGACCGGATCGTGGTGGGTGTGCGCGGTGAGCGGGCGGAGAAGCTGCTGCGGGAGGTGTACGCCACTCCGGTCGAGGAGGGCTCGCCGTTCGTGGTGACGGACTTCCCGACGGCGGAGCTGGTGAAGACCTCCGCGAACTCCTTCCTGGCCACCAAGATCTCCTTCATCAACGCGATGGCGGAACTGTGCGAGGCCACGGGCGGCGATGTGGCCCGGCTGGCGGAGGCCATCGGCTACGACGACCGGATCGGCGCGAAGTTCCTGCGGGCGGGGATCGGGTTCGGCGGCGGCTGTCTCCCCAAGGACATCCGGGCGTTCATGGCGCGCGCCGGTGAGCTGGGCGCGGACCAGGCGCTGACGTTCCTGCGGGAGATCGACTCGATCAACATGCGCCAGCGCGGCCGGATGGTGGAGCTGACACGACAGGCGCTGGGCGGCGGTCCCTTCCTGGGCAAGCGGGTGGCGGTGCTCGGTGCCACCTTCAAGCCGGACTCGGACGACGTCCGGGATTCGCCGGCGCTGAACGTGGCCGGGCAGATCCACCTGCAGGGCGGCCAGGTCACGGTGTACGACCCGAAGGGCATGGACAACGCCCGCAGGCTCTTCCCGACCCTTGGGTACGCCGACTCGGCGCTGGAGGCGGTGCGGAGCGCGGACGTCGTCCTGCATCTGACGGAGTGGCGGGAGTTCCGGGAGCTGGACCCGGCGGAGCTGGGTGAGGTCGCCGCCGAGCGGCTGATCCTGGACGGACGCAACGCGCTCGACGCGGAGGAGTGGCGGCGGGCCGGGTGGCGTTTTCGCGCGATGGGGCGCCCCGCCGCCTAGAAGAACGGGTGACGCCGGTTCGGCCGAGGCTCAGTCGGCCGAACCGGCGTCTTGCTGCATTCTGCCCCACCGGGTGCGGGCGCGGTGCGGCTACGCCCCCTTCGCCCGGTACCGGCGCATCTTGGCGCGCGCCCCGCACACCTGCATGGAGCACCAGCGGCCGCGCCCGGCGGGGCTGCGGTCGTAGTACGCCCAGTGGCAGGTGACGGCCTCGCAGGCCTTCAGCCGGTTCCAGGTGCCCGCGGTGACCGCTTCGGCGACGGCGGCGGCGATCCGGGAGAGCAGCCGGCCGTCGTCGACCGGTGCGAGGGCGGCCGAGCCGTCGGTGGTGTCGACCGTGACCACCAGGGGCGCCCGCGCGAGCAGGTCGCCCAGGGGGGTGACCTCGCGGTGCGGGGGGTGGCCGGCGTGGGCGAGGAGGGCCGCGCGCAGGGACTCCCGCAGCTCGCGGGCGGAGCCGGCGGTGTCCTCGGTGAGCCCGAAGGGCGCACGGCCCTCCGCGGTGTCCAGCGCGTCGCCGCCCGTCTCGACGTCCAGCGTGTTGACCAGCGCCTGGATCAGGGCCGGCCCGCCGGGCGGGGCCGATCTCTCACTCATGCCTGGACCGTACCTCCCGGATCTCTCTTATCCGCTTGCGGCGTTACCCCCTATGGTGCAGCATGCAGTAACGGTTACCGGTTACCGGTTCTTACGGGTAACCATCACTACGTCGAGGAGGACGTCATGTCCGTTGCCAAGGTGGGCGCCGTTGTTCTGGACTGTCCCGATCCGCGGGCGCTGGCGGGGTTCTACGCCGGGATCGTGGGCGGCACGGTGGAGGGTGAGGACGACTGGGTGGACCTCGCGGTGCCCGGCGGCCCGGTCCTCGCCTTCCAGGCGGCCCCGGGGCACGTGCCGCCGCAGTGGCCGGCGGAGGACCGCTCGCAGCAGTTCCATCTGGACCTGACCGTCGAGGACCTGGACGCGGCCGAGAAGGAGGTACTGGCACTCGGCGCGAAGCCGCTGGACACGGAGGACCGCTCGCGGACCTTCCGGGTTTACGCGGACCCGGCCGGGCACCCGTTCTGCCTCTGCGCCTGCTGACACCTGGAGGAACGCATGGCCGCCGTGGCCCGCCTGCGCTCTGTCGTCCTCGACTGCCCCGACCCCCGGGAGCTGGCCGTCTTCTACGCGGCCGTCGGCGGCGGCACCCCCGTGGAGGAGGACCCGGACTGGGTGGTGCTCCAGATCCCCGCAGGCCCACGGCTGGCCTTCCAGCGCGCGCCGGGGTACGCCCCGCCCGGCCGGCCGCGCGCCGACCACGGCTCCCAGCAGTTCCACCTCGACTTCGACGCCGGGGGCACCTGGGAGGAGCTCGACGTGGCCGAGGAGAAGGTACTGGCGCTGGGGGCGCGGGTGCTGGACCGGGAGGACTACGAGAGCAAGGACTTCCGGGTGTACGCCGACCCTGCGGGGCATCCGTTCTGCCTCTGCCGCATCGAGCAGCCGTAGGGGCGGGGACTCAGCCGTCCAGGTCGGCGATCGACGCGGTGGACGGGGGGCGGCGCTGCTGGGCGGCGTGGGCCGTGAAATCGGCGCCGCGCAGCACCCGTTGGACGTTGCCCCAGGTCAGCAGGGCCACGTCGGACTCATCCCAGCCGCGCCTGAGGAGTTCGGCGATCAGCGCGGGGTAGCACGAGGTGTCGTGGAGTTCCTGCGGGTGGGCGCTGCCGGTGTCGTAGGTGCCGGACAGGCCCACGCACTCCGGTCCGGCGAGGGTGCGGATGTGGTCGAGGTGGTCGGCGACGTCACGGACGCTCGGGCCGGCCTGTTCGGCGGTCAGCGGCACCAGGCACAGGCCCTTGGCCTCCCCCACCCCGGTGAGCAGGTCGTCGGGAAGGTTGGCCGGGTGGGGCCGCAGGGTGCGGGCGGCGGAGCGGGTGAACAGCACGGGTGCCTTGGAGAGGGCGAGGACCCGGCGGATCGTCGGGGTGGAGGCGTACGAGAGGTCGGCCACCATGCCGACCCGGTTCATCTCCCGGACGACCTCCTCACCGAAGCGGGTGAGCCCCGGGGCGCCCGCCCAGGAGGTGCCGGTCAGGGTGAGGACGCGCAGCCCGAGGGTGTGCAGCGACCGCAGGACGCCCAGGGAGTCACCGAGCGCGGCGGCGTCGGCGGGCCCGAACAGGACCGCCACCCGGCCGCAGTTGCGGGCGTCGGCGATCTGTCCGGCGGTGCGGGCGGGCCGCAGTCCCTGCTCGTGGGCGGCGACCACCGCCTTCGCCAGGTCCAGCTGCTCCAGGGTCGCGCCGACGGCACGGTCGCCGCCCTGCCCCTCGGTCAGGTGCAGTGACCAGAACACGGCGCCGACCTGGCCCTTGCGCAACCGGGGTACGTCCGCGTCGAGGGCGCTCTCCCCGACGTCGAGGTCGTACCAGGGCCGCCGGCGCAGCTCGCCGGGGAGCCCGCTGTAGCCGTCGGCGACGGGGTGGGCGGCGAGGACGGCACGGGCGCGGGTCAGCGGGGCGTCGTCCGGGTCGGAGACGGGCTCGTAGGCCTCCGGCCCGACGACCACCGCCTCCTGCGGGTACGGCTCGTCGACCCGGCCGGCCTCGGCGGCGGGGTGCAGGTCGTCCTGGAGATCGGCCATCACGGGCTCCGTACGTCGTGACCTGGGCAGTACGGTCACGGTCGCACGGAGCGGGCGCGTGCTTCCTGGTGGACGCGGCGTTCGGGGTATGCCCGCCGGGGCATACGGCGTTCGGGGCATGCCCCGCCGGGGCATACGCTGCTGTGCCGCGCCCCCTCCGCCCCTCCCCGTCCCGCCCCGGAGGGCTCCGCCCCGGACCCCGCTGTCAGGCGTCCAGGGAGTCCAGGGTGGCGTTGGACGGTGCGCGGGTCGTGCGGAGGTCCCGGGACACGTCCTCCGCGGCGCCCAGTACCCGTACCGCGTTCTGCCAGGTCACCTTGGCCAGGTCGGTCTTCGACCAGCCGCGGTCGAGGAGCTCGGCGATCAGGTTCGGGTAGGCGGACACGTCGCCGAGGCCGTCGGGGGTGAAGGCCGTGCCGTCGTAGTCACCACCGATGCCGAGGTGGTCGATGCCGGCGACCTCGCGCATGTGGTCCAGGTGGTCCGCCACCGTGGACACCGTCGCGACCGGGCGCGGACGGGTTTCCTCGAAGGCGCGGTGGACCTTCATCGCCTCGGCTGTGGCGTCGAGGTGGTGGAAGCCGTGTGCGCGCATGTTCTCGTCGGCCGCCGCCGTCCAGTCGACGGCCGCCTGGAGCACGAACTTCGGGACGAACGTCACCATCGCCACGCCGCCGTTGGCGGGCAGCCGCTCCAGGACGTCGTCCGGGATGTTGCGCGGATGGTCGCAGACCGCGCGGGCGGAGGAGTGGGAGAAGATCACCGGCGCGGACGTGGTGTCGAGGGCGTCGCGCATGGTCGTCGCGGCGACATGGGAGAGGTCGACCAGCATGCCGAGCCGGTTCATCTCCCGCACCACCTCGCGGCCGAAGGCCGAAAGGCCGCCCACTCCCGGCTCGTCCGTCGCCGAATCCGCCCACGCCACGTTGAAGTTGTGGGTGAGGGTCAGATAGCGGACCCCGAGGGCGTACAACCCCCGTAGCGTTCCCAGGGAGTTGGCGATCGAGTGGCCGCCCTCCGCGCCCATGAGGGAGGCGATACGGCCCTGACCGCGCGCGGTCTCCATGTCGGCGGCGGTCAGCGCGGGCGCCAGGTCCTGCGGATACCGGGCCAGCAACTGCCGTACGCAGTCGATCTGTTCCAGCGTGGCCGGCACCGGGTCGGGCAGATCCGCGCGGACGTACACCGACCAGAACTGCGCCCCCACCCCGCCCGCGCGCAGCCGGGGGATGTCGGTGTGCAGGTGCTCGGACCGGTCGGCGGCGATGTCGCGGGCGCCGAGGTCGTAGCGGACCTGTTCGCGCAGCGCCCACGGCAGGTCGTTGTGCCCGTCGACGACGGGGAACTCGGCCAGCAGGGCGCGGGCTTCGTCGAGGTACTTCACGGCCGGACCCACCCCGCTCACGTGCCGAAGCCGAAGCCGTTGGCGGAGCCCTCGGCCTTGGCGCGCAGCCGCTTGCCCTTCTCGGTGGCCTGGTCGTTCAGCTCCTGTTGGAACTCCCGCATCCGGTTGAGCAGTTCCCCGTCGTGGGCGGCGAGGATACGGGCCGCGAGGAGACCCGCGTTGCGCGCCCCGGCCACGGAGACGGTGGCGACCGGGACACCGGCCGGCATCTGCACGATGGACAGCAGGGAGTCCATGCCGTCGAGGTACTTCAGCGGCACGGGCACGCCGATGACGGGCAGCGGGGTGACCGAGGCGAGCATGCCGGGCAGATGGGCGGCGCCGCCCGCACCCGCGATGATCACCTTCAGTCCCCGGTCCGCGGCCTGCTCGCCGTACGCGATCATCTCGCGGGGCATGCGGTGCGCGGAGACCACGTCGACCTCGTAGGCGATCTCGAACTCGTCGAGGGCCTGGGCCGCCGCTTCCATGACGGGCCAGTCGGAGTCCGACCCCATGACGATGCCTACAACGGGGCTCATTCGGTGATGGTCCCTCTCAGGTAGCCGGCTGCGTGGCCTGCGCGCTCCAGCACGTCGTCCAGGTCGTCGCCGTAGGTGTTGACGTGGCCGACCTTGCGGCCCGGCTTCACGTCCTTGCCGTACATGTGGATCTTCAGCTGGGGGTCGCGGGCCATGCAGTGCAGGTACGCGGAGTACATGTCCGGGTAGTCGCCGCCGAGGACGTTCACCATGACCGTCCACTTCGCGCGCGGGCGCGGGTCGCCGAGCGGGAGGTCGAGGACGGCGCGGACGTGGTTGGCGAACTGCGAGGTGATCGCGCCGTCCATGGACCAGTGACCGGAGTTGTGCGGGCGCATCGCGAGTTCGTTGACGAGGACGCGGCCGTCGCGGGTCTGGAACAGCTCGACCGCGAGGTGGCCGACGACGCCGAGTTCCCCCGCGATGGTCAGGGCCATCTTCTCGGCCCGCAGCGCGAGGTCCTCGTCGAGGCCGGGCGCGGGCGCGATCACCGTGTCACAGACGCCGTTCACCTGCCGCGACTCCACGACCGGGTAGGCGACGGCCTGGCCGTGCGGGGAGCGGACCACGTTCGCGGCCAGCTCGCGCACGAAGTCGACCTTCTCCTCGGCGAGGACCGGAACACCGGCCTTGAACGGCTCGGCGGCCTCCTCGGCGGAGTCGACGACCCACACACCCTTGCCGTCGTAGCCGCCGCGGACCGTCTTGAGGACGACGGGGAAGCCCTCGCCCTCCGCCGCGAACGCGGCCACGTCCCCGGGGCCGTCGACGATGCGGTGCCGCGGGCACGGCACGCCGATCGCGTCGAGCCTCGCGCGCATCACCCCCTTGTCCTGGGCGTGCACCAGCGCGTCGGGGCCGGGACGGACGGGGATGCCGTCCGCCTCCAGGGCCCTGAGGTGCTCGGTGGGCACGTGCTCGTGATCGAAGGTGATCACGTCACAGCCGCGCGCGAACTCGCGCAGTGTCTCCAGGTCGCGGTAGTCGCCGACGACGACATCGCCGACGACCTGCGCCGCGGAATCCTGCGGAGTGTCACTGAGGAGCTTGAACCTGATGCCGAGCGGGATGCCCGCCTCGTGTGTCATACGAGCGAGCTGGCCCCCGCCGACCATGCCGACTACCGGGAACGTCACGCACCCAGGGTATCGGCCCGCGCCACGGTGGCCGATTTCGCACCCGTCACGCCGGGAAGGTGCGCGGTCGCGGCCCGGGTCCGCGCACGCGTCCCGCAGGAAGATCGCGCGGGTGGGTGGTTAGCATGGCGGGGTTGACGCATTCGACTGACGGGAGCCTGCAGACGATGGAACGAGGTTCCTCGGGGCTTCGACGGCTCTTCCGGGAAGTGGCCAAGTTCGGCGCGGTGGGGGGAGCCGGAGTACTGGTCAACCTGGGCGTGTTCAACCTGGTCCGGCAGGTGACGGACCTCCAGGTGGTGCGGGCGAGCGTCATCGCCACGATCGTGGCGATCATCTTCAACTACGTCGGTTTCCGGTACTTCACCTACCGGGACCGCGACAAGTCCGGGCGCACCCGAGAGCTGTCCCTGTTCCTGCTGTTCAGCGCCATCGGCCTGGTGATCGAGAACGGCGTGCTGTACGCGGCGACGTACGGCTTCGGCTGGGACAGCCCACTGCAGAGCAACATCTTCAAGTTCCTCGGCATCGGCGTCGCGACCCTGTTCCGCTTCTGGTCCTACCGCACATGGGTCTTCCGCGCGCTGCCGGCCCGGGGGCCGGTGGCGGGGTCGGGCCCGGTCGCCGACGGCCGCAAGCCCAAGCAGCGGGTGCCGTAGCCGGTCAGCGCACCGTCCGGCGGCTGTCCTCGTTCCCGGACCTCTGCGGGGGCGTGCGGGAGAGGAACAGGCCGAAGACCGCCGGGGCGGCCTGGAGCATCTCCAGGCGCCCGCCGTCGGCCTCCGCCAGGTCCCGGGCGACGGCGAGTCCGATGCCGGTCGAGTTGCGGCCGCTGATCGCCCGTTCGAAGATCCGGGCGCCCAGGTCGGCGGGGACGCCGGGGCCCTCGTCGGTGACCTCGACGACGACCTGGTTGCCGGTGACCCGGGTGCGCAGGGCGACCGTGCCGCCGCCGTGCATCAGCGAGTTCTCGATCAGCGCGGCCAGCACCTGGGCGACCGCGCCCGGTGTGCCCACCGCCCGCAGCTCCCGCTTGCCGGAGGAGACGATCGCCCGGCCCGCGCTGCGGTAGGCGGGGCGCCACTCGGCGAGCTGCTGCTTGATCACCTCGTCGAGGTCGAAGGTGACCGCGGAGCCGGTACGGGGGTCCCGGGAGTTGGTCAGCAGCCGCTCCACCACGTCGGTCAGCCGCTCCACCTGCGCCAGCGCGATCGTCGCCTCTTCCTTCACCGTCTCCGGGTCGTCGGTGAGGGTGATCTCCTCCAGGCGCATGGACAGAGCGGTGAGCGGGGTGCGCAGCTGGTGGGACGCGTCGGCGGCCAGGCGGCGCTCGGCGGTCAGCATGCGGGCGATGCGTTCGGCGGAGGAGTCCAGTACGTCCGCGACGCGGTCCAGCTCGGGGACGCCGTAGCGGCGGTGCCGGGGACGCGGGTCACCGGAGCCGAGGCGTTCGGCGGTCTCCGCGAGGTCGGTCAGCGGGGAGGCGAGCCGGCTCGCCTGGCGGATCGCCAGCAACACCGCCGCGATCACCGCCAGCAGCGCCACCAGCCCGATGATCAGCAGCGTACGGCCGACCTCCCGGGTCACCGAGGAGCGCGGCTCCTGGACGGTGACCGTCTCACCCTCCTCACCGGGGGCCGAAGCGCTGATGACGTCGCCGTCCGGCTTGGCGCCGACCTCGATGGGCGGCTTGCCGGGGATCTTGACGACGGCGTACCGGTCCTCGGTGATCTGGTCGCTCAGGATCTCGGCGGTGACCTTGTCCTCGACCAGCAGCCGGCTGTCCACGATGCTGGCCAGCCGTACCGCCTCGGACTCCACCCGCTCCTGGGCGGTCTCGCTGATCGTGCGGGTCTCGACGATCACCAGGGAGACGCCGAAGACGGCGATCACGACGAGCACCACGGCGAGCGTGGACTGGATCAGACGACGGCGCATGTTCTCTTACCCACTGCTGAACCCCGGCGGGGTTCAGCTCTTCTCGAAGCGAAAGCCCACACCGCGCACGGTCGCGATGTAGCGGGGGTTGGCGGCGTCGTCGCCCAGCTTCTTGCGCAGCCAGGAGATGTGCATGTCGAGGGTCTTGGTGGAGGACCACCAGGTGGTGTCCCAGACCTCGCGCATCAGCTGGTCGCGGGTGACGACCCGGCCCGCGTCCCGCACCAGGACCCGCAGCAGGTCGAACTCCTTGGCGGTGAGCTGGAGCTCCTCGTCGCCCATCCACGCCCGGTGCGACTCGACGTCGATGCGCACCCCGTGGGTGGCGGGCGGCTGCTGGGGTTCGGTGGAGCCGCGCCGCAGCAGGGCCCGGACCCGCGCGAGCAGCTCGGCGAGGCGGAACGGCTTGGTGACGTAGTCGTCGGCGCCCGCGTCCAGGCCCACGACCGTGTCCACCTCGTCCGCGCGGGCGGTCAGGATCAGCAGCGGAACCGTGTGCCCCTCGGAGCGGAGCCGGCGGGCGACCTCCAGGCCGTCCATGCCGGGCAGACCGAGATCCAGCACCACCAGGTCGACGCCGCCCTGCATTCCGGCGTCGAGCGCACCGGGTCCGTCCTCACGCACCTCGACTTCGTAGCCCTCCCGGCGCAGGGCGCGGGCCAGCGGCTCCGAGATGGACGCGTCGTCCTCGGCGAGCAGTACACGGGTCATGGCAGTGATGGTAGTCCCGTCGCGGTGCGCCCAGTGGTGTGATCACCGGGCTTGGTTCTCACCTCCGGGCACACCGGGTTCCCGCCCTCGGCATTCCTGGTACGGACCTGGATTGCGTGGGGTACACCCCGGGAATACCTTCGAATAGGCGATCCGGTTCCTCCATGACCTGTGATCCGTGTCTCAAGTCCTTCCATATCCGGCACTGTCCTGCCGTATGGTGAATCCACGCCTGTTGCACCACGGGGACCTTTGGCGCAGTCGACGCCGAGGGTCTCTTCCGTGTCCGGGCCGGTTTTCCGCCGGCCCCGGAAGGAATGACCTGTGGCCGGGCCTCACCGTGCGCGGACGCACGGAGGAGGCGTGGATCCCGGTGGTCGCCGTCCGCCGTTCCGCGATCCGGAACGGCCTCCCCCGGGCGTGGGGTGGGCGGTACGGCCTCGCCGGTGCCGGCCTGCCCCCCACCGGGCGCGTCCGCGCATCCGCGACGCGTCCCGACAGCAAGGAACGACCAATGGCGTCCAGCCTGACGAAGGACTCGGTCTCTCCGGGCACCCCCGGGTCCGAGAAGACCTTCTTCGGCCACCCCCGCGGACTGGCCACACTCTTCATGACCGAGATGTGGGAGCGCTTCTCCTACTACGGCATGAGGGCTCTGCTCCCGCTGTACCTCGTCGCGCCGGGCGGACTGGGTCTGAGCGCCGGCACCGCCACCGCGATCTACTCGGTGTACCTCTCGCTGGTGTACCTGCTCACGATGCCGGGCGGCTGGTTCGGCGACCGCGTGTGGGGCCCCCGCAAGACCGTCGCCGTGGCCGGCGGAATCATCATGCTGGGCCACCTGACGCTGGCCCTGCCGTCCTCCGGCACCTTCTACGCGGGGCTCGGCCTGGTCGCCATCGGCTCCGGTCTGCTGAAGGCCAACATCTCCACGATGGTCGGCCAGCTCTACCAGGGCCCGGACGACCCCCGCCGGGACGGTGGCTTCACCGTCTTCTACATGGGCATCAACCTGGGTGCCTTCGCCGCGCCGCTGATCATCGGCACCATCGGTGAGAACGTCAACTGGCACCTGGGCTTCGCGCTCGCCGCGGTCGGCATGGGCCTGGGCGTGGTGCAGTTCCTGCTGGGCAGCCGCCACCTGGACGCCCGGTCCAGCGTCGTCCCGAAGCCGCTGTCCGACCGGGAGAAGTCCTCGACGCTGCGCAAGGCCGCGCTGTGGGCGGGCATCGCCGTCGTCGCGTACGCCGTCATCGGCATCACCGGCAACTACACCCTGAACTGGATCCTGGTCCCGCTGACGCTGCTCGGCGTGATCGTCCCGGTGATGGTGATCGCCCGCATCAAGCGCGACAAGGACCTGGACCGCGCCGAGCAGTCGAAGATGTCCGCGTACATCTGGTTCTTCGTCGCCGCCGCGATCTTCTGGATGATCTACGACCAGGGCGGCTCGACCCTGTCGATCTTCGCCGCCTCCTCGGCCGAGAACAGCGTCCTCGGCTGGGACTTCCCGGTCTCCTGGTACCAGTCGGTCAACCCCGTCCTGATCATGGCGCTGGCTCCGGTCTTCGCCTGGATCTGGCTGGCGCTGAACCGGCGCGGCAAGGAGCCGAGCACGATCGTGAAGTTCGCCTCCGGCCTGCTGCTGGTCGGCGTGTCGTTCTTCCTGTTCCTGGCCCCGCTGTCGATCGCCGAGGGCGGTCACAAGGCGGCTGCGCTGTGGCTGGTGGCGATCTACTTCACGCAGACCGTCGGTGAGCTGCTGCTCTCCCCGGTCGGCCTGTCGGTCACCACGAAGATGGCGCCCGCGAAGTACGCCTCGCAGATGATGGGTGTCTGGTTCCTGGCCGTCACGGCCGGTGACGCCACGACCGGTCTGCTGTCCATCGCCGGCGTCGACCTGAACAGGACGGGCATCGTCGCGATGGAGGCCACGCTCGCCGTGGCCGCCGGTTTCGCGGTGTGGATGTACCGCAACAAGGTCAAGGGCCTCATGGGCGACGTCCGCTGAGCGGTCCCCCGAGGAGCGAGCCGAACGGACGGAGGGTCCCGCATCCGGGTGGATGCGGGACCCTCCTGGCGCCGGACCGTACGTTGAGACGGCTGCCACCGCCGTCCCATGCGGGACGCTGGGCCGCCCCCGAAGAACTCCGGTGCAGGCACAAGCGAAGTGAGGCCCCGCCGGGGCGTCGGTCACGGTGGGGCGTCGGTCACGGTGGGGCGTCGGTCACGGTGGGGCGTCGGTCACGGTGGGGCGTCGGTCACGGTGGGCCGGTACTACGCCGGCGTCCCCAGTTCCGCCCAGACCGTCTTGCCCGCCACATCAGGAGCGCGTACGACACCCCAGTCCAGGCACAGCCGCTGCACGATGAACATGCCGTGGCCGCCGGGCCGCCCCGCCCGGTGCGGGGTGCGCGGGGCCGGCTGGCCCGTGCCGCGGTCGGTGACCTCCAGCCGGATCACCTTCCTGTCGCACGTGATGGCCAGATGATCCGGCCCTTCGGCGTGCAGGCAGGCGTTGGTGACCAACTCCGAGACGACGAGCAGAACGTCCTCGGCGGCGGCCCGCCGGTCCGCGGTGGCGGCGGGCAGCACGCCCCACTCGTACAGCGCCTGACGGGTGAAGTCACGGGCCAGCGGGACCACACCGCTCTGGCCGTCGAAGCTCAGCCGGCGGACACGGCCACCCGAAGAGCCCGGGGGCGCCGTCGGCGTGGCCACGCCGCCGTCGGACGCGCCCACGGCCGGTACCGCGCCCCCGGGCGTCCCGGAAGCGCCGCCGGGCTCCGGACCGCGGTCGCCCGGCGAATAGGGCCGGGTGGTGCTCATCAGCGCTTCACCTCACCGTGTCACCGGTTCACGATAGAAAACATTCCGTACTCGGTCGGTCACGTGCGTGCGGCACGTCCGGTTCCCGGCGTCCTCGCGGCCACCGCGTCCGGCACGTTCAGGATGTCTTTTGCCCGGGCGGACCGAGGGGACACCCCCGTATTCGCACGAAAAGGCGCGACGGATCTGGCCCTCCGACGACGGGCGGGACGGAAACGCCCCGCCGGGCGTGCCCGCGCGGGTCACGCCGAATCGTCGGCCAGGGCCGCCTCGAGAGTGTCATGGACAGTGAACACCGCGTCCGCACCCGTAATCTCGAACACCCGCGCGACCACGGACTGCATGGCCGCGAGATGAACCCCGCCTCCGGCGGCCTCGGCCTTCAGCCGGGCACCGAGCAGCACGTTCAGTCCCGTGGAGTCACAGAACTCCAGTCGGGCGCAGTCGATGACAAGACGCTTGAATCCCTTGGCGAGGCAGTCCTCCAGTGGCTCACGCAACAGATCGGCGGTGTGGTGATCCAACTCACCCGCCGGAGTCACGACGGCACTGGGGCCCTCTTCTCGCACCTCGACCAGAAGCCGGCCCGACTGTGCGCTGCCGACCGTCCCGCGGTCCATGCCGTCTCTTCTCCCGACGTCGTGGCTGCTTGCTGACGCTCTTGAACATTACGCCTTCCGGCCATGCATCGACACTCTAACAATCACGCACAAACCGACATATCCACACAGAACGCACTTGCGATGTGCTTGCGAGAGCCGATAGGGCTAGTAAAGACACGTACCCGAACACGGCCGGCTTTGGAGGCGCCGCACACCGCAGTGCACGTATCGGCTTCGGCAGCCATATGCCGAGAACGATGGAGGACATCATGTCACCCCGGCTCGACGCATCGCCTACCCCTGAAGCGACGTCGGCACCCGCTCCGGAACATCTGGATCCCATCGAGCAGGACGACCTGGGTGTCGTCCCGGACGACCTACTCGCCGGACTACCGGAGATCCCCCCGTACGACGAGGTGGGCCCGGTCGACGCACGGGCTTTGTCCAAGACCCTTTTCGAGCGCCTCGAGTCGCTGGAGGAAGGCACCCACGAGTACTCCTACGTACGCAACACGCTCGTCGAACTGAACCTCGCGCTCGTCAAGTTCGCCGCCTCCCGCTTCCGCTCGCGCAGCGAGCCGATGGAGGACATCATCCAGGTCGGCACTGTCGGCCTGATCAAGGCGATCGACCGCTTCGAGATGTCCCGCGGTGTGGAATTTCCCACTTTCGCGATGCCGACCATCATCGGCGAGATCAAGCGCTTCTTCCGTGACACCTCGTGGTCCGTGCGCGTACCGCGCCGGCTGCAGGAGTTGCGCCTCGACCTGGCCAAGGCCGGCGACGAACTGGCCCAGCAGCTCGACCGCGCGCCGACGGTGGCCGAGCTGGCGGAACGGCTGGGCATCACCAGCGACGAGGTCGTCGAGGGCATGGCGGCGTCGAACGCCTACACCGCCTCCTCGCTGGACGCCCAGCCGGAGGAGGACGACGCCGAGGGGGCGCTGGCGGACCGGATCGGTTACGAGGACCACGGGCTCGAAGGCATCGAGTACGTCGAGTCCCTGAAGCCGCTGATCGCCGAACTGCCGCCGCGGGACCGGAAGATCCTCTCCCTGCGCTTCGTCGCGGGCATGACCCAGTCGGAGATCGGCGAGGAGCTGGGCATCTCCCAGATGCATGTCTCCCGTCTGCTGTCACGGACGCTGGTGAAACTGCGCAAGGGGCTCACGGTCGAGGAGTGATCCTCACCGGGTGATGCTTGTCCTCCAGGGGGGCGGTCCGCAGCCGGGCCGCCCCCCTTCGGGCTGCCGGGACGCCCGCCGGCGGTCTGTCGGGGCCTACGGTCTGGTGCGGCGGCCCGCCGGGCACACGGTCTGGTGCGGCGGCCCGCCGGGCGCACGGTCTGGTGCGGCGGCCCGTCGGGGTCACACCGCGCGTACGCCCCGGCGCCACACCCCGGCGACGAGCGGGACGCCCGGCCGGTAGGCGAGGTGGACGTGGCTCGGGGCGTCGAGGAGGGTGAGGTCGGCGTACGCGCCCGGCGTCAGGCGGCCGATGTCGTCACGACGCAGGGCGGCGGCGCCGCCCGCGGTGGCCGACCAGACCGCCTCGTCCGGGGTCATCCCCATGTCCCGTACCGCCAGCGCGATGCAGAAGGGGACGGAGGAGGTGAAGGACGATCCGGGGTTGCAGTCCGTGGACAGGGCGACCGTCGCCCCGGCGTCCAGCAGCCGGCGGGCGTCCGGCCACTCGGCACGGGTGGAGAACTCGGCGCCGGGCAGCAGGGTGGCGACCGTGCGGCTGCCCGCCAGGGCGTCCACGTCGGCGTCGGTGAGGTGGGTGCAGTGGTCGGCGCTGGCCGCGTCGAGATCGACGGCGAGCTGGACACCGGGGCCGTAGGAGAGCTGGTTGGCGTGAACGCGCGGGTGCAGCCCCTTCGACCGGCCCGCGGTGAGGATGGCGCGGGCCTGGTCGCCGTCGAAGGCGCCCTTCTCGCAGAACACGTCGATCCAGCGGGCGTGCGGCGCGCAGGCGTCCAGCATCTCGCCGGTGACCAGGGCGACGTACCCGGCCGGGTCCTCGGCGTACTCGGGGGCGACGATGTGGGCGCCGAGAAAGGTGACCTCGTCGGTGTGACGGGCCGCCAGGCGCAGGGCTCGGGCCTCGTCCTCGACGGTCAGGCCGTAGCCGGACTTGGTCTCGAAGGTCGTGGTGCCCTGGCGCAGGGCCTCCGCGAGGTGGCGGGTGAGGTTCGCCTCCAGTTCCGCGTCGTTCGCGGCCCGGGTGGCGGCCACGGTCGTACGGATGCCGCCCGCGCTGTAGGGGCGGCCGGACATCCGGGCGTTGAACTCCTCGGTGCGGTCGCCCGCGAAGACCAGGTGGGAGTGGGAGTCGACGAAGCCCGGGAGGACCGCACGGCCCCCGGCGTCGACCCGATTGTCAGTGGCGGGTGCTTTGCTTGATTCACCGGTCCACACGACGCGGTCGCCCTCGATGACGACGGCCGCGTCCCGGACCAGACCGAGGGGGGAGCCTTCCCCACTCTCGAATGTGCCCGAGCGGGGGGACCCTCGTCCCAGGGAGGGGTCGTTGGTGACCAGCGTGGCGATGTTGTTGATGACGGTGCTGCTCATGGTGTCCTCGTGGGTGGTTGTCAGGCGCGCAGGGCGGCGACTGCCCGCGCGAGGGCTCCGGGCACATCGGGGACGAGCGTGTGCGCCCCGTCGCGTACGACGTGCCGGCCACCCACGATCGTGTGCCGTACGTCCGCTGCCGTCGCGGCGAATACGGCCGTCTCGGCGCCGGATCCGGGCAGGGGCCCCGCTGTTCTGACCGAGTCGAGCGCGATCGTGACGAGGTCACCGCGCGCCCCGGTCTCGATGCCGCCGATGCCGTCCCAGCCGAGGGCGGCATGTCCGTCGGCGGAGGCGGCCCGCAGCAGCGCGGCGGCCGTCCAGTGGCCGCGGGTGCGGGTGCGCAGGCGCTCGTTCAGCTCCAGCGCACGCGCCTCTTCGAGCAGGTCGATCACGGCGTGGCTGTCGGAGCCGAGGGAGAGGGGGGAGCCCTCGTTCTGCAGCGCCGCGGCGGGGCCGATGCCGTCGGCGAGGTCCCGTTCGGTCGTCGGGCACATGCAGGTGCCGGTTCCGCTGCCGCCGATGAGGGAGATGTCCTCGGCGGTGAGGTGGGTGTTGTGGACACCGGTGGTGCGCGGTCCGAGAACACCGTGCAGGGCCAGGAGCTGGGCCGGGGTGCAGCCGTGGATCTCGCGGCAGGCGTCGTTCTCGGCGGTCTGCTCCGACAGATGCACATGGAGCGGGGCCCGCCGCTCCTCCGCCCACCGTGCCACGGTCGCCAACTGCTCCGCCGGTACGGCCCGGACGGAGTGGATCGCCGCGCCGATCCGTGCGTGATCTTGTTCCTTGAGACCTGAACAGCGTTCGGCCCAGGCGTCCGCGTCGCCGTCGGAGAAGCGGAGCTGGTGAGTGGTGGGCGGCTGTCCGAAGCCGGAGGAGAGGTAGGCGGTGTCGAGGAGGGTGATCCTGATACCGGCTTCGGCGGCGGCCGTGACGAGCGCCTCGCCCATGGCGTTGCGGTCGGCGTAGGGCGTGCCGCCGGGGGCGTGGTGGACGTAGTGGAACTCGCCGACCGTCGTGATGCCCGCCAGGGCCATCTCCGCGTACACCGCCCGGGCGAGGGCCCGGTAGGTGTCCGGGGTGAGCCGGGCGGCCGTGGCGTACATGATCTCGCGCCAGGTCCAGAAGGTGCCGGAGCCCACCTGGGTGGTGGAGCGCAGGGCGCGATGGAAGGCGTGGCTGTGGGCGTTGGCCAGTCCCGGGAGGGTCAGTCCGCGCAGGATCTCGGCGCCGGGCGGCGGGGCGGGCGTGTCCGGGCGGACGGCGGTGATGCGACCGTCCCCGACCTCCAGGGCCACGCCCGGCTTGATGGGGGTCCCCCCTGCTCGAGCGGAGCCGAGAGCTTGGGGGAGGGTGCCGAGCCAGGCGTGCTCCAGCCAGTACGTCCGCGGGGTGGCTGTCACGTGCGGGCCAGTCCTTCCAGTACGTCGGCGAGTGCGAGGACCCCGGCCACGCAGTCGTCCTCGGACGCGTACTCGGCCGGGGAGTGCGAGACACCCGTGGGGTTGCGCACGAACAGCATGGCGGCCGGGACGCGTCCGGCGAGGATTCCGGCGTCGTGTCCGGCGCCGGTGCCGAGGACGGGCACCTTGAGGTCCGTGTCACTGCCCAGGATGCGGGCGAGTTCGCCGCGCAGGGCGTGGTCGAAGTCGACGACGGGCGTGAAGGACTCGCGTTCGACGCCGAGGTCGACTCCGTGGGCGGCGGCGTGGGCGCGGGCGGCCTTCTCCACCCCGCCGACCACGGCGTCCAGGCGCTCCTGGTCGGCGGCGCGGGAGTCGAGCCAGCCGCGCACCAGGGAGGGGATGGCGTTGACACCGTTCGGTTCGACCGCGATCTTGCCGAAGGTGGCGACGGCGCCGGCGCGTTCGGCCTCGCGGCGGGCGGCGAGGACGGTCTCGGCGTACGGCAGCATCGGGTCCCGGCGGTCGGCGAGCCGGGTGGTGCCGGCGTGGTTGGCCTCGCCGCGGAAGTCGAACCGCCAGCGGCCGTGCGGCCAGATGGCGGAGGCGATGCCGATACGGTCGCCGGACAGTTCCAGGGCCCGGCCCTGCTCGACGTGGAGTTCGACGAAGGCGCCGATGCGGTCCAGCCGTTCGGGGTCGGCGCCGAGGGCGTCGGGATCGTATCCGGCGGCCTCCATGGCCTGCGGGAGCGTGATGCCGTCGCCGTCGGTGAGCCGGTGGGCCTGCTCGACCGTGAGCACGCCCGCGGTGAGGCGCGAGCCGACGCAGGCCAGTCCGAAGCGGGCGCCCTCCTCGTCGCCGAAGTTGACGATGCCGAGCGGCCTGGCGAGTTGCACACCTCTGCGGCTCAGTTCATCGAGGGCGGCAAAGGCGGAGACGACCCCGAGAGGCCCGTCGAAGGCCCCGCCGTCGGGCACGGAGTCGAGGTGCGACCCGGTGACCACCGCGTCCCCCCGCGCGGGGTCGCCGAGCCACGCCCACTGGTTCCCGTTCCGGTCGACCTCGTAGGTCAGCTGCCGAGCGCGGGCCTGCTCCTCGAACCAGTCCCGACACTCGGAGTCCACCCGGGTCCAGGCGAACCGCCGGTAGCCGCCGGTCACGGAACTCCGCCCGACGGCCAGCAACTGACGCCACATCTCATGAAAGCCATCACCCGGAACGAACCCCGCCCCACCACGCGCCGCCCCGCCTCCGGCCTGCGGCCCTCCACCAGGCCCTGGGCCACCACCCGGCGGTGAGCTGCCACCAGCCCGCGGACCCCCGCCAGGCTGTAGGCCACCACCAGCCCGCGGACCCCCGCCAGGCTGTGGGCAGGCGTTCCGCAGGGCGGAACGGGTGGGCACAGCCGGAGCCGCAGGCGGCGACGAGAGCTCAGCCCTCACCGACGCGTCGCCGTCGCCGTCACCGTCCCTCACGCCGAACCACCCTCACGCATCGGCACCCGCACGCCCCGCTCGCCGGCCACCGACTCCGCGGTGTCGTACCCGGCATCGACATGCCGGATGACGCCCATCCCCGGATCATTCGTGAGCACCCGCCGGATCTTCTCCCCAGCCAGCGCCGTCCCGTCGGCCACCGTGACCTGCCCGGCGTGGATGGACCGCCCCATCCCGACACCCCCACCGTGGTGGATGGACACCCAGGACGCCCCGGACGCCACATTCACCATGGCGTTCAGCAACGGCCAGTCGGCAATGGCATCGGACCCGTCCAGCATCGCCTCCGTCTCCCGGTAGGGGGACGCCACCGATCCGCAGTCGAGATGGTCCCGCCCGATGACGATCGGCGCGGCCAGCTCCCCGCTCGCGACCATGTCGTTGAACCGCTCACCGGCCTTGTCCCGCTCGCCGTAGCCGAGCCAGCAGATGCGCGCCGGCAGCCCCTGGAAGTGGACCCGCTCCCCCGCCAGTTTGATCCAGCGGGCAAGGGACTCGTTCTCCGGGAAGAGCTCCAGGATCGCCCGGTCGGTCTTGGCGATGTCGGCCGGGTCACCGGACAGCGCGGCCCAGCGGAACGGACCCTTGCCCTCACAGAACAGCGGCCGGATGTACGCCGGCACGAACCCCGGAAAGGCGAACGCACGCTCGAAACCGGCGAGTTGCGCCTCACCCCGGATGGAGTTGCCGTAGTCGAACACCTCCGCGCCGGCGTCCTGGAAGCCGACCATCGCCTCGACGTGCCGGGCCATGGACTCGCGGGCGCGGGTGGTGAAGCCGGCCGGGTCCTTCGCGGCGGCGTCGGCCATGTCCTCGAAGGCCATGCCGGCCGGGAGGTACGCCAGGGGGTCGTGGGCGGAGGTCTGGTCGGTGACGATGTCGATGGGGGCGCCCTGGGCGAGCAGTTGCGGTACCACTTCGGCGGCGTTTCCGAGGACGCCGATGGACAGGGGCTCCCGCCGGTCCCGGGCCTCGACGGCCAGCCGCAGGGCGTGGTCGAGCGAGTCGGCCTTCACGTCCAGGTACCGGTGCTCGATACGGCGCTCGATCGCGCGCGGGTCGCAGTCGACGCAGATCGCGACGCCGCCGTTCATCGTCACCGCGAGCGGCTGGGCGCCGCCCATGCCGCCGAGGCCGGCGGTGAGGGTGATGGTTCCGGCCAGCGTGCCGCCGACCCCTTTACCCATGGAGTGCAGCTTCGCGGCGACGGCGGCGAAGGTCTCGTAGGTGCCCTGGAGGATGCCCTGGGTGCCGATGTAGATCCAGGAGCCGGCCGTCATCTGCCCGTACATGGTCAGGCCGAGCGCCTCCAGGCGGCGGAACTCCTCCCAGTTGGCCCAGTCCCCGACGAGGTTGGAGTTGGCGATGAGGACACGCGGGGCCCACTCGTGGGTCTGCATGACCCCGACCGGGCGGCCGGACTGGACGAGCATCGTCTCGTCCTGCTTGAGGGTCTTCAGCGTGCGGACCATGGCGTCGAAGGAACGCCAGTCGCGCGCCGCCTTTCCGGTGCCGCCGTAGACGACGAGCTTGTCGGGGTGCTCGGCGACCTCCGGGTCGAGATTGTTCTGCAGCATCCGCAGGGCGGCCTCCTGCTGCCAGCCCAGAGCGCTCGGTTCGGTGCCGCGCGGCGCTCGGACGGGGCGGGGTCCGGGACCGGCCATGGTGTGCCTCCTGTGGGCTGCGGATGATTACTGCAGATATTCATATCCTCAGGTTCTGAATAGAGCTAGTCAAGACGGGGGGTGCGTCGGCGCGGCGGTGCGGGGGATGTTTGGCTGGATACATGCGCGCGAACATGGAGAACACGGACGGGACGGGGGACACGGTGGCTTACGACGGCGGTCCGACGGACGAGGGCGACCCGCAGGGCGCCGGGCGGGCCGCCCGGCGGGACGAGGCGGTCCGGGCCGCCGTGGAGCAGGGCCTGCTCGAGGCGGACGTCCCCTTGGTGGCGCTGCTCGATGTGACCGGCATCCGGGAGTCGGCGGCCGGGCTGCGGGCGGCGTTCGACGCGGTGACGGCGCCCGGCACCTCCGTGCTGCACGCCTTCGCGGTGAAGGCGAGCCCGCTGGTGCCGGTGCTGCGGCTGCTGCGTGAGGAGGGCATCGGCGCGGAGGTGGCCAGCCCGGGTGAGCTGGCGCTGGCCAAGGCGGCGGGGGTGGAGCCGGAGCGGACGGTCCTCGACTCACCCGCCAAGACGCCCGCCGAGCTGCGGGAGGCACTGGCGCTGGGCATCGCCCTGAACGCGGACAATCCGCAGGAGCTGGAGCGCATCGACGCCCTGATGAGCGGTTCCGGCTCCCGCTCCCCCATTGGCATCCGGGTGAACGCGCAGGTCGGCGGGGGTTCCATCGAAGCGTTGTCCACGGCGACGGCGACCTCGAAGTTCGGGGTGGCGCTGCGCGACGAGGGGGCGCGGGAGTGGGTGGTGCGGGCATATCTGGACCGGCCGTGGCTGACCCGGCTGCACACCCACTCCGGTTCCCAGGGCGTCGCGCTGTCGATGATGGCGCGGGGGGTCTCGGAGGCGTACACGCTGGCGGAGGAGATCAACGGGCGTGCGGGGTGGCAGCAGATCGACACCATCGACATCGGCGGCGGACTGCCGGTCAACTTCGCGTCCGAGGCGAGCAGCCCGACGTACGGGGAGTACGCGCGGGTGCTGAGCGAGACGGTGCCGGGGCTGTTCGACGGGCGGTACGGTCTGGTCACCGAGTTCGGCCGGTCGCTGCTGGCCAAGCACGGCACGGTGGTCGCGCGCGTGGAGTACGCCAAGAGCGCGGGCGGGCGCCCGGTGGCGGTGACCCACGCGGGCGTGCAGGTGGCGACGCGGACGGTGTACGCGCCGGGGTCGTGGCCGCTGAGGATCGCCGCGTACGACGCGAAGGGGCGGCCCAAGGAGGGGCCGGCGGTGGTGCAGGACGTGGCGGGGCCGGCCTGTTTCGCGGGCGACCTGCTCGCGCAGGGTCAGGAACTGCCGCTGCTGGAGCAGGGCGACTACGCGGCGGCGCTGGACACGGGCGCGTACTACTTCGCCCACCACTACGCGTACAACTCACTTCCCCGCCCGGCCATCCACGGTTTCGCCCGGGACGCGACGGGCGCCGTCACCTTCGCGACCGTACGCCGTGCCCAGACGATCGAGGAGATCGTCGCCGAATCAGGCACCGCCCACACCGACGCCCTGACAGGCCTCGCCTCCTGAACAACGCCCTCAGAAGGAGCGCCCCGAGGGGCGCGGGGAACTGCGCGAGCCGCCCCCACGCCCCCGCGCGGAATCCTCAGGCCGGCGCGGCAACCCGCCGGCGCGAGCCACCCGGCGCCGCGTCACCCGCCGCGATCCCCGTCGCACGGTACGCCTTGACCCGCTTGCCGGCAGGCCGCCCCGCACCCGCGCGCAGCCAGTCGACGCGCACCCACAGCAGGGCCTCGTCCGCCTGCTCCAGCCGGCCGATCCAGGCCGCCTTCAGCCACAGGCCGACCCCGCCCCCGGCAAGCAGCAGCCCCCCGGCGGCGGGTGCGGCGAACGCGGTGCCCAGGGCGGCGAGGAAGGCGAGCAGCAGCCACCAGCGGTGCGTCCGGCGCCAGTTGCGCACGGTCACCGCCCGGTCCTGGAGCACGTCGTGTCTGCCCGCCCGCGCCGCCTGGCGGGCAAGCACGCGGTACCGCCCCCGTCCCGCGTACGCCACGACGGCCGCCGTCACGAGGAACAGCGCGGCACCCGCCAGCACGCCGATCCGGCGCCCGGTCAGTCCGGGCACCAGCACCCCGGTGCCCGCGGCGACGACTCCCAGCCACCACAGTGGCGCGGCTCCGGCCCGTACGACGACGGCCACCCGGGCCAGCCCCTGTCCTCCACGTGTCACGTCCAGCCTCCCGTGTCTCACGTCAGCGAAGCGTCCGATGTCTGAGCGTTTCTCAGGAGTCGGACGCTAGCGACGCAAGGTGAGACGAGTCTGAGAAACACGGATCGCACGGCACCTTGGTCAGTCCACGAACAGCCCGCGTGCCGCCGCCTTCGCGTCGAACTCCTCCAGCCGCGCCTGCGCTTCGGGCAGGTCGTCGCACATCGCCTCCAGCAGCACCCGGCCCAGCAGCATCGGCGCGCACGCCGTGTCGAAGGCCAGTCCCGTGCCGACGGCGGCGGGCAGCAGCAGGTCGGACACCTTGGCGACCGGCGCGAACGGGGAGTCGGCGACGGTGACGACGGTCAGTCCCGTCTCCTTGGCGTGGCCGAGCGCGTCGACGACCTCACGGGGATGGCGGGGCAGCGCGAAGCACAGCAGGGCGCTCGCCCCGGCGCGGGCGGCGGCATCGATCCGGTCGCGGAGCATCGTGCCACCCTCGTTGAACAGCCGTACGTCCGGATGGACCTTGGCGGCGAAGTAGGCGAAGCCGTGTGCCTGGGCCGCGGCGGCCCGCAGCCCCAGCACGGGCAGCGGCCGGCTGCCCGCGAGGACCCGCCCCGCCCGCCGCACGGGTCCGGCGTCCGCCAGCGCCTCCGCCAGGTGCCGCAGGTTCTCGATCTCGGCCTCGACGGCCTGCTGGTACGCGTTGTACGAGCCTGTCTCCGGAGCGGGCTCGACGGGCGCGACCTCGCGCAGATGCCGGCGCAGGGCCGGGTAGCCATCGAATCCGAGAGCGACGGCGAACCGGGTCACGGACGGCTGGCTGACCCCGGCCAGCTCGGCCAGCTCCACGCTGGACAGGAACGGCACGTCGGCGGCCCGCCGCACCATGCTGTGCGCGATGCGCCGCTGGGTCGGCGTCAGCCGGTGCCCCTCGAAGAGCGCCTGGAGGCGCGCGGCAGGGCTCTCGGTGCCGCTCATGACGTGACGTCCCCCTCGGACCTCGGACCCTTCGGGCCTATTCACCCATCACCACTTCTGCATGCCGTTATACAGCCGCACGTGAGGTCGCGCCGTACACACCCCCCGATGGGCGGGGATCACACACCGTGCCCGTTCGGGGACAGATCCGGACCTCGGCGGTTTTGCTACGAACGTCCGCGCATCCCGAAGGGGCCGGATAGCGTAACGCATCGAACAACTAAGCGCCTTGAGACGCAGGGGCCCCCTCGGCGCCCGACGACAGGCCCGGTACAAGCGTGGATGCGCCAAGTCGTGGACAGGCGGACGGGACCGACCCTGCCGACCAGTGGGTACGCAACCCGAGGACGGGCGAGTACGAACTCCGGCTGGAGGGCTCCCCGGAGCGCGGCCCGGTCCCCCGCCCTCGTGGTACGTCCCACCCCGGCCCTGCCGCCCCCGCGCCGGGCCCTGTCCCCGGGCAGCGCGGTCGCCGCACCGTTCCCGTTCCCGCGCCCGTTCCCGCTCCTGCTCCTGCTCCCGCGCCCGTTCCCGCTCCTGCTCCCGCGCCCGTTCCCGCTCCCGCTCCTGCTCCCGCGCCCGTTCCCGCTCCCGCGCCGGACGACGCGCACGACTCCGGCCACCGCAGGCGCCGACCGCAGAGGCGCTGCGACCAGGCCGGCCAGGCCCGCAAGCTCGCCGACCTGATGGGCCTGCCCGCCTCGGCCCTGAAGCCCGGCGCCGAGGGCGCGGACACCGGCACGCCGATGACGCTCACCCTCGGTCCCGACTTCACGAAGGCGGGCGTACCCGTCGCCGCACCCGAGAAGATCGACGTCGGGCGGTCCCGGGCCGACGAGAAGATGTGCGAGAAGTAGGGGCCCGGCGAACCCGAATCCGAGAGGGGGGTTACCCCCAGTGTCATCGGTCTGCCGCCTGCCTACCGTGGAACCCATGACCGGAATGGACGCGCGGGACGCCGAGCTGAAGAAGGAACTCAACGCCTCCCTGCAGGCGCGCAGGGAACTGGGCGAGGAGTACGAGTCCGCACTGGTCGACTCGTTCCTGGAGAAGGTCGACCAGCGCATCGACGGCGCGGTGGAGCGCCGGGTGCGCCGGCAGCTCGCCGAGCGGCAGCTGACGGTGGCCCGGGATGCGCGTTCGCCGAAGGCCACGGACTCCTGGGGAGAGCGTTTCGGCTTCGGGATCGTCTCGCTGGTGCTGGCGGTTCCGCTGTCCGCCATCGGCGGGGGCGTGGGACATCTGCCGGGCCTGTTGGTCACCTGGCTGGGCATCGTCGGCGTCAACGTGGTCCAGGCGGTCCGCACCAGCCCGGGCCTGTTCGGCCGCCGCACGAGCGATCGGGACAGCGACTGGGAGGACTGAGTCAGGCGTGCGCGGGGACCGCCTCACCCCCGGTTGCCCGGGGGTCGGGACGACGGCGGTCCCCGCGGGGACGCGTGCCGGTTGAGACGGCCGCGCGTCCGAGGCGTCCATGGAGGTCCGGGAGCCGCTCCGGAGGTGTCCTTCGACGCCGTATGGCCGCCGGCCGGAACGAAGGAGTCTCCCCCAGTGCTCAACGCCTGGGAGGTACCCCTCCTTCCCGCCGACATCCACCAAGGTGCCGGAGTCGTGTTAAGCGAGTGCTGCGCGGACGTGACACGCTCGTACCACTTCCGCGAAGTCCACGAAGATCACGTACGCGCCGGCACCCGGCCGTTCAGGGCCGGTTCGCCTCCGCCTCACCCGACGCCCCGTCACCTGCCCGTCTTGGCGAGGAAGGACAGCAGGTCCTGGCGGCTGACCACACCGGTCGGCTTGCCCTCGACGAGGACCATCGCCGCGTCCGCCTTGCCCAGGACGGCCATCAGGTCCGCGACGGGCTCGCCGGAGCCGACCTGCGGCAGCGGCGCGGACATGTGCTTCTCCAGCGGGTCGTCGAGCGAGGCGCTCTTGCTGAACAGCGCGTCCAGCAGCTCCCGCTCCACCACCGAGCCGACGACCTCGGCGGCCATCACGTCCGGGTGACCGGCTCCCGGCTTGACCACGGGCATCTGCGAGACGCCGTACTCGCGCAGCACCTCGATGGCCTGGCCGACCGTCTCGTCGGGGTGCATGTGGACGAGGGAGGGGATGTGGCCGCCCTCCTTGTCGTTCAGGACGTCGGCGACGCGGGCGCTGGGGCCCGAGTCCTCCAGGAAGCCGTAGTCGGCCATCCACTCGTCGTTGAAGATCTTGCTGAGGTAACCGCGTCCGCTGTCCGGCAGCAGGACGACGACCACGTCGTCCTCACCGAGCCGCGAGGCCACCTCCAGCGCCGCCACGACCGCCATGCCGCAGGAGCCGCCGACCAGCAGGCCCTCCTCCTTGGCCAGGCGGCGGGTCATCTGGAAGGAGTCCTTGTCGGAGACGGCGACGATCTCGTCGGCGACCTCACGGTCGTACGCGGTCGGCCAGAAGTCCTCCCCGACGCCCTCGACCAGGTACGGCCGCCCGGAGCCGCCGGAGTACACCGAACCCTCCGGGTCGGCGCCGATCACCTTCACGCCGCCGTCACTGACCTCCTTGAGGTAGCGCCCGGTCCCGGAGATGGTGCCGCCGGTGCCGACGCCCGCCACGAAGTGGGTGATCCGCCCCTCGGTCTGCTCCCACAGCTCGGGGCCGGTGGAGTGGTAGTGGGAGAGGGGGTTGTGGGGGTTGGAGTACTGGTCCGGCTTCCAGGCCCCCGGCGTCTCGCGCACCAGCCGGTCGGAGACGTTGTAGTAGGAGTCGGGGTGCTCGGGCGCCACGGCGGTCGGGCAGACGACGACCTCGGCGCCGTAGGCGCGCAGTACGTTGATCTTGTCCGTGGACACCTTGTCCGGGCAGACGAAGATGCACTTGTAGCCCTTCTGCTGGGCCACGATGGCAAGACCGACCCCGGTGTTGCCGCTGGTCGGCTCGACGATGGTGCCGCCGGGCCGAAGCTCCCCGCTCTGCTCCGCCGCCTCGATCATGCGCAGGGCGATGCGGTCCTTCACGGAGCCGCCCGGGTTGAAGTACTCCACCTTGGCCAGGACGGTCGCCCTGATGCCCTTGGTCACGCTGTTGAGCCGCACCAGCGGGGTGTTGCCGACGAGGCTGATCATCGAGTCGTGGAATTGCACCGTTGTCTCCGGATGCTTGCAAAAGATGTGGTCGTAGTGGTCGAACCAGCCTAGGCCCTTCCCGAGTGGAACCTCCCGGGCCGTTCACTGCCCGTGGGGATTGGAGCACCCTCCGTACGGGGCAAGCACTGGGTGTACGGCTTCGAGGAGGTGGCGGCGAGCATGACGGGCATGTCGAGGGCACGGGTGGCCCGGCGGATCGCGGCCGGTGCGGCCTACGGCGGCGGGGGCGTCGGCCTGGCCGGCGCGGCCACCGTGGGTCTGCTGGTGGCGGAGGCGCAGCTGGCGCGGCGCCGCGTGGGCAACGGCACGAGTCCCTACGTACCGAACGCGGACGGTCTGTACGGGGCGGCCTACACGGTGCCGGGCGAACCGGCGCTGCGACTGACGATGCTGGGCGACTCCACGGCCGCCGGGCAGGGCGTGCACCGGGCCGGGCAGACGCCGGGCGCGCTGCTGGCGTCGGGGGTCGCGGCGATCGCGGAACGTCCGGTGGGGCTGAGCACGGTCGCGGTGCCGGGGGCCTGCTCCGACGATCTGGACCGGCAGGTGACACGGGCACTGGCGGATCCGTCCCGGGCCCCCGACATCTGCGTGATCATGATCGGCGCCAATGACGTCACCCATCGGATGCCGGCCACCCGTTCGGTACGTCATCTGTCCTCGGCGGTGCGCCGGCTGCGGACGGCCGGGGCGGAGGTGGTGGTCGGCACCTGCCCCGATCTCGGCACGCTCGAGCCGGTGCAGCAGCCGTTGCGCTGGCTGGCCCGGCGGGCGTCGAGGCTACTGGCGGCGGCGCAGACGATCGGCGCCGTCGAACAGGGCGGGCGGACGGTGTCGCTGGGCGATCTGCTCGGGCCGGAGTTCGCGGCGAACCCGCGGGAACTGTTCGGGCCGGACAGTTATCACCCCTCCGTGGAGGGGTATGCCACGGCGGCGATGGCGGTGCTGCCGACGGTGTGCGCGGCGCTGGGCCTGTGGCCGGCGGAGGAGGAGCGCCCGGACGCCGCGCGCCGGGAGGCGTTCCTGCCGGTCGCCCGGGCGGCGGCGGAGGCGGCGTCGGAGGCGGGCACGGAGGTCACGGCGGCGATGCCCACGGGGCCGCGGGGAGCCTGGGCCCTGCTGAAGCGGCGTCGCCGGCGGCGGGTCACCGCGACGGAGCCGGAACGTTCGGCTCAGGCGTCGTAGCCGTTCGCGAGGGTGGCCGTCCGGCAGACGGCGGTGGACGGCACGGGTGCGGACCGGGAGGTCTCCGCGCAGCCCGGCGCCGGCGGGGTACCGTCGCGCCCGGCCGTGCCGCCACGGGGGAAGGGAACAAAGCAAGCGCTTAGACAGTTGCGGTCCATGTCACACCGCGAGAGCCGTGACCCCGCTCATACGGCCGGGTAACTTCCCAAGAGGCCCTGCACCAACTCACCGGTATGCCCGCCGTCACCGGACCACCACCCTCAACGAGGCGCTACGCGCCGCCCCACCCTCTGGAGCCGTGATGCCCGAAGCCGTGATCGTCTCTGCCGCCCGCTCCCCCATCGGCCGCGCCTTCAAGGGTTCCCTGAAGGACCTGCGCCCGGACGACCTGACCGCCACGATCATCCAGGCCGCGCTCGCCAAGGTCCCCGAGCTGGACCCGAGGGACATCGACGACCTGATGCTCGGCTGCGGCCTCCCCGGCGGCGAGCAGGGCAACAACCTCGGCCGTGTCGTCGCCGTGCAGATGGGGATGGACCACCTCCCCGGCTGCACCATCACCCGCTACTGCTCGTCCTCGCTGCAGACCTCCCGCATGGCCCTGCACGCCATCAAGGCGGGTGAGGGCGACGTCTTCATCTCGGCCGGCGTCGAGACGGTCTCCCGCTTCGCCAAGGGCAACTCCGACAGCCTCCCGGACACCCGCAACCCGCTGTTCGCCGAGGCCGAGGCCCGTACCGCCGCCGTCGCGGAGTCGGAGGGCTCGACCTGGCACGACCCGCGTGAGGACGGCCTCGTGCCCGACCCGTACATCGCGATGGGTCAGACCGCCGAGAACCTGGCCCGCCTCAAGGGCGTCACCCGCCAGGACATGGACGAGTTCGGTGTCCGCTCGCAGAACCTGGCCGAGGAAGCCATCAAGAACGGCTTCTGGGAGCGTGAGATCACCCCGGTGACGCTCCCCGACGGCACGGTGGTCTCCAAGGACGACGGCCCCCGGGCCGGCGTCACCATGGAGGGCGTCCAGGGCCTCAAGCCCGTCTTCCGCCCGGACGGGCTCGTCACCGCCGGAAACTGCTGCCCGCTCAACGACGGCGCCGCCGCGCTGGTCATCATGAGCGACACCAAGGCCCGCGAGCTCGGCCTCACCCCGCTCGCCCGCATCGTCTCCACCGGCGTCTCCGGCCTCTCCCCCGAGATCATGGGCCTCGGCCCGGTCGAGGCGAGCAAGCAGGCCCTGTCCCGTGCCGGCCTCACCATCGACGACATCGACCTGGCCGAGATCAACGAGGCGTTCGCCGCGCAGGTCATCCCCTCCTACCGCGAGCTCGGCATCCCGCTGGAGAAGCTGAACGTCAACGGCGGGGCCATCGCCGTCGGCCACCCCTTCGGCATGACCGGCGCGCGCATCGCCGGCACGCTCATCAACTCCCTCCAGTTCCACGACAAGCAGTTCGGCCTGGAGACGATGTGCGTCGGCGGCGGCCAGGGCATGGCGATGGTCATCGAGCGTCTGAGCTGACCACCGCGACGGCGACGGCGACGGCGACGGCGACGGCGACGGCGACGGCGACGGCGACCACACCGTAGCCGTCGGAGCACGTTCCGTGAGACGAACGCCCGGCACCCCGGTCACCCCGGGGTCCGGGCCGTTTTGTGATCCAATCTCCCCCAGGATGTGACCTATCCCTCTCGCGACAGGGATCCCGCAGGTCAGCCTCACACCCCTGCCGGGCCCGAAACCAAAGTGCTGTCCGTTTCGTGATGTTACGCACTGACAGAAGGTCAATCCGCCCTTCAAGCTGATGTAGGAAGTCGGGGGTCGACTTTGAACCGGGAGTACGTCAGTGAGCGCCATGCCGATCGCCCTGCTGGTCACCACGGCCGCCACCGGCGCCGTGGGCGTCGCTGTGCTGCGCAGCATCATGGTGCTGCGCCGACAGGTCGCGGCCCTGCACACCGAGCTGGCCGGGAACCGGGGCGCCGCCGCGCGCGCACACGTTCCGTCCGCCCGCTCGGCCGACGCCGACGGGATACGCGCGGCCGTGGCCGAGGCGCTCGCCGAGGAGCGGGAGCGCGAGCTCGCCGAGGCGCGGGCCTTCTGGGCCGCGCAGGAGGCGCATGACGCCTCCGACGCGCCGTCCCTGCTGGGTCTGGCCGACAGTGAGCTGTTCCTGCCCCGGCAGGCGGATTTCGTGGGTCTGGAGCCGGTGAGCGAGCCGGGCGCCGACACCGACGAACACGCCGGGGACTCCCCCGAGCTGGCCGCGGCCCGCCGCCGTCACCCCTCGCACCCGGACTTCGTACCGAACCCCTCACCGGTCGTGAACGACCACGAGCGCACCGTGACCACCCTGGAGGAGCTGGCGGGCTCCCGCACCGAGCTGACCGATGTCCGCCCGGGCCCGCTGGGCACCCTGGACGTCTACGTGTTCGCCGACGGGACGACGCTGTGCATGACACCGGGCCACCGTGAGACCGCGGAGCGCCTGGCCTCGGCCCTGCGTGAGGGCGAGACCCCGTTCCTGCTGGGTGGCTCCGGCATCTCGGGCGCGTACACGCTGACCTTCTCCTGCGGCGAGGAGAACGTCTACATCCTGGCGGACCGCGTCATCGCGTCCCTCTAGCCGGGCCGACTACACCCCGGCACGCTCGCGCGCCTCCTCCACCAGCCGTACGGCCTCCTCGACCTCCTCGTCGCTCTTCAGTACGAGGGCGAGGTCGTGCCCGGCGACGGTGATCTGGTCGGCGGCGGCGAACATACCCGCGTCGGGCATCTCGCGGGGCTCCGTGCCCGGCTCCTCGACGAGCTGGGTGCGCCGCGCCAACTCCCTGGCCAGGGCCAGCGCCTCGGCGGCCCCACCCCGTTGCAGCCGGCTCTGCGGCGCGGCCCGCAGACGGTCGGCGAAGTGATCCACGGCACGGGTGAAGGGCGTCGTATCAAGCACGCGGCGAGCGTACGCGGCGCGGCAGCACTGTTGCCAACGGGCGGACGCTCGGGCACGGTGACCTGAAGGACCGGCTTACACCATGCGTCCGGAGGCGCCGATGTCCCACGTCCTGTCCGCAGAGACCCATCGCAACATGCTCGCCCGTATCCCGCACTGCACCGGTCGCGAGATCTCCGACTGGCTGCGCACCGTCGAAGAAGGCCCGTCGCTCTTCCGCTTCGAGGAGAAGGTCAGCTGGCTCCGGCACGAGTACGACCTGGCGTACGGCCACGCCAAGGCGATCGTCCACGAGTACGACCTGAGGAGGGCGGCGCGCAACCTGCGCTAGCTCCGGCGCGTAATCGGGTAGGAGGGCCGGGTCACCCGCCCTCCTCCCACACCACCGGACATGCGGGCCACGCATCCGGCGGTTCATCCAGTTGATCTCCACCGTTGCCAGGTCGGCTTGAGCATGCGCAGACCAAGGTCGTCCCCGTAGGCGTTGGGCAGTGCCCGCGCAAGGACGGGAGACCCCGCGACTCGCCAGTAGCCCTTGCTGGTGCCTCCCCATTCACGGGAGAGCTGCTCGTTGAGGCCGAGCTTTCGCAGCATGGCCTGGCGGGTCTTGGCAACCGACACCCGGACAGACCTCCCCGGATAAGAACGATCACTGTCCCTGGACCGCTGCCGCGTTTACGCACTGGCCTTCTTGGCAGTGACGGGCTTCACCCTCGTCGGCGGGCTCACCCGACCAGCACGCCTCCTACACGGTTCGTGTTCCTCAGTGCCCAGGTCTCGCCTCGGGCTTCCTCCCGACCCCACCTCACGATGACGCCGTTGCCTCCGGCTCGGGGTTAGCACCACCTCTTCCCCCAGGGGACTTCCACCCCCAAGCAATCGCCCACGCCGGGCATACCGACGAAGGGCCCCGGTGGAACCGGGGCCCTTGTCTGTGCTGTCGGTGGCGTACGGGACGCCGCCTGCCGTCAGTCGCTGCTGTTGAAGATCGCGATGAGCCTCAGGAACTCCATGTAGATCCACACCAGCGTCAGCGTGAGGCCGAAGGCGGCGAACCAGGCCTCCTCGCGCGGCGCACCGTAGGCGATGCCGTCCTCGACCTGCTTGAAGTCCAGGGCGAGGAAGCAGGCACCGAGGATGATGCCGATGACACCGAAGATGATGCCGAGCGGGCCGCTGCGGAAGCCGAGGCCGTCACCGCCGCCGATCACCGCGAACAGCAGATTCACGGCCATCAGCAGGATGAAGCCGAGCGCGGCCGCCATCACGAAGCCGTAGAAACGGCGGTTGACGCGGATCCAGCCCGCCTTGTACGCCACCAGCACGCCGGCGAAGACCGCCATGGTGCCGAGCACGGCCTGCATGGCCGCCCCGTCGGCGATGCGGTTGTCGACGATGCTGGAGATGACGCCGAGGAAGACACCCTCGAACGCGGCGTACGTCAGGATCAGCGCGGGCGTGGGCTTGCGCTTGAAGGACTGCACGAGCGCCAGGACCATGCCGATGAGCGCGGCACCGATACCGATGCCGTAGGACCGGCCGATGTTGGCGTCGTCGACCGGCAGCAGCGCCCAGGAGAGCGCGGCGGTCACGATGAGCACGCCGAGCGTGCTCGCCGTGCGGATGATGACGTCGTCAATCGTCATCCGGCCGACGGCGGCCGGCGCCTGCGGCGGTGCGCCGTACTGCTGGTCCGTCTGCGCGTAGGGGTTCTGGGCGTACGGGTTGCCCGTCGGCTGCGCGTACGGGTTGGCCTGCGTGGCGACAGCGGGACCCCCGGCCTGCGGCGCGGTGTTGAAGCCCGCGTAGCCGTTGTCGCGGCTGAACCCCCGTCGCGAGAAGACCGGGTTTCTGCTCCTCATTTCACTCCTCCATGGCCACTCAGTGCGGCCTTGGCTCAAGAGTAATAGGTAGGCAAAGGATTGACCCTAATGCTTGGGGAGGATCTTTCCCTCGTCATGCTCCGCAACACGCTACGCGGCTTGGTGATTCCTTTCACCACGGGGGACCGAACCATGACCGACCCGGTACCTGCCCGGAACCGGCCGGAGATCATCCGCCGGCCGGCCGGTCCAGGGGGAAGCCGGTGTAGGCCTCGGCGAGGTCGGTCTCGGCGGCCCGGGAGGAGGTGAGGCGGTCCAGGCGGGCGAGCTGGAGGCGGTCCTCGAAGACGGTGGCGTCCGGGGCGCGGTGCAGCAGGGTGGTCATGTCGGAAGAGAACCGCTCCGCCTGCCAGACCCGGCGCAGACAGTCCGCGGAGTAGCCGTCGAGCAGCTCGGCCGAACCGGTCTCCTTCTCGTGCGCCAGCGCCCGCGCGAGGACCACCACGTCCCCGACGGCGAGGTTCAGCCCCTTGGCCCCGGTGGGCGGCACGATGTGGGCGGCGTCTCCGGCGAGGAACAGACGGCCGTACCGCATGGGCTCATACACGAAGGAGCGCATGGGGGTGACCGACTTCTGGGTGACGGGCCCGCGCCGCAGCGGCCGGCCGTCGGCCGTCTCGGACCGCAGCTCCAGCTCCCGCCAGATCCGCTCGTCGCTCCATTCCTCCGCCTTGGTCCCCTCGGGCACCTGGAGGTAGAGCCGGGAGACGGCCGGGGTACGCATGGACAGCAGGGCGAAGCCGCGCTCGTGGCGGGCATAGACCAGCTCGTCGTGGGACGGCGGCACATCGGCGAGGATGCCGAGCCAGCCGTAGGGATACGTTCGCTCGAACACCTGGCCGACCCCGGCGGGGACGGCGGAACGCGACACCCCCCAGAATCCGTCGCACCCGGCCACGTAGTCGCACTCGAGAACGTCCTCGCGCCCCTGGTGCCGGAAGCGAACGCGCGGAGATGCGGTGTCCACCCCCTCCACACCGACCGCCTCGGCCTCGAAGAGCAGCGGCCCGCCCTCGGCGAGCTGGAGGGCGATGAGGTCCCGGCAGACCTCGGTCTGCGCGTAGACCATCACGGACCGCCCGCCGGTGAGCGCGGGGAAGTCCACCCGGTGCCGCCTCCGGTCGAAGCGCAGCTCGATCCCGTCGTGCCGCAGCCCCTCCCGGTCCATCCGCGCCCCGGCCCCGGCAGCACGCAGCACGTCCACGGTGCCCTGCTCCAGCACCCCGGCCCGCTGCCGCTGCTCGACATACTCCCGGTCCCGGGCTTCCAGGACCACCGACCCGATCCCGGCATTGCGCAGCAGCCGCGCGAGCAGCAGCCCGGCCGGCCCGGCACCGATGATCCCCACGGTGGTACGCATCAGTCGTCCCCCTCACCACACCGGAACGCGAGTTTCCAGCCGCGTACCTCCAGTGTCAACGGCACCTCGCAGATGGCGGCACGCCTCGGTTCGGCAGGCGTGCCGAGCCGTGGGACGCCCGCGCACAGGGGGGACGTTCGGCGCGGACGCCATCACGTCCGGTCCGCTTGCCCCACCCGCCGCGCGGAGGGTCTGTGCACGTTAAGGAATGCGATGTGCGCCCACTTCCTGGACGGGAGAAGGCGGCAGCGGGACGTTGTCACTGATCAAGAGGAAGAGCGTGGTGGTGCCCGGAGCCGGACTTGAACCGGCACGCCCGCTCAGGGGCAGCGAGGTTTAAGCTCGCCGTGTCTGCATT
This sequence comes from Streptomyces sp. NPDC031365, assembly GCF_055569765.1. Lineage (NCBI taxonomy): Bacteria > Bacillati > Actinomycetota > Actinomycetes > Kitasatosporales > Streptomycetaceae > Streptomyces > Streptomyces sp. NPDC031365. The sequence continues at coordinate 503,461 of NZ_JBVIIM010000001.1, read as the reverse complement.
CCACCATCCGGGCAGGTCGTGGGCCCCGCTTCGCGGCTCCGAGCCTATCGGTGGCCGCCTCGCCGCCGACGGCGGGATGGACCGATCTTGTCTTATTTTATTGGCGCCTGAGGGAGCATCAGCACTTGGAACGCGCCGTCAGCACGTGCCAACAGCCTTGCGGCTGACGCTCCGCCATGTATACGGAATGACGGAATTTCACCGTCCGAACAAGGGCGCTCCACCCGTTCCCGGCACGGCCCGGCTCGGAGGGCGCCGTCATCCCCAGGTATGACTCGGCGCCCGGCGATCCGCCCCGAGTCGCCCCCCGGAACCGGAGCAGCGGGTGACTACACGGCGGCAAAGCGGCGGAAGGATGGACGGCGTCCCCGAGAACATGTCGTCCCGACAGGAGCGTCCATCCCGTGACCACCGCACCCTCCCCCGGACTCCGTCCGGGGGGACCCCCAGCCGACCGGACCACCGCCGTGGCCGCACGCGCCACGGAGCTGTCGAAGATCTATGGCCAGGGCGAGACCCAGGTGGTCGCCCTGGACCGGGTCTCCGTCGACTTCCGGCAGGCCGAGTTCACCGCGATCATGGGCCCCTCCGGCTCCGGCAAGTCCACGCTGATGCACTGCGTGGCCGGGCTCGACACCTTCTCCTCGGGTTCCGTGCGCATCGGCGAGACCGAGCTGGGCTCGCTGAAGGACAAGCAGCTGACCAAACTGCGCAGGGACAAGATCGGGTTCATCTTCCAGGCGTTCAACCTGCTCCCGACGCTGTCCGCCCTGGAGAACATCACGCTCCCGATGGACATCGCCGGCCGTAAGCCGGACAAGCAGTGGCTGGACACCGTGATCCGGATGGTCGGGCTGGCGGACCGGCTGAGCCACCGTCCCTCGCAGCTGTCCGGCGGTCAGCAGCAGCGGGTCGCCGTGGCACGGGCGCTGGCCGCCCGGCCCGAGATCATCTTCGGTGACGAGCCCACCGGAAACCTCGACTCCCGCTCCGGCGCCGAGGTGTTGGGCTTCCTGCGCAACTCCGTACGGGAGCTGGGCCAGACGGTGGTCATGGTGACCCACGACCCGGTCGCCGCCGCCTACGCGGACCGTGTGATCTTCCTCGCGGACGGCCGGATCGTGGACGAGGTGTACGAGCCGACGGCCGACTCGGTGCTCGACCGGATGAAGCGGTTCGACGCCAAGGGCCGCACCAGCTGACCTCCCCGGCGGCTCCCGCGTCCGCCCGTCCGCCCGCGCCCCTCCCTCGTACGTCTGGACTCGAGAAGACTTCCATGTTCCGTACCGCCTTGCGCAATGTGCTCGCACACAAGGCCAGGCTCCTGATGACCGTGCTCGCCGTGATGCTCGGCGTGGCCTTCGTGTCGGGGACCCTGGTCTTCACCAACAGCCTCACCGAGGCCCTGCAGAAGCAGTCCGCCAAGGGCTTCGACCATGTCGACGTCGCCATCACCCCCCAGTGGAGGGAGGCCGAGGACGGCAGGGCCGGCGAGTACTACGAGCTGACCCGCGAACTGGTCGACGACAGCGCCGCCGTCCCCGGCGCCGCGCAGGCCATCGGCACCGTCCAGGGCTTCACCGCGATCGCCGACAAGGACGGCAAGCTGCTCGGCAACGGCTTCCAGTCGCAGGGCGGTAACTACTGGGGTACCAAGGACCCCCGGTATCCGCTGGTCAGCGGGCGCGCGCCGAAGGGCGGGGGCGAGATCCTCATCGACTCCGAGACCGCGAAGCGGGCCGGCTACAAGGTCGGTGACACCGTACGGATGTCGGTCGACGGTCCCGTCCTGGAACCGGAGATCACCGGCATCTTCACCACCGACGACGGCAATGTCGCGGCCGGCGGCAGCCTCACACTGTTCGACACGGCGAGCGCGCAGAAGCTGTTCGGCACGGCGGGCTCCTTCGACGAGATCGCCGTCAAGGCCAAGGACGGCGTCAGCGACACCGCACTGCGGGCCCAGCTGGAGAAGGCGCTGCCCTCCGACGCCGTGAAGACCACGACGGGCACGAAGCTCGCCGACGACCAGGCGAAGGCCATCGCCTCCTCGATGAGCGGTCTGAAGCAGGGCATGCTGGTGTTCGCCGGGATCTCCCTGTTCGTCGGCACGTTCATCATCGCCAACACCTTCACCATGCTGGTCGCCCAGCGCACCAAGGAGCTGGCCCTGATGCGCGCGGTCGGCGCCTCCCGGCGTCAGGTCACCCGGTCGGTGCTGATCGAGGCGTTCGTGGTCGGCACGATCGCCGCCGTCGCCGGACTCGTCGCGGGTGTCGGTATCGGCGTGGGGCTGCGCTCACTGATGGGCACGCTGGACGCGCCCATGCCCGACGGGCCGCTGGTGATCAGCCCGGGGACGGTCGCCTCCGCGTTCGCCGTCGGCATCCTGGTGACCATGCTCGCCGCGTGGCTGCCCGGTCGCCGGGCCGCGAGGATCCCGCCGGTGGCGGCGATGAGCGCGCTGCACGCCCAGGCGACCACCAAGTCGCTGGTGCTGCGCAACACGCTGGGCGCGCTGTTCTCGGGGGCCGGTGTCGCCGTGGTCCTCGCGGCCACGACGATGGACGGCACCGACGGCCAGGTCCCCATGGGGCTCGGCGCCGTACTGCTGATCATCGGCGTCTTCATCCTGACCCCGCTGCTGTCCCGCCCGCTGATCGCCGCCGCGGCGCCTGTGCTCCGCGTCTTCGGGGTCTCCGGGAAGCTGGCCCGGCAGAACTCGGTGCGCAACCCGCGCCGTACCGCCGCCACCGCGTCCGCGCTGATGATCGGACTCACCCTGATCACCGGTATGACCGTGATGGCCGGCAGTCTGCAGAAGTCCATCGACAAGATGGCGGCCTCCGCGATCGAGGCGGACTACATGGTGTCCATGGCCAACGGGCACCCGCTGTCGCCGGACGTCGAGAAGAAGCTGAAGCAGGCCGATGACGTCACCGCCACCAGCCCGATGCGCAACGCGTACGCCCTCGTCGACGGCGAGGACGCGTACATGACCGGCGTGAACGGCGCCACGATCGGCGAGCTGACCGAGTTTCCGGTGGTGCAGGGCGCCTTCGAGGTCGGCGGCACACGGATCGTCGTGGACGAGGACACGGCGAAGTCGCACGGCTGGAAGGCCGGTTCGGACGTCACCGTCACCTATGAGGACGACGAGAAGCAGAAGCTCACGGTCGCCGGTGTCTACCAGGCCAACGAGATGATGAGCGGCATCCTGATCGACACCGCGGCCCTCGACCCGCACGAGTCGGAAGCGACCGAGTCGGAACCGGCCGACATGATGGTCATGGTGAAGACCTCCGACGGCACGTCCGACGCGGCGAAGGCCTCGCTGGAGAAGACGCTCGGCACCAACCCGGCGATCAAGGTCCAGGACAAGCAGGACCTCTCCAACGAGATCGCGAGGATGTTCACCCTGATCCTGAACATGGTCTACGGCCTGCTGGCGATGGCGGTGATCGTGGCCATCCTCGGCGTCGTCAACACCCTGGCGATGTCGGTGTTCGAGCGCTCCCAGGAGATCGGCATGCTGCGGGCGGTCGGCCTGGCCCGCAAGGGCATCAAGCGGATGGTCCGGCTGGAATCCCTGGTCATCTCGTTGTTCGGCGCGGTGCTCGGCCTCGGCCTGGGTGTGTTCTTCGGCTGGGCAGCCGGTGAGCTGGTGGGATCGAGTATGGCGACGTACGAACTGGTCCTGCCGTGGGCCCGGATGGGGATCTTCCTGCTGCTGGCCGCGGTGGTGGGTGTGCTGGCGGCGCTGTGGCCGGCGCGGCGGGCGGCCCGGCTGAACGTACTGCAGGCGATCAAGGCGGAGTAGCCGGCGGCGAAGGCATCACTGTGCGGCGGGCCCTGTTCCGGGTGGAACGGGGCCCGCCGCCGCGTCAGTTCCAGGTGCGGGCCCGCAGGGGGAGGCCCGCCAGCCGGGCGAGGCCGCGTGCGGCGGTGCGGAAGGCGGGGTCGCGCAGGGCCTGGGCGAGGGTACGGGCGTCCTCGTCGCGCTCCCAGACGACGCCCGCGATCCGGTCCAGGGCGGTGTAGAGGTCGTTCTCGACGACGAGGTCACCGGCCACCCAGGCGCGGGCCAGGCCCAGTTCGCCCGGCTTCCACAGCAGGTGGCGCAGGGCGCGGCGGTTGCGTGCGACCAGGATGGGGGTGTCCGGAGGGCCGGCCTGGGATCCGTCCCAGGCGCGGATGCGGACGGGGAGGGGCGTGCCGGTCAGCTGTTCGAGGATGCCTTTCAGCCGCGGGGCGGCGTCTGCCATGGTGTACACCTCCGTGACGGAGAATCCCGGAATGCCCTCAGCACATAGGCACCTGGCGGGTGGGTTTGGCAGTCCCCGGTGCGCGTCGTCTCCGGGCAGAACCCGGCAGCGAGGGGACGGAACAGGGGCGGTCTCCTCACCCGCCGAGTCGGGCGGGTGGGCAGACCCGGCGTGCGCCGCAACGCCGAAGGGGCCGCCCGCACCACGGATGGCGGGCGGCCCCTTCGAGGGGTGTGGGTGTCAGGAGGCCTTGACCTCGGTCTTCTTCCGCTCCTGCTTCGCCGCCGCGGGCGCCGGCGCCGGCTTCGCGGCCTCGTAGAACTCCTCGCGCGGCGACGCAATCGCGCCCAGGGACACGACCTCGCGCTTGAGGAACATGCCGAGGGTCCAGTCGGCGAAGACGCGGATCTTGCGGTTGAAGGTCGGCATCGCCATGCCGTGGTACGTGCGGTGCATGTACCAGGCGAGACGGCCCTTCAGCTTGATCTTCATCTTGCCGACGACGATCATCGCGACGCCCTTGTGCAGGCCGAGGCCCGCCACCGCGCCCTTGTTGGCGTGGCTGTACTCCTTCTGCGGGAAGCCCCGCATGCCGGAGATCACGTTGTCGCCGAGGACCTTGGCCTGGCGCAGCGCGTGCTGGGCGTTCGGCGGGCACCAGGCGTTCTCATGGCCGGCCTTGCGGCCCGCGAGGTCCGGGACCTGGGCGTTGTCGCCCGCGGCCCAGATGTAGTCGGTGCCGGTGACCTGGAGGGTCGGCTGGGTGTCGACGTGACCGCGCGGGCCCAGCGGCAGGCCGAAGCGGGCCAGCGCCGGGTTGGGCTTGACGCCCGCCGTCCACACGATGGTGTGGGAGTCGACCTCGAGGCCGTTCTTCAGCACCACGTGACCGTCGACGCAGGAGTCCATCGAGGTGGACAGGTAGACCTCGACGCCGCGGCTCTCGAGGTGCTCCTTGCCGTACGCGCCGAGCTTGGGACCCACCTCGGGGAGGATCTTGTCGGCGGCGTCGACCAGGATGAAGCGCATGTCCTCGCGGGACACCGTCTTGTAGTACTTGGCCGCGTCCCGGGCCATGTCCTCGACCTCACCGACGGTCTCCGCGCCGGCGAAGCCACCGCCCACGAAGACGAAGGTGAGCGCCTTGCGCCGGATCTCCTCGTCCGTGGTGGAGTCGGCCTTGTCGAGCTGCTCGAGGACGTGGTTGCGCAGGCCGATGGCCTCCTCGACACCCTTCATACCGATGCCCTGCTCGGCGAGGCCGGGGATCGGGAAGGTGCGGGAGACCGCGCCCAGCGCGATCACCAGGTAGTCGAAGGGCAGCTCGTACGCCTCGCCGACCAGCGGCGAGATCGTGGCCACCTTGCGGTCCTGGTCGATGGTGGTGACCCGGCCGGTGAGAACCTCCGCCTTGGGCAGCACGCGTCGCAACGGGACGACGACGTGACGCGGGGAGATGTTGCCTGCCGCGGCTTCGGGGAGGAAGGGCTGGTAGGTCATGTACGACCGCGGGTCGACGACGGTGACGGTCGCCTCGCCGTAACGCATCTTCTTCTGGATGCGCCGAGCTGCGTACAGGCCTACGTACCCACCGCCTACTACGAGGATCCTGGGACGCTCCGTGGTGCTCATGCCATCGAGTATCCACCTGTTCCAGGGGGGTACCTCGTGCGCCCCTTCACAAGCTCCGGCAGACGCTGTGTTACCATCCCGCACTTCTTGATCCACATGACCCCGCCGAGAGCGGTCCTGGGCATGGCGCAGGACGCGGTCAAGGCCGCGTGAGCTGCCTCTCTGTCGATTCACGGCGGATGTGAGGCCGGTCGTCCGATGCGGGACGACAGTCACGACCGGACCCTTCAGGGCACCTTCTGAACATGTTCAAAGGAGGGTTGAGGCCCCGGACGGGCCAACAGGACCCAGCACTTCGTTCCACGGGGGCCGAATCCTTGTGAAGAACTTCACGAACTTTCCCGGCGGACGTCGCCGGAGGGTCCACGAGGGGCCCGCGCACACCCCTCACGCGCTGCTCAAACGCTATCCCGACCGCTCAGGGGAGTGCTACCCATCAGTAGGAAAGGAGACCTGGGCCACGGACCACGCGATGCCGTCGAGGATGTCGTGCTCCGACACCACGACCTCCTCGGCGCCGATCCGCTCCATGACCGAGAGAAGGACCAGGGCACCGGCGCCGATCACGTCGACCCTGCCGGGGTGCATGGACGGCACCTCCGCGCGCTCGGCGTGCGTGGAGCGCAGCAGCCACCCGGTGATCTCGCGGACCCGGTCACGGGAGACGCGTGAGTGGTGGATGACGCCGGAGTCGTACTCGGGGAGGTCCTGGGCGATCGCCGACACGGTGGTGACCGAGCCGGCCAGTCCGACCAGGGTGTGTGCCTCACGCAGCGGGACCGTCTCCTCGGCCCGGTCGAGGGCGGCCTCGATGTCGGTCCGCATCGCCGCGATCTGCTCGTCGGTGGGCGGGTCCGTCACGGCGCCGTCCCGCACCAGGTGCCGCTCGGTCATCCGTACGCAGCCCACGTCCACGGAGCGGGCCGCGCGTACGTGGTCGTCGCCGACGACGAACTCGGTCGAGCCGCCGCCGATGTCCACGACGAGGAAGGGGCGGCGCAGATCGGCCCGGCCGGTGAGCTCCTTGGTGGCCCCGGTGAAGGAGAACCCGGCCTCCTGGTCGCCGGTGATGACCTCGGGTTTCACACCCAGGATGTCCAGCACCCCCCGCACGAACACGTCACGGTTCTCGGCGTCTCGAGAGGCAGAGGTGGCGATGAAGCGAAGGCGTTGGGCGCCGTGCTCCTTGATGATCTCCGCGTACTCGCGGCAGGCGGCGAACGTCCGCTCCAGGGCCTCGGGCGCCAGCCGGCCCGTGCGGTCGACGCCCTGGCCGAGCCGCACGATCGTCATCCGCCGCTCCAGGTCCGTCAGTTCGCCGGTCATCGGGTCGGCGTCGGCCACCAGCAGCCGGATGGAGTTCGTACCGCAGTCGATGGCGGCGACCCGGGTCATCGGTCCTCCTCCGTCGCGGGCAGCGTCACGCAGGCGCCCTTGCGCCACCACTGAGGCAGCATCGCCAGCGTCTCGTCGCCCAGCGGGTTGACCCCGGGGCCCGCGGCCAGCGAGTGGGCGACCAGCACGTGCAGGCACTTCACCCGGTCCGGCATGCCGCCCGCGCTGGGGAAGTTCTTCAGCTCCTCGATCTCGTCGCGGCGCCGGATGTAGTCCTCGTGCGCCGCGCGGTACGCGGCCGCCAGCTCCGGGTCGGTGGCCAGCCGCGCCGTCATCTCCTTCATCACGCCATCTGCCTCCAGCGTGCCGATCGCGGAGTTCGCCTTCGGGCACGTCAGGTAGTAAAGGGTCGGGAAGGGGGTGCCGTCGGGCAGCCTCGGCGCGGTCTCCACGACGTCCGGCTGTCCGCAGGGGCAGCGGTGCGCGATGGCGCGCAGCCCGCGCGGGGGCCGCCCGAGCTGCTGCTTGAAGGCCTCGACGTCCGCGTCGGTGGGCTCGGTGCGGGGGGTCGTGGGCGGGGGCATGTCCATACGTGTCTTTTCTGCGGCTTCCGATATGGGTTACTGGCCGGCGGCGTCGGCCTTGTCGACGCCGTCCCAGACGTTCGCGTACCAGGGGCGGTCGGCGGCTTCGAGATCCGTACGGGACTTCGTGGCCGTACCAGGGTCGATGACGATGTAGCCGGTCTCGCCGGGCATGACGTAGTGCAGCCGCCGGCGGATCTGCTGCTCGGCGTACGCGTCGTCCTGCCAGCGCGCCTTCATGTCGCGCAGCCGTTCGACCCGCTGGCGGGTCTCGTCCTGCTCCTGCTGGAGGTCGGCGATCTCCGCCCGCTGGGACACGTACTGCCGCATGGGATAGGCAAGGGCCACGATCAGCGAGCAGAGCACCAGGGCGAGCAGCGCCGCCCGTCCGGTCAGCCGGGAGCGGCGGGCCTGGCGCTTGGTCTGCGAGCGGTAGACGCGAGCCGCGGTCTGCTCACCGATCAGCCGGATCCTGGTCGCGGTGGAGAAACGCTCCCTGTCCTTCACCGCCATGTTCCCGCCTCCGGTTCGCCGTCATACGCGTGTACGTCCCCGCACACGGTACGGGACCGGGTACGGGGACGTACGTACGACGCTGCCTGCCGAAGTGCTGCTCAGCCCTTGCTGTACTTACTGGTTCGCGGAGCGAAACCGGGGGAACGCGCTGCGGCCGGCGTACACCGCGGCGTCGTCGAGGATCTCCTCGATGCGCAGCAGCTGGTTGTACTTGGCGACGCGCTCGGAGCGGGCCGGGGCACCGGTCTTGATCTGGCCGCAGTTGGTGGCGACGGCGAGGTCGGCGATGGTGACGTCCTCGGTCTCACCGGAACGGTGGGACATCATGCACTTGAAGCCGTTGCGCTGGGCCAGCTCGACGGCGTCCAGGGTCTCGGTCAGCGAGCCGATCTGGTTGACCTTGACCAGCAGGGCGTTGGCGGCGCCCTCCTCGATACCGCGGGCGAGACGCTCGGGGTTGGTGACGAACAGGTCGTCGCCGACGATCTGGACCTTGTCACCGAGCTTGCCGGTGAGGACCTTCCAGCCCTCCCAGTCGTCCTCGAACAGCGGGTCCTCGATGGAGACGAGCGGGTACGCCTCGACGAGCTCGGCGTAGTACTCGGTCATCTCGGCGGCGGAGCGCTCCTTGCCCTCGAAGGTGTAGACGCCGTCCTTGTAGAACTCGGAGGCGGCGACGTCGAGTGCCAGGGCGATCTGCTCGCCGGGGGTGTAGCCGGCTTCCTTGACGGCCTCGAGGATGAGGTCGAGGGCCTCGCGGTTGGAGCCGAGGTTCGGGGCGAAGCCGCCCTCGTCGCCGAGGCCGGTGGCCAGGCCCTTGCTCTTCAGGACCTTCTTCAGGGTGTGGTAGACCTCGGCGCCCCAGCGCAGGGCCTCGGAGAAGGTCTCCGCGCCGATCGGGGCGATCATGAACTCCTGGATGTCCACGTTGGAGTCGGCGTGCGAGCCGCCGTTCAGGATGTTCATCATCGGCACCGGCAGCAGATGCGCGTTCGGGCCGCCCAGGTAGCGGAAGAGCGGGAGGTCCGAGGCCTCGGAGGCCGCGTGGGCGACGGCGAGCGAGACGCCGAGGATGGCGTTGGCGCCCAGCGAGCCCTTGTTGTCGGTGGCGTCCAGGTCGAACATGGCCTGATCGATCAGGCGCTGCTCGGTGGCGTCGTATCCGACGAGCTCCGGGCCGATCTGCTCGATGACGGCCAGTACGGCCTTCTCGACGCCCTTGCCCAGGTAACGGCCCGCATCGCCGTCACGGAGTTCGATGGCCTCGAAGGCACCGGTGGAGGCACCGGACGGGACGGCGGCACGACCCGTGCTGCCGTCGTCGAGGCCGACCTCGACCTCGACCGTGGGGTTGCCTCGGGAGTCCAGGATTTCCCGGGCTACGACGACGTCGATGGACGGCACGAGCATCTCCTTCTTGGATGTGACGCGGGTGAGCGGGACCACGGTGGGTCCTGCGAGACCGAGCCTAACCGGCTCAGCGCGATCGGCCAGCGGCCGACCGTCCCGTGGACAGAACCGAGCGTAAATTGTTTCCGAACGGAACAAAGACGTTTCGGGAAACCGTGACCGGAAAGCGCCCAGAAAAAAGCCCGTCCCGGTGCGTACGGGGGAAGACGCACCGGGACGGGGAGCCCGTGGGACGGGGAGGGACCTGCGACGCCGCCCTTAGCTCAGGTGCAGCTGCTGGCCCGGGTAGATGAGGTCGGCGTCCTGGACGATGTCGTCGTTGAGCTCGAACAGCTCGGCCCAGCCACCCTCGACGTCGCGCTCCGCGGCGATCGAGCTGAGGCTGTCGCCCTTGACGACCTTGTACTCGCCGTCGCCCTTCTCGACCTTCTTGCCGGTCGGGGTGGTGACGGTCTTGTCGGCCTTCTTCTCGGCCTTCGGCGTGGCCTTCGGCTCGGCGGCCGGGCGCTCGGCGGAGCGGGAGGCCTTCTGCTCGGTCTCACGGGTCTCGGTGCCCTGTGACGAGCCGGCCGAGGAACCGGTGTAGGCGGCGCCGGACAGGCCCTTGCCGCAGACCGGCCAGGCGCCCTTGCCCTGGCCCGCCAGGACCTTCTCGGCGATCTCGATCTGCTGGGCCTTGGTGGCCTGGTTGGCGGTGGAGGCGTACTTGGTGCCGCCGAAACCGGCCCAGGTGGAGGCGGAGAACTGCAGACCGCCGTAGTAGCCGTTGCCGGTGTTGATGGACCAGTTGCCGCCGGACTCGCACTGGGCGACGGCGTCCCACTCGGATGCGGTGGCGGCGGAGGCGTTGCCGGCCACCATCAGCGGGGCGGCGACGGCGGCGGACGCGACGCCGGCGACGGCGATGGCGCGGGTGGCCTTGGACGGACGACGGTGCTTGCCCTTGCCGGAAAACAGCATGGATGGATCCCCTCACCGACGCCTGCGAGGTGAGCTGTCGGGTTCGGGCCGGTTGAGTTGCCCGGCCACGCCCCTCACGGGACGCGGCTTCACCCCAAGCCGTACCCGGCGTCAACCGCCCGGATCCGGCACTTACCTTGGGTCCCCCGCTCCTGCCTACGGCGCATGACGCGACGACTGTTCCCGTGCTGCCACTGGCAGGATTCGGCGTTGCGGCAGCCGGGGCCCGCGGTGGCGAGCGGTCACGACCGTAGACACGCGATCCGCGGAATATCAAAGACGATCACGGCTTCTGAGACCTATCTCTCACACTCTTTAAACCGGACATTCAGCGCGAACCATGACGTCAACTACCCCCACATCCAGGCGTTTTCGACTGTCGCTTTTCGCCCGTTTCAGCCCCGGTCGCACGCTACTGACCGGGCAGGACGAGCCCCGGGTCGCCACCGATGAGCTGCTCGCCCACCGGGTGGAGCACGCCCCATCCGCCGCCGACCGCAAGGGAGTCGGTGACGGACGCGGAGCCACCCTCCTCGGGCGCGGTGGAGGAGTCGGCGACCGTGCCGCCCCAGGCGTTGAGGCCGCGCGAGACGTGCCGGCCGGACGAACCGGACGCGCGGTCCTGTTCCTTGCCCTCCTCGGCGCTGGTGCCGCGATGACGGCCGGTGCCTTCGGTGTCGCCGGCGGCCGAAGACTCGCCGGTCCGCCCCGCCTTGTCCGGTTCGTCGGTCCCGGAACCGGATGACGCGGAGGGAGAGGTGCCGGAGTCCGCCTCCGTGTCCTTGTCCGCGCCCTTGCCCGAGTCGGTGTCCGATGCGGCATCCGAAGGGGCGGACGTGCCGGAATCGGCTGATTCGCCGACCGTGCCGTTCGGGCTCTCCTTCTCACCGTCCGCACCGGACGACGGGTCCGACGTGGCCGACGGAGAGGGCGACGCGGAAGCCTCACCGGAGCCCGGCGACGCGGACGGGTCCGTGGAGCCCACCGCGCCCGTGTCCTCGTCCGCGGCGGGCGAGTCCTGCCCCAGGCCCGCGAGCAGTCCGCAGGTGCGCCATGCGCCGACTCCCTGGTCGGCGAGAACCTTCTCGGCCACGGTTATCTGCTGGCCGCGGCTGGCCTGGTCGGCGCTCGGCGCGTAGTCCAGGCCGCCGTACTTCTCCCAGTCCTCCTGGGTCAACTGCAGGCCGCCGTAGAAGCCGTTGCCGGAGTTCTGGCTCCACGAGCCACCGCTCTCGCACTCGGCGACCCGGTCCCAGTTCATTGCGTCGGCCGCGCTGGCGCTGCCGGCTCCGAGGAGCGGAATCGCGATGGCGGAGCCGGTCACTCCAGCGGCGACGAGGAGAGCCGGAGCCTGGCGGGGGCGACGGTGCCGACCGTTCCCGGAGAGCATGCGGAAGACCTTTCGCAGGAGAACAACGACCAGCGCGGCGAGTGAAGCTCTGGCCACCGCACTTGATGGGTGAAGGTATCGGCACACGATCACCTGTCACAAGTTCATGCCGTGCAGATCACATGGAGATCACAAAGTTGAGGCTGTGTCATGTTTGCGGTGATCCACGCAGGGGCACGGAAAGCAGTGACTGGTCCGTCACCCTTACCGAGGCGTGAACTCCACCGGGAGCGTGCGCAGTCCCCGCATGATGAGGCCGCCGCGCCAGCGGAGTTCGGCCGGATCCGCCGCAAGCCGCAGGTCCGGCAGGCGGGTCAGCAGCGCGGCGAGCGCGGTCTGCCCCTCCAGGCGGGCCAGCGGGGCACCCAGGCAGTAGTGGAGGCCGTGGCCGTATCCCAGATGCTGGTTGTCGCGCCGGCCGAGATCGAGCACGTCCGGGCCGTCGAACCGGTCCGGATCCCGGTCCGCGGCGGCGAGTACGACGAGGACCGGCTCACCGGCGGCGATGTGCTGCCCGCCGATGGTGACGGGCCGGGTGGCGAACCGCCAGGTGGCGAGCTCCACGGGACCGTCGTAGCGCAGGAGTTCCTCGACTCCGGTCTCCAGCAGCCCGCGGTCCCCGCCGGCGAGGGCACGCTGGAGACGCTCGCGCTGCGCAAGATGGGTGAGCAGGGCGTAGGTTCCGTTGCCGATGAGGTTGACGGTGGTCTCGAAACCGGCGAACAGCAGGATGAACGCCATGGCGGCGGCCTCGTTCTCGGTGAGGTGCTCACCGTGGTCGGAGGCACGGATGAGACCGGAGATGAGGTCTTCACCGGGGGCGGGCTCGGCGGGCAGCACCTCGCGCTTGCGGTGAATCAGCTCGGCCAGGTACCCCCGCATCCTCTTCACGGACCGGGCGACCCCGCCACGCGGGCCTCCGCCGTGACGGATCATCATGCCGGCCCAGTCACGGAAGTCGTCCTGGTCCTCACGCGGGACGCCGAGCAGATCGCAGATGGCGTAGATGGGGAGGGGAAAGGCGAACTCGTGGATGAGGTCGGCGGAGCCGCTGTCCGCGAACCGGTCGATGAGCCCGTCGGTGAGCTCCTGCACCCGGGGGGCGAACTCGGCCACACGGCGTGGGGTGAACGCCTTGCTGACCAGCCGCCGCAGCCGGGTGTGGTCCGGCGGGTCGATGTTCAGCAGATGCGTCATCAGCTCCGCCTGGCGCTCCCCGGGGATGCCTGTCTTGCCCTTGGCGTGCGCGGGTTCGTCGTGGTGCGAGGGGTTCTTGGACAACCGGGCGTCGGCGAGCGCCTGCTTGGCGTCGGCGTACCGCGTGACCAGCCAGGCCTCCACCCCACTGGGCAGCCGGGTCCTGTGCACGGGCGCGTGCTCACGCAGCCAGGCGTAGGCGGGATACGGGTCGGCGGCGAACTCCCGGCTGAACAACTCGGGAACGGGCCCCTGCGGGGCGGAAGGGGCGGGCTGGTCATGCATGCGGCGACCCTAACGGGCGATGGGTGTGTGCGGCCCGGGATGCCGTGCGGCCCGGGTGGCTGGGGACACCGGGCGGGTGCAGGTGCGTCGGGGTTGTTCGCGCAGTTCCCCGCGCCCCCCCCAGGGGGGGGGGGAACGCGGGAAAAGGGGGCCGGGGGGGCAAACCCCCAAGGAGGGGAGGGAAGGGGGGGGGGGGGGGGAAACCCTGTT
>NZ_JBVIIM010000001.1:479452-489667 GCF_055569765.1 Streptomyces sp. NPDC031365 | reverse complement strand
CCTCCTCCCCCCCCTCCTATTGTCGTCTATCGGTCCGTCGCCAGGCTTGTTTCCCCCCCCCCCCCCCCCCCCCAGGACGGGACGGGAAGGGGCGGCGGGGGCGAAACCCTTGCTGCCCCGCACCCCCGCACCCCCGCACCCCCGCACTCCCGCACTCCCGCACTCCCGCTCACCCTTCGCCCCCGTGCCCGCACCCCGCTCAGCCCTCGCCCCGACCACCCTCCGCGAAGCGAATCGCGTCGCGATACACCCGCGCCGCCGCCCGCAATGCCGCCTCCGGATCCACCCCCGCCGCCTCCGCCCGCGACGCCAGCGCCAGCAGCTCGTAGCCGACCCCCTCACCCGCCGGCACCGGCACGTCCAGTCCCGCCGTCCGCGCCCGCGACGCCAGCTTGGCCGCCAGCGCCAGCCCCGGCTGACCCAGTGGCACCCCCTCCGTCACCGAACTGCGCCGCTTCTCCTCCGCCTTCGTCCGCAGCCAGTGCGCCTTGACGTCCTCGGGGGTGTCCGCCGTCGCCTCGCCGAAGACATGCGGGTGCCGGTGGATCAGCTTGGCCACGATGCCCCCCGCCACGTCGTCGACGGAGAACGGCTCCTCCGGGTGCTCCTCGGCGATGCGGGCATGGAAGACCACCTGGAGGAGTACATCTCCCAGCTCCTCCCGCAGCTCGTCCCGGTCACCCTCCTCGATGGCCTCGACGAGTTCGTACGCCTCCTCGATGCCGTACTTCGCCAGGCCCTTGTGCGTCTGGCGGGACGACCACGGACACTCCGCCCTGATCCGGTCCATGACCTGCACGAGGTCGAGCAGACGGGCGCCCGGCAGATCGTAGGAGGCGGGCAGCAGCTCCAGCTCGGGCATGCGCACCCGGCCGGTCCCGGCCAGCCGCGCCAGGCCGTCGGTCAGCGCGGGCTCGCCCTCCCCCGTCGCCACGACCACCACCGTCCGCCCGCCGGAGCAGACGTCGACGATCTCCTCGGCGGTCGGCGAGGCCTCCTCGACCGGTATGCCCGCCTCCCGCAGATATGGCAACTGCGGGTGCGCGCCGTCCGCGCACAGCACCCGGTCGGCCGCGTGCAGGAGCTGCCAGGCCGGCCAGGACAGCAGGCCGGGTGCGACGCGGTGGCTGGTGGTGAGCAGGACGACACGGCCGGGGCCGCCCTCCGGCGTCGGTGCGGGGCTGATTGCGTTCACGCTCCGAAACTAGCCCACACCACCGACAGCTCCCGAGTCGTCCACAGGCCCGGTAGGCGCGGGCCGGTTGCCCACAGGCCCGGTGGGCGCGGAGGCGTTGTCCACAGGCGCGGTACGCACAAGCCGGCTGCCCGCCGCCCCCGCCCCCGTCAGAGGCCCTGCGGAGCCACGGAGGCCGCCGTGACGTCCCGTACCCACGGCGTCTTGGCGTCGACCCGGCTGCTCTTCTGCACGTCCCAGTCGCCGTAGCGGGGGTTGAGATCGACGTCGAGATCCTTGCCCGCCTCGGACAGCGCCTGCCAGAACTCGGGCCGGCTGGTGTCGGTACCGAGCCGCTGGGCGAGCTTCTGGGCCTGAAGCTGGAGGCGGAGGTTCTCCTTGAGCCGCTGCGGCGGGATGCCGTACTGCTGGAGCCAGGCGGCCTCCAGCGCCTCGGCGCCACCGGCCTGCTGTTCCAGACCGGACCGCATCTGCTGGATCTCGCGGTCCCCGACCGTGACGCCGGCGTCCTGCGCGGCGCGCTCCAGCACCCGGTCCAGGACCATGCCGTGCAGGGTGTCCCTGGTCAGGCTGCCGGTCCGCGCGATGGCCTGCTGGTACTGCGCCTCGTCCGGCACCGCCGCCCGCTGGGCCGCCCGGACCTCGTCGACCCGGTTCTCCAGCTGCGACACGGTGATCCGCTCCCCGCCGACCACGGCCGCGGCACCGGGGTGCGCGTCGCTTCCGCAGGCGGTGAGCAGGGGAGCCGCCGCGGCGATCGCGGCGGTGAGGAGGAGCGCGGTGCGACGGCGGCGGTGCAAGGAGACCTCCTGAGAAGAGCTTGTGCGGCGGTGCACAAAGTCTTGCGGTGATCGATGGTAGGCATCGGCCAAGCTCTGGCCAACCCATTCGACCAACGATTCACGGCGACTTCCGGCACCGCCGCGCCCTCGCGGTCCGGCCTTACGGCCTCTTTGTGGCCTGTCGTCCCGCTATCCGCCCCTCCGTCCGCCCGCCCTTCCGCCTGTCCGCGGGCCCGCTCTTCCCGTCTAGCCGCGCACCTGTCCCAGCCACTGCAGGGTCCGGCGGACCTCCGCGGCGAGCGGATGCCCGGGGCCCTGGACGCGCTCCACGTCGTGCAGCAGCCGGGCCAGCGTGTCGTGCGCCGCGGCCCGGTCGCCGAGGGCGAGCAGCAGATGGCCGATGCGGCGGCGGACGTCATGGGCCAGCTGCGGGTCACCGGCTGCCACGTACTGGTTCTCGTAATACGCCAGCAGCGCCCGGTACTCGGCGAGCGCCGCCGCCGGTTCGCCGAGCTGTTCCAGGCACTGGGCGGCCTCGTAGCGGTAGCGCAGCGCCTGCGGGTCGGCCTGGCCGGCCTCGGTGGCGCGTTCGTCGGCGAGACGGCGCAGTTCGGGCAGGGCGCGCCGGTACTGGCCGTCGTCCAGGAGCGTGGCCGCGTACTGCTTGCGCAGGGTACGCACGACCGGGGAGTGCTCGCCGTGCTGGTCGGCGGCGACGGGCAGGATCGAGCCGAGGATGTCGACGGCCTGGGTGATGCGGCCCTCGCCGAGCAGCCGCTTCACCTCATCCACGGCGGCGGCGACATCCGCCTTCTCCGCCGCGGGTGCGGTCGGCGCGGCGGGGGCCGGCTGGGGCGCGGGTGTGCGGGCGCGGTCCGGCCAGGGGGCGTGCGGGCGCAGGAAGGGGCGGGTCGGGTCCAGGGGTGCGCCGGTGGGTGCTCCCCGCGCGGGGAGCAGCTGCGCCAGGTCCTCGTAGACCTCCTGCGCGGAGCCGGGGCGGTGCTGGGGGTCCTTGACGAGCAGCCGCAGCACCAGAGCCTCCAGGCTCTCGGGGACAGCCGGCCGTATCCGGCGCACGGGTACCGGCGGCTCGTACAGGTGGCGGTGCAGCACGCCGAGCGCCGTCGAACCGGCGAACGGCACGTCGCCGCTGAGCAGCTCGTGCATCAGCACCCCGAGTGCGTACAGGTCCGTGTACGGGCCGACCGCGCCGCCCATCGCCTGCTCGGGGGCCATGTAGGCGGGCGAGCCGATGGGGGTGCCGGTGTGGGTCAGCCGCGTGGTGTCGGCGTCCATGACCGAGGCCACACCGAGGTCGAGCACGGTGACGGTGCCGTCCTGCTTCACCATCACGTTGCGCGGCTTGAGGTCGCGGTGGACGATCGGCACGGCGTGCACGGCGCTCAGTACGGCGCACAGCTGCGCGGCCACCGCCACCGCCCACTGCCACGGGTACGGGTCGTGTTCGGCGAGGTGGTCGCCGAGGTCGGCGCCGTCGACGTACTGCATGACGAGGAACAGTTCCTCGCCCTCGCTGCCCGCGTCGTGGACGGTGACCAGGCCGGGATGGTCGACCTGTGCGGTCACCCGGCACTCGCGCACGAAGCGCCGGCGCAGTTCGTCGGCCTCCTGCCCGGCCACCTTGTCGGGGCGCAGCAGCTTGACCGCCACCCGCCGGTCCAGCCGTTTGTCGTAGGCCGTCCAGACCTGTCCCATGCCGCCCTGTCCGATGAGCGTGGACAGTTCATAGCGGCCGGCGACGACACGTCCCGTCGTCACGCTCACCTTCCGCCTTCGCTGTTGCCCTGCTGTCCTTGCTGCCCGTCCTGCCGGCGCAGGTAGTCGCTGAGTTCGTCGAGCTCGGCACGCACCTGGTCGATCCTGGCCGGCGCGGGCCGCTGCGGCGGCTGCGGCTGCGGCTGCGGCGGTACGGGGGTGTGGGGGGCCTGCGGCTGCGGTACGGGCGTGGACGCGTACGGCGAAACCTGCTGCGGGTAGCCGTACGGGGTGTGGACGCCCGGGGCGTGCATCGTCGTGGAGTGCGGCGACAGCGGCACCTGGGCCGCGTACGGGCCCTGCCGCCGGTGGAAGCGGATGTCCACGATCAGGAAGTACGCGGTGGCGGCCGCGCCGAGCGTCAGCATCACGAACACGGCGAGGTCGGTGCGGTAGTCCGACTCCGGCAGCGAACCGGCCACCGCCCCGCAGGCGATGGCCAGCGGGATGCTCACCCAGGCCGCCGCCCAGTCGAGGGTCCGTCCCCGCAGGAACGCGACGCGGAACAGCGGCACACAGGCCAACAGGCCGCAGCAGAGGAGTCCGGCGGCGGCGTACAGCACGCGCTGCGTGATGACCGATGCGCCGCTGGGGGTGGGCGGCGCCGCGCCGTGGCCGTACATGACTGCTCCTGGACAGGTGTAGCCGATGGGAACTCGGAGTCCGAGCGTATAGGCCCGGGGCGACAACCGGTCCCGTGATGTACCGAACCGTTGTCGTCGCGAAGCATCCGGGGTGGACGGTCAAAGGCTCCACCGGGCTCAGTCGGGCACGATCGTCCCGTCGGTCAGGCCGTCGTACATGCCGCGGAGGAGCTGTTCGCCGAGCCGGCCGGCCTGTCCGGCGAGCACGTCGTGGTCGGAGAACACGGGCACGCGCGCCTGGCCGCCGTTTCCACCCGCACGACGGATCACCAGGGCGTTCCCGCGCGCCAGTTCGCCGTTTCGGCGAACTCCGGCGACTCGGAGGGCGGTTCCACCGACGAGGGCACCTCCGCGTCCGTGCGGCGGCAGTCCGGCGGGACGAAGGCGGACGGCAAGTCCGACGCGAAGGCCGCCGAGGACAAGGGCGTCGAAAAGGCCTGCACCGAGGCGGACGGCCGGTGGCGCGTGTACGCACCCCATGGCCTGTCCCACGTGTTCAGCCTCGTCGTCCGGCCGAACCCGGTGCTCGCCCCGCGGTCGGTCTACGAAGCGAAGGCGGCACGGTGGCGGGGGCAGTGGCCCGAACCGACCGTGCTGGACTGGCCGGCCACCGGCACGGCGGCCGCGGAAGACGGCTGAGGCCGGCCGCTCCCGCCGTCGTCAGCCGCCGCACTGTTCCAGCATCATCCGCTTGTCCGGTGCGGTCACCGCCATCTCGTACTTGAGGGCGACCTGGGCGAAGCGGACGGTGTAGGCACATCGGACCTGCTTGTCGGGCGGCAGCCAGGCGGCGGGCCCCGAGTCGGACTTCGCCGAGTTGGCCCGGCCCTCGACCGGGAGCAGATTGAGGGCGTCGTTGGCGAGCTGCTTCCGCTTGGACTCCGACCAGCGCGACGCGCCCATCTGCCAGCTGTAGGACAACGGCACCACGTGGTCTATCTGCACCTCGGAGGCTTTCGCCTTCTTCCAGGCGATGTCCTTGCCCGTGTACGGGTCGTACAGGTCCATCGAGACGACCACACAGTCGGAACCCGAACGGAACTCGACGTTTCGACCGTGCAGTCTCAGCAAGTCGTTGCGCGTGTCGCATCCATTCCTCGCCAGCGGCACCCCGTCCGCACTGTCCATCCACGCATAGCCGAACTCGTCCCGTTCGTAGCCCGTCTTCGGGCCGCGGCCCTTGGTGGTCACCTTCTCGATCAGACCGACGGCCGCCGCACGGTTCTTCTCGCCGGTCACCGGCGCGAGGCCCGGTTCGGTGCCGTCCGGGTTGTCCAGCGGGCTGACGGCACGCCCGTCGGGTGCCGCCTTCCCGCCTCCGCCGCCGGCCGGGGAATCCGTCTCCTGTAGCCCCTCGCAGCCCGCCAGAAGTGCCACCGAGGCGATCACCGCCGGTCCCGTGCGCCGGACTCTCCTCCCCCACCCCATGTATCGCGTCACCGCGCCCCTCCCTCGCTCTTGTGATTCCTGCCCCGGCGCGGACGGACCGACGCCGGATCCCACCGTAACGAGCGACTGGTCCAGACCAGTCAGGACCTTTCCGGGCATTCATCGCAAACCGCGCGTATCGTCGGTACGGAGTCACCTCCGGAAGGAGCCTTGGATGGGCATCCTCGACAAGTTCAAGAGCAACAAGGCGGCACGCGAGAAGGGCCACCGGGCCTCGGACGCCGCGGAGAAGAAGATGAACGAGAGGACCGGCGGCAAGCACGAGCAGCACATCGACACCGCGCAGCAGCAGGCCGAACGCCGGCTCGGTATGGACCGCGACCGTCCCGACCAGCCGTAAGGCCTCGCGCACCCGTCAGGACCGTCCACGGCGACCACCGCCGTGGACGGCCGGCTGTCCGGGTCCTGGCCTCAGGAGCCCAGGACCGATGTCAGGAACTCCCCCACCCAGCCGAGCAGATCCCGTCCGACCAGTGGCTTCCCGCCCACCTTCGCGGTCTTCGGGCGCGGCACCAGCACCTGGTGGGCGGCCGGCTTGATGACCGTGCCGGGGTAGAGGCGCTTCAGGCGCAGCTCCTGCGACTCCCGCAACTCCACCGGCGCGAAGCGGATGTTGGTGCCCTGGAGCACGGCCTCCCCGACTCCGCACGCGCGGGCCAGCATGCGCAGCCCCGCCACCAGCAGCAGGTTCTCCACCGGCTCCGGCAGCTTGCCGTAGCGGTCGACCAGTTCCTCGCGTACGGCCTTGATGTCCTCCTCGCTGTTGGCGGAGGCGATCGCCCGGTACGCCTGGAGGCGCAGCCGCTCGCCGGGCGCGTAGTCGTGCGGGACGTGCGCGTCGACGGGCAGCTCGATCTTGACCTCGAGCGGCGGCTCCTCCTCGATCTCGCCCGTCTCCAGCTGGCGCCGGTAGTCCGCGACCGCCTCGCCGACCATCCGCACGTACAGGTCGAAGCCGACGCCCGCGATGTGTCCGGACTGCTCGCCGCCGAGCAGGTTGCCGGCGCCGCGGATCTCCAGGTCCTTCATGGCCACGTACATGCCCGCGCCCATCTCCGTGTGCTGGGCGATGGTGGCCAGGCGTTCGTGCGCGGTCTCCGTCAGGGGCTTCTCCGGCGGGTAGAGGAAGTACGCGTAACCGCGCTCCCGTCCGCGTCCCACCCGGCCGCGCAGCTGGTGCAGCTGGCTGAGCCCGAAGTTGTCCCCGCGCTCCACGATCAGGGTGTTGGCGTTGGAGATGTCGATACCGGACTCGACGATCGTCGTGGACACCAGCACGTCGAACTTCTTCTCCCAGAAGTCGACGACGACCTGCTCCAGCGCCGACTCCGACATCTGGCCGTGCGCGGTGGCGATCCGCGCCTCGGGCACGATCTCGCGCAGCCGGGCAGCCGCCCGGTCGATGGACTCGACCCGGTTGTGGATGTAGAAGACCTGGCCCTCGCGGAGCAGTTCGCGGCGGATGGCGGCGCCGATCTGCTTCTGCTCGTACGGACCGACGAACGTGAGCACCGGGTGGCGCTCCTCCGGCGGGGTGGTGATCGTGGACATCTCGCGGATGCCGGTGACCGCCATCTCCAGGGTGCGCGGGATCGGCGTGGCGGACATGGTCAGCACGTCGACGTTGGCGCGCAGCTTCTTGAGCTGCTCCTTGTGCTCGACACCGAAGCGCTGCTCCTCGTCGACCACGACCAGGCCCAGGTCCTTGAACCTGGTCTCGGTGGAGAACAGGCGGTGGGTGCCGATGACGACGTCAACGGAGCCCTCGCGCAGCCCATCCAGGACCGCCTTGGCCTCGGTGTCGGTCTGGAAGCGGGACAGCGCCTTCACGACCACCGGGAACTGCGCGTACCGCTCGCTGAACGTGCCGAAGTGCTGCTGCACCAGCAGCGTGGTGGGGACGAGGACGGCGACCTGCTTGCCGTCCTGTACGGCCTTGAAGGCGGCCCGTACCGCGATCTCCGTCTTGCCGTAGCCGACGTCGCCGCAGATCAGGCGGTCCATGGGGACCGTCTTCTCCATGTCCTCCTTGACCTCGGCGATGGTGGTGAGCTGGTCGGGCGTCTCCGCGTACGGGAAGGCGTCCTCCAGCTCGCGCTGCCAGGGCGAATCGGCGCCGAAGGCGTGACCGGGGGCGGCCATACGGGCGCTGTACAGCTTGATCAGGTCGGCGGCGATCTCCTTGACGGCCTTCTTGGCGCGCGCCTTGGTCTTGGTCCAGTCCGCGCCGCCGAGCCGGTGCAGGGTGGGCGCCTCGCCGCCGACGTACTTGGTGATCTGTTCCAGCTGGTCGGTGGGGATGTAGAGGCGGTCGCCGGGCTGGCCGCGCTTGGCGGGGGCGTACTCCACGACCAGGTACTCGCGGGTGGCGCCCTGCACGGTGCGCTGCACCATCTCGATGTAGCGGCCCACGCCGTGCTGCTCGTGGACGATGTAGTCGCCCGCCTCCAGGGTCAGCGGGTCGATGGTCTTGCGGCGCCGGGCCGGCATCCGGGCGCCCTCACGGCCGGATGCCTTCTGACCGGTCAGGTCGGTCTCGGTGAGGACGGCGAGCTTGAGCGCCGGGTCGACGAAGCCGTGGTCGAGGCAGCCGCAGGAGACGTGCACGACGGACGGAGTGATCTCGCCGAGGTCGTTGTCGAGGCGTGCGGCGATGCCCTCGCCGCCGAGCACCTCGACCGTGCGGGCGGCCGGGCCGTGGCCCTCGGTGACGAACACCGTGCGCCAGCCGTCGGCGAGCCAGCCCTTGGTGTCGGCGAGCGCCCGCGCGGTGTCGCCCCGGTAGGTCTCGGGGGCGTGCATGCCGAGCTTGATGGTGTCCGAGTCGAGGTCCTCGTCCGCGGCGAACGGCGACACCGACCACCACATCACGTCCAGCTCGCGGGCGCGGCCGCGGACGTCCGCGATGGACCACAAGGAGGCCGCGCCGACGTCGATGGGGGCCTCGCCGCCGCCGGCGGTGGCCGCCCAGGAGGCCTGCAGGAACTCGTGCGAGGTGGCCACGAGGTCCGAGGCACGTGTGCGCACCCGCTCCGGGTCGCAGACGACGGCCATGGAGCCCTTGGGCAGCACGTCCAGCAGCAGCTCCATGTCGTCGACGAGGACGGGAGCCAGGGACTCCATGCCCTCCACGGCGATGCCCTCGGCGATCTTGCCGAGCAGTTCGCCCAGCTCCGGGTGCTGTTCGGCGAGGACCCGCGCGCGCTCCCGTACGTCGTCCGTGAGCAGCAGCTCGCGGCAGGGCGGCGCCCACAGGCCGTGCTCGGCGACCTCCAGGGAGCGCTGGTCGGCGACCTTGAAGTAGCGGATCTCCTCAACGTCGTCGCCCCAGAACTCCACCCGGAGGGGGTGTTCCTCGGTGGGCGGGAACACGTCGAGGATGCCGCCGCGTACGGCGAACTCACCGCGCTTCTCCACCAGCTCCACCCGTGCGTACGCGGCGGCGGCGAGGGCCTCGACGATCTCGTTCAGATCGGCGCTCTCGCCCGTCCGCAGGGAGACGGGCTCCAGGTCGCCCAGCCCCTTGACCTGCGGCTGGAGCACGGAGCGTACGGGCGCGACGACCACGGAGACGGGGCCGGTCTCGGGGTCGTCGGGGCGGGGGTGGGCCAGGCGGCGCAGGATGGCGAGGCGGCGGCCGACGGTGTCGCTGCGCGGGCTGAGCCGCTCGTGCGGGAGGGTCTCCCAGGACGGGTACTCCACGACGCCCTCGGACGGGAGGAGGGAGCGCAGGGCCGCGGCCAGGTCCTCGGCCTCGCGGCCGGTCGCCGTCACGGCGAGTACGGGGCGGCCCGTGTCGCGGGCCAGGGCGGCGATCACGAAGGGGCGGGCCGCAGGTGGGCCGACGAGGTCGACGTGCATGCGGTTGCCGTCGGCGGCCGCGGAGATCGCTTCCGCGAGGGCGGTGTCCTTGACTACGGCGTCGAGCAGACCGTGCAGGCTCATTCGGGGCGCTTTCCCTCCGGGGGTGTGCAACACGACGGGCCCGACGCGCGCCGCGGGCCGGGGGTTATCCAGAGTACGTCGCTGCGGGCGCCGGGGCTGCGGACAACCGTCCGTCGACCGGTGAACGGGATTGCGGCTGACCCACCAGGCAGGCTCCGCACCCAGGGCACCCGGCCCACGCGCACCCGCCACACGACTCGGTGACGCGGAAGGGCAGGCCACGGCGACGGCGCCCCGGGGTTCACAGGCGGGCCGTGCCGCCGGGCCGGCTCGCGGGTGGGGGGTGGCGTGGCGCGCACGTGCCCGGGGGGGGGGGGAGGCCCCCCCACCCCCCCCTCCCGGGGCGGTCCCCCCCCCACCCCCCCCCGCTTGGATCGTCTGGGGCGATGGGGGTTCAGGAACTTATTCGAGCCGACAGGAAGGA
>NZ_JBVIIM010000001.1:474801-479442 GCF_055569765.1 Streptomyces sp. NPDC031365 | reverse complement strand
GGGGGGGGTAGGTTGTGGGGGGCGGCCCTTGTGCTTGGTGGTGGGGCGTCTCCCTCCCCCCCCCCCCCCCCCCCCCCCCCCCCCCCCCCCCCCCCCCCCCCCCCCCCCCCGGGCCGGTCCCCCGCAACCCCCGTATGCGGTGGCTATTCGGTGGCGATGGCGTTCAGGACGTTCATGCGGCCGGCGCGGAAGGCCGGGACCAGGGCCGCGAAGAGGCCCACGAAGGCCGAGCCGATGAAGACGCCGATGATCGTCGGCCACGGGATGTCGAGGACCTTCAGGCCCTCCAGCGCCAGGAGCTGCTGGGCGGTGGCGCCCCAGCCCATGCCCAGTCCGAGGCCCAGCAGGGCGCCGAAGAGGGCGATCACGACCGACTCCAGGCGGATCATGCGGCGCAGCTGCCGGCGCGAGAGGCCGATGGCCCGCATCAGGCCGATCTCCCGGGTCCGCTCGACGACCGACAGGGCCAGGGTGTTCACCACACCGAGGATCGCGACGACGATCGCCAGCGCCAGCAGACCGTAGATCATGTTCAGGAGCTGGCCGATCTGGTCCTTCAGGGCCTCCTTGTAGTCGGTCTGGTCGCGCACCTTGTACTGCGGGTTGTCGTGCAGCGCGTCCTTGAGGCCCGTGTACGCGGCGTCCTTCTGCCCGTCCTTCGCCGAGGCGAACAGCATCTGGTCCAGGGGCATCCGGTCGGCCGGCACGTACGTCGCGAGGGTGTCGATGGACGTGTACATCGCGCCGGCGTCGACCACGCCCTCGCTGCTGGTGATGGCGCGCACCGTCAGGGAGCCCGTGGTGCCGTCCTTGAAGGCGACCTCGATCCTGGAGCCGACGCTGACGTCGTGGTCCTTGGCGAAGTCCTCGTGGACGGACATCGAGTCGGGCCGGTAGGCGTCGGCGAGCTTGCCGGCGACGGTCTCGACCCGCAGGTCGGTGGCGTACGACGGGTCGGCCGCGGTGATCGCGGTCTCGTCCGTGGTCTTGCCGTCGGGTGTGGTGAAGTCGGCCTCGGTCCACTTGTACCGGGTGACCCGCTCCACCCCCGGCGCGGTCTTCACGGCCTCGACGGCCTCCGGGGTGATCAGCTGGCCCTGGTCGCCCTGGATGATGAAGTCCGTACCGACCGCCTTGTCGAGTTCCTCGCCGGCCGAGGCGACCATGGAGGAGCCGACCACGGACAGGCACGCCACCAGCGCCAGACCGATCATCAGCGCGGCGCCGGTCGCGCCGGTGCGGCGCGGGTTGCGCAGGGCGTTGCGCTCGGCCATGCGGCCCACCGGGCCGAAGGCGCGCAGCAGGATCGCGCCGAGGACGCGGACCATGCCGCTCGCCAGCACCGGTCCGATGACGACGAAGCCGATCAGGGAGAGCACCACGCCGAGGCCCAGCCACAGGGAGCCGTCGGTGGCCTTGTCCGCGGTTCCGGCCAGGTAGAGGGCGGCCCCGCCGGCTCCGGTGAGGAGCAGGCCGATCCCACCGCGCATCCAGCCGGCCCTGGCGTCCGCCGGGGTGCCGGCGTCGCGCAGCGCGGCCATCGGGGAGATCTTGCCGGCCCGCCGGGCGGGCAGGTAGGCGGCGAGGACGGTGACGACGACGCCGAGGAGCAGTCCGAGCGCCGGGGTCGTCCAGGCGATCGTGAGGTCGTTCGTGGACAGTTCCATGCCCATCAGGCCCATGAGCTTCATCAGGCCGATGGCGAGCCCGACGCCCGCGCCGACACCGAGGACCGAGCCGAAGAAGCCGAGCAGCAGCGCCTCGACCAGCACCGAGCGGTTGACCTGCTTGCGGGACGAGCCGATCGCCCGCATCAGGCCGATCTCCCGGGTGCGCTGGGCGACCAGCATGGAGAAGGTGTTGATGATCAGGAAGATGCCGACGAGGAAGGCGATCCCGGCGAAGCCGAGCATCGCGTACTTCATGACGTTCATGAAGTCGCCGACGCTCTCCTGGTTGGCCTCTGCGGTCTCCTCGGCGGTCAGCACCTTGTAGCCGCCGCCGAGTTCGGCCGCGACGTTCTTCTTCAGCTGTTCGTCGCTGACACCGGCCGCGGCGGTGACGTTGACGTTGGTGTAGACGCCGCCCTCGCCGACCAGGGTCTGCTGTGCGGTCTTCGTGTCCATGTAGAAGATCGCGGCACCGGGGTTGGTGACGGTGAAGTCGGCGATACCGGAGATCTCGGCGGTGTGCGTGCCGACCGCGCTGATGACGCCGATCTCGTCGCCGAGCTTCAGATCGTGCTTGTCGGCGGTGTCGGCATCGACCATGATCTGGTCCGCGCCCCGGGGTGCGGCACCCGAGGTGATCTCCATGGTGCGGGCTTCGTTGCTGTTCCAGCTGCCGACGATGGTCGGCCCGCCGCTGGTCGGCGAGAGGTTCTCCTTGTCGCCGTCGACGACGGTCACCGAGGTGGAGAACACCGTTCCCTCGGCCGACTTCACCCCGTCCACGCCCTTGACCTCGTCGAGCACGGAGGCCGGCATGACCGGCGGCTTGCCGTTGCCGGAGGTCGTCTCACCGCTGTCGGAGGCGTCCTTGTTGCTGACCGTGACGTCCGAGGACGTGGCCGCGAACAGCTTGTCGAACGTCGTGTTCATGGTGTCCGTGAACACCAGCGTTCCGCAGACGAACGCCACCGACAGCAGCACCGCCACCGCCGAGAGAGCCATGCGTCCCTTGTGGGCGAAGAAGTTGCGCATCGAGGTCTTGAGGACGGTCATGACGTGCGCCCCCGGGCGTCGAAGTCCTTCATGCGGTCCAGGACCTGCTCGGCGGTCGGCTGCTGCATCTCGTCGACGATGCGGCCGTCGGCGAGGTACAGCACCCGGTCCGCGTAGGAGGCGGCGACGGGGTCGTGGGTGACCATGACGATGGTCTGGCCCAGTTCGTCGACCGAGCGGCGCAGGAAGCCGAGGACTTCGGCGCCCGCGCGGGAGTCGAGGTTTCCGGTCGGCTCGTCACCGAAGATGATCTCCGGCCGGGCGGCCAGCGCCCGCGCCACGGCGACCCGCTGCTGCTGGCCGCCGGAGAGCTGCGTCGGCCGGTGCTTCAGCCGCTCCGCGAGCCCGACGGTCTCCACGACCCGGTCCAGCCACGCCTTGTCGGGCTTGCGGCCGGCGATGTCCATGGGCAGCGTGATGTTCTCGAGCGCGTTCAGCGTCGGCAGCAGGTTGAACGCCTGGAAGATGAACCCGATCCGGTCCCGGCGCAGCCGTGTGAGCTTCTTGTCCTTCAGGCCGGTGATCTCGGTCTCGTCCAGGTAGATCTGCCCGGACGTCACGGTGTCGAGACCGGCGAGGCAGTGCATCAGGGTGGACTTGCCGGATCCCGAGGGGCCCATGATCGCGGTGAAGCGGCCGCGGGCGATGTCCACGTCGACGTGGTCGAGGGCGACGACACGGGTCTCACCAGTCCCGTACGCCTTCACGACCTGCCGCGCCCGTGCGGCAACGGCAGTACGCCCTCCAGTGCCCCCGTGCCTGGGAATGGTTACAGCCGATGTCACGGTAAGTCTCCTATGTCGGTCAGCAAGTGCGTGCGGTGCTCCGGCGGCCGCCTCGTCTGCTCGGCGGCCGTTCGGTACGTGTTCGTTCGGTGTGCTTCAGTCTCGCGGTGCGGGAGGTCGGGCGCCCTGGTGCTCAGCGCAGTCTTTTCCTGAGGAAAACCCCACCCCTGTTGCTGTGCTCCGCCCCCCGACGGCGTAAAGCCAGGTTAAGGACGGCTGCCGCCCCCACACGTCCTCCGCCAGTACGAACCCTCCCCGACCCTTGGTACGGAGGTACCCCTAGGGGCACTCCGCCGAAGTACGGAGTCCGTCTCGGGGTCGTCTCATCCCGACGGCCCATCCCGAGGCTCCACCCTCCCGCCGCGTCAGGGTCAAGTACCGGGCAGTACGGACGGACCGGCGCAGGACAGGCCGATGTTGACGGCCTTGGCGAATCGCGTGGCGACCATGCCCTTGACGACGTCGGACATCACGGCTGCCACCCCAGCACGACCCGGGTGCCGGCACCGGGCCACGACACCGTCCGGGCGCTGCCGCCCACGGAGCGCATCCGGCCGTGAACCGACTCCCGCAGGCCGCGCCGGTGGGACGGCACGGCCTCGGGGTCGAACCCGAGGCCCTCGTCCCGGACTTCGACGGTGACGCCTTCTCCGGCACGCCGGGCGGTGACCCGGGCCGCGCGGGTGTCGGCGTGCTGTGCCACGTTGGTCAGGGCCTCGGCGACCGCCTGCGAGAGGGCCACCACCACCTCGTGGGGCAGGTCCTGCGGTGGCACGTCGAACTCGATGTCCAGCGGCGGAAGGCCGACCCGGCGCGTCAGCACGACGGTGCGCAGCGCGACGTCCAAAGGCGCGGGTTCGCTCGCCGTGTCGCGTGCCGCGCCGGGGTGCGCCCGCAGGTCCTCGATGACGGCCAGGTCGGACGCGGCCCGTTCCGGCAGCGCGGCCGAGTCACGGGTGATGCTGCCGGTGCCCACCATGGTGAGCGTCGCGAGCACGGTGTCGTGCAGCAGCCGCTGCTGGGCCAGTTCGTCGGGGGGGGGGGGGGGGGGGGGGGGGGGGGGGGGGGGGGAGGGGGGGAAGGGGGGGGGGGGGCGGGGGGCAGGGCGCGGTTGCCCCTCTTACTCTGAGAAC
>NZ_JBVIIM010000001.1:341790-474791 GCF_055569765.1 Streptomyces sp. NPDC031365 | reverse complement strand
TCTCACGGGTCCCTCGTAGCTCCCCCTCGCTCCCCCCCCCTCTCCCCCCCCCCCTCCCCCCCCCCCCCCCCCCCCCCCCCCCCCCCCCCCCCCCCCGCCTCCTGTGACAGCGCGAGGTCCGCCCTGCGCGCCTCATGCCGCAGCAGGACCACGACAGCGGCGGCGAGCAGCCTCTGGAGCACCAGGATGACGGGTGCTTCACGCACACCGGGGGCACCCACCACGTAGGCCACCGCGATGGTGACCGCCGCCGCCATGGCCAGGGGCTGCCGCATACCGAACTGCGCGATGAAGACGCCGCTGCCGGCGACCATGTCGCCCCAGCCGCTGCCCGCGCTCGCCCCCAGGACCTCGGCCGGGACGAGGTTGCCGGCACGCGGAAGCACCCGCGGACGCGCTCACTCCACCACCCGACCCGTCAGCGCGCTGAGGCTGGCACACACATGGTCCATGTGCGCCTGTACGTCCTCCCGCCGGCCGGCGTGGTCGCGCAGCACCCGCTCGGTCTCCCGCTCGATGCCCTCCGCGCGGGCGCGCGCCTCGGCGACCACCTCCGCCGCGCGCTCCCGCGCCTCCTCCACGCGGCGGCTCGCCGCCTCCTCCGCGTCGGCGAACACCTGCTGCGCCTGGGCCAGCGCACGCTCCGCACGCGCCTCCGCCTCCGCCTCCCGGGCATCCAGCGCCGCCACCCGTACGGCCTCCTCCCGCGCCGCCCCGTCCAGCCGTTCCGCCTGCTCGCCGGCCGCCTCGGCAAGCATCCGCGAGGTGCGCTCCCGCATCTCCCGCAGCGCCGCCAGCGTCTGTCCGCGCTCCTCCTTCACCTCCAGCCGGGCGCCGATCCTGATCTCGTCGGCCTCCGCACGCGCGGCCGCCAGCCGCTCACGGGCCTGCTCATCGGCGTCCGCGCGCACCGCGCCGGCGTACGCCCGCGCGGCCTCCTCCACACCGGCCGCCTCGTCCCGCGCGAGGTCCATGACGTCCTGCGCCTGCTGCCGGGCCCCCTCCCGTACGGCCGTCGCCTCCTCCCCGGCCAGCTCGAACAGCCGCTTCGCGCTCCCGCCCAGCGACTCGTACGTCTGCGGAGGCAGCGCCGCCACCCGCACCCGCAGCAGCTCCAGCTCCTCCTCCATCTCCCGGGCCAGCACGGTCAGCCGCGCCGCCCGCTCCCAGGCGGCATCGCGGTCCTCCGAGAGGGCCTCGACGTAGGCGATCACCTGCAAGGGACGGTAGCCACGCCCCCGCACGACCTCGAAGCCCTGTGACGACACCGATGCGCTGCTCACCCTGGAACCCCTCTCCACCGACGGACACGAAGCCCAGCACGACGACCGAGCACGAAATGGGATGAATCGCGCACATCCTGATGGATCACACGGAAGTGTTCATAACGCGACACTCCGCGAAGGGGGCACGCAAAAGCCGGGCCCGGTCGTCCCGACGACCTGGCCCGGCTCCTCACCCCCTGCGGGGTCGCGCGTCAACGCATCACAGCAGCCCGTCCCACATCTGCTCCAGCAGCACCGACCACCAGCTCTCCGGCGAACCCAGCGCCGCCGGGTCCAGCGCGGCCAAGTGCGCCTGGAAGTCGACGGTCCAGCGACCCGCCTGCTCCTGGTTCAACCCGAACCGCAGCCGCCACATCCGGCCCAGCAGCGCCAGACAGCGTGCGAACTCCGGCAGACCGGTGTTCACGAATTGCGGCGCGGCAGGCACACCGCCCGGCCCGGCCTCCACCGGCACCGCGACGATGTTGGCCGTGCCGTACTGCACACAGATCGCCTTGCCGAAGTCACTGCCCATCACCAGGTACGAACCCGCGTCCGAAGACGCCTGCACACCCCGCTCCGCCGCCAGTTCCGCCAGCGTCGGCACCGGACGGCCCGGCTGCGCCTGCGCCCAGAAGAACGGGCCCATGTCCATCGGCAGCCCCGCCGCCACCAGCGTGTGCGCCACGACCGGCGGCACACCCTGCCGGGACACCGCCGCCTGCTCGAACCGGAACACCCCCGGTCCGAACGCCCCCGCCAGCTCCTGAGCGACCGCCTCCGGCGGAACCGGCGGTGCCGGCTGCACCGGCACGACCGGCGCACGCACCGGCGCGGGACGCGCCGGACCGTCCGCCACCTGATGCAGCTCACCCTGGTGCGCCAGGAGTTGCCGCATGCCCTGCTGCCGGCTCGCGTGATCCGTGCCGTACGGCGCGATCGACGTGATCCGCGCCTGCGGCCACTGTTCCCGGATCATCCGCGCACAGTAGGCACCCGGCAGCTCGCACGACTCCAGCTCGGTGTGCAGCTCCAGCACCTGACCCGGCGGAACGTTCATGGCACGCAGCTCATGGAAGATCTGCCACTCCGGATGCGGCGTACCGGGCGCGGAACGCCGGATCAGCTGCTGCTCGCTGCCGTCCTGCGCCCGGTAGCGCAGCACGGCCTGGTATCCGGGGCCGACGGTCGGCTGACCGGTCGGCTGCGGCGGATAGCCGTACGCCGGCGGCTGTCCCGGACCACCCGGGACACCGGGCGGAGGCGTACCGGGCGGCATGGCGCCGGGCGCCCTCGGAGGAACACCACCGGGCGCACCGGGAGGAGCCGGCGGCGGGGGCGGGGGCATACCGGGTCCGCCCACCGCGGGCGCGGCCAGCACGGTCTCCGCGTGATGCACGGGGGGACGCCCGCCTCCCGCGGCCCCCGGGGCACCGGGAGCACCGGGAGCACCGGGCGGCTGGGGCGCACCAGGGGCGCCGGGCGGTCCGGGCGGTCCGGGCGGCTGAGGAGCACCGGGCGCACCAGGGGGCCCCGGAGGCGGGGGCGTTCCGGGAGCTCCCGGACCGGCCCCCTGCGGGTCGGCGAACATCGTCGCGGCATGGTGGACCGCACCGGGCGGCGTACCGCCGGGCACGTTTGGCGCACCGGGCGGAGCCGGAGTGCCGGGCGGAGGCGTCGGCGCACCGGGCCCCTGCGGGCCGAGCGACGACACCATCTGCGTCGGCACGTATCCGCCCGCCGGGCCGGGCGCGGGCGTACCCCCCGGCCGCGCGCCCGGGGTTCCCGGCGCGCCCGGAGGGGGCGGCGGCGTCGCACCCGCAGCACGGCGCGGCGGCGGGGTCGCCTTGCTGGTCGCCGCGTCGGCGATGTCACCGGCATGGGCCGCGAGCGGCGGCGGCGCCGGCACACCCGGCGGAGGCGTGCCGGGCGCACCGCCCTGTGGATAGCCGTACTGCGCGGGCGGCGGCGTCCCCTGCGGCGCGGCCGGATCCGGGAGCGCCGGCGCGACAGCCGTCGGCGGGAGCCGGCTTCCGCCCGAGATCAGCGCCGTCCGCGCCTCCGCCGTCGCCGAGGGCGGAGGAGGCGGGGTGTCGTCACCCGACTCGCTCAGCTGGGGCGCGAACACGGTCTCCGGCAGCGGCACGGAACGGTCCTCACCGGCATCGGCGTTGGTGTCCGTACCGGCCCACGGAGTCGCCCCGGCGGGCGCCCCGGCACCCTCCGGGGAACCGTCCCCCCCGGCGGCCGGCCACGCGGACCCGCTGCCCGCCCCGGAGCCGGAGCCGGAAGCCGGAGAGCCCACCGGCGCGTCCTGCGGGCCCGCGTCGGAGACGGCGCCCGGGCCGGCGCCCGAGGCCCAGCCCGAACCCGCGCTCCCGGACGAGCCCGAGCCGGCTCCGGAAGCAGAACCGGAATCCACCGGGGCCCGCCCCGACGCCGCACCCTCATCACCCGGAACCGCCACCGGAGCCTGACCCGAACCCGAACCCGAGTCCTGCCCCGCGACGGAACCGTCACCAGCAGCTCCGGAAGCCCCCGAACCCGCCTCCCGCCGATCCGGAATCCCCAGCCGGTCCGCAGCCTCCTGCAACCACTCCGGCGGACTCAGCAAGAACGACGTCTGATTCAGATCCACCCGAGCCGCAGGCGCCGGCGCCGGCTCGGACACCGCCGCGTCACGGCCGTACTCCTCCTCGTACCGGCGGATCACCTCACCCACCGGCAACCCCGGCCACAGCGTCGCCTCACCACTGTCACGGGCGATCACCAGCCGCTGCGCACCACCGTCCGAACGGGGCCCGTCCGCACGGTCCTCCGCCCACACCACGAACCCGAGGTCGAACTCCCGTACCCGCACCTCGCGATGCTGGTACGACGGCACATCCCCGTTGACCCACTCCTCAGCACGCTCCTGCGCCTGCGCGAACGTCACCATCGCCGAGCCTCACTCCCCAGTCGAAACCGGAACGACACGCGCGAACCCGCCGTCCACCATCAGATTCGCCACCGTCTCCAACTCCGGCGGAGACCCCGCGAGCCGCGACAGAAACACGTCCAAGTCCTCACCGCACGACAGCAGCAGCCGCTCCACCCGCTCGGCCGGCGGCACCGACGGATCCACGTCCCGCACATCGTCGTACGAGCAGAACCACACCGAACCCTGCCGCTCGCCGCGCACCTTCACCGCCAGCAGACCACCCTGCACAAAAGCCACGCACAGATAGTCCTTGGTCAGATGATCACGCAGACACTTGTTCACATAGACAAGGTCATTGACCGCCGCCTCGTCCCGCACCGTGAAGAACGGCTGGTCCACCAGCAGCCCCAGCTCCGCGTCCAAGGCCGTCCCCACCGGCGCACAACCACCCGCAGCCTTCAGGAACGACCGATACGCACCCGGCAGCCGGTACCCGAGATCCTCCTCGACACCCAGCACCTGCGACTCCGTCACCGCCACACCCGACTTCGGCAGCCCGAAATGCGCCGGCCGCGTCTCCTGCAACGGCCGCGTTCCCCGCTTGCCGTGATCCACCGCCGACGTCGCCACCCCACCGTGATGCCGCAGCAACGCCTTCACCTCGACCGGCACCAGCTCCAGCCGCCGCGACCCCACCACGTGATGCCACGTCCAGCCGTGCGGCGTCGCCACGGCGGGCACCGTGTCCCACAACGCGTGACCACTCGCCGCCGACGCCGCATTCGCCGACACGTAGTCCGTCAAACGCAACTCGTCGACACCGAAACCCTCCGGCGGATCCGCGATCTCCACCGCCGCACGCGCATAAGGCGAAAAATCGGGGTAACCGCGCTCGTCCACCCGAACCCCTCTCGGGTGACGGGCCGCCCGCACCGGATCCGGGAAGTGCACGACCTGCCCCGCATAGGCCGCGTTCGGCGGCGCGGCTTGTCCCCCGGCCTGGCGGCCGGGAGGTGCCCCCAGCCCGAGCCGACCTGTCGTCATGGCGGTTGCCCCCTGCGGCACTCTGTACGGCCCGCACCGCCCCTTCGGACGGTTACGGAACGTATTCGACTGTCACGTCTGTCTCAACTACTGACCGCCCCGACCCCTACGGCGCCCGCACGCGCAACCGCGCGGATCACCGCATCGATCGCGGTGCCGACAGCCTATGCCGTACGCCCCCGCCGGTCACCGGCGCCGGTCACCCGCCCTCCGCTTCCGTGACCAACCGTCACCCTCCCGTGACAGCTCGCCCAAACCCGGGCGTGTCGCCCCGCCCCAGCTTCCGCATCAGCCACGCCATTTGGCACTCTGTGATCTCCGGGGGACGCTCGGGAGGGGATGACGACCATGAACGTGACGCAGACGGGGACACACACCGGCCCATCCGGCGACCCCCGCTCCGGCGACCCCCGCATCGGCTGGAGCACCACCGACACCACCCCCACCCCCACCCTCCACCACCGCCGCGACGGCATCCTCCCCACCATCGCCGCCGCCCTCTCCGTCCGCGGTACGACCCTCACCGGCACCCCCGCACGCGGCGACACACCCCCCGATCTCCACCCCCTCGTCCAGGACTTCCTCGACACCCTCACCAGCGACCAGCGCGACCGCTTCACCGGCCGCTGCGCCGAAACGATCCTCATCTCCCGGCACATCGCCACCGCCGACGCCGCCCGCAGCAAACGCGCCGCACGAAAACCCATGACCAACGGCGAAGCGCGCAAAGCCCTCAAACAAGCAAAAATCACCACCCGCCGCATCCGCGAGGACGGCGACCCCCTCCACGGCAGCTACGCGACCCCCTGCCGCGCCTGCACCGCACTCACCGCCCACTTCGGCGTCCGCACGGTCGACCCAGCCGCCACCACCGGCTGAACCACTCCGCACCCTCACTCGGCCTCGACGAACGAAGAGCAGATGAACACCGACCGCACCTTCTCCCCCAGTCTCGGCTCCGCTCGACCGGGGGGACCCCAGCCCCGCTTCGCCGTACCCGTGGACGCCGCACTGCGCACCGCCGGATGGCGGCCCGGACACTGGGACATCAAGCAAGCGGAGATCTGGGCCGACACCCTCCGCGCCCACACCTCACCCGCAGGACACCGCCACACCGTCTTCCCCGCAGCAGTCGAAGCCTGGGCCGAATTCGGCGGACTCCACATCAGACCCACCGGCCCCGGCCGCCAAGTCGCCCCCTCGACCCTCCACCTCGACCCCCTCCACGGCCTCCACATGGCCCGCACCCTCGCCGACCTCGGCCGCGCCCTCGACACCGAGGTCTGCCCTCTCGGCGCCGAAACCGACACCCACGCACTCCTGGCCATCGACACCCAGGGCCGCGTCTACGCCCTCGACCACACCGGCGACTGGTACCTCGGCCCCACCATCGACCACGGCATCACCACCCTGGTCACCGGCATCCAGCCCGCACGCCTCACCACCGGCTGAAGAACCGCACCCAGCGCGCCTACGACGCCGGAATCACCGCCGACACCCGGAAGCCCCCCGCATCCGTCGGCCCGGACACAAACACCCCGCCCAACGCGGACACCCGCTCCTTCATCCCCACCAGCCCGTTCCCCCCGGACGGCAACCCCGCGGACGCCCCGGCCCCCGCCTCCGACGGCGGCTCGTTCTCCACCTGCATCGCGATCTCCGACACCCGGTACGCCAGACGCACATACGTCTTCGCACCCGCCGCATGCTTGTGGACGTTCGTCAACGCCTCCTGCACCACCCGGTACGCCGTCGACTCCACCTCCGGCGCACACGAACGGCTCTCCCCCACCACCGACAGATCCACGACCATCCCCGCAGCCGCCGACTGCCCCACCAACTCCTCGATCTCCGACAGACACGGCCCCTCACCCGAGCCCGCCGCCTCATCCACCGCACGTGACGCCGCGGCCGCCGCGGCCACCCCCACCGCGGCCAACGGCACCGACACCCGCTCCTGCCGCCGCCCGGCCCCACCGGACCGCAACACCCCGAGCATCTCCCGCAGCTCCGTCAACGCCTGCCGCCCCATGTCCCCCACCAACGCGGCGTTCCTCACGGCCTTCTCCGGATCCTTCCGCGCCACCGCCTGCAACGCCGCCGCGTGCACCACCATCAGACTCACCCGGTGCGCCACCACGTCATGCATCTCACGAGCGATCCGCGTCCGCTCCTCACCCCGCGCCCACTCCGCCCGCTCCTCAGCGCGCTCCGCCAGCAACTGAAGCTCCCGCTCCAGGCTGTCCGCCCGCTCCCGCAGACTCTCCATCAACCGCCGCCGCGCCCCCACGTACAGCCCCAGCAACAACGGAGGGGCCGTCACCCCCAACGCCGTCGTGATCGACGCGAACGGCACGATCCAGTCCCCGACGTCCACGTCCTCCCGTGCGATGTCCTGGCGCAACCGCACGAACATCACGATGAGCACACCCACCGCCTGCATCCCGGCCAGCGAACCGATGATTCGCCGCGGCAGATCCGACGCGGCCAGCGAATACAGACCGACGATCCCCAGCAGAAAACCCATCGACGCCGGCGTCACCGCGATGGCCACCAGCACCACCGCGACCGGCCACTTCCGTCGCACCAGCAGCACCGACCCGGCCAGCAGGCCGAACACCACCCCCACGGCCACCGGAATCCCCGCCGCCCACGCGAACGGGATCCCCTCAAGACCGCACTCCAGCGCCGACACCACCGCCAGGCCCGCATCCAGCACCGCACTACGCCGCCTGTCCCACCACCAAGGCCCTCCCCGGGCCGTCACCAGCTCTTCCCCCGTCGTGGTCATGGACCCAGCCTACGGGCGCCCCCCGCCCCATATCCGGCGAGTTTTCACGTCCGACCCACGCCACACAGGGTGACCGTTCGGATGCGGTACCGCCCGAAATCCCTCGAACTGCTGAATGGGTCACCGTTCGCCTGCGGAACGACCCATTCCGCCCGGAGGGCACGCATGCCACACATCCACCGGGCACCTACGCCGGCGGCACGACCCCACAGCGGTGCGGAAGCACGCGGGTGAGTCGTACCGGGGCCGCCGGGTGATCCAAGTCCCGCAGGGCGCCGATCTGTACCGTCGCATCGAAGGCTCTTGGTACGGCATAGTGTTGGGTGCCGACTCGACGCCCCAGCCGAATGTCCGGTTCAGTCGAGTTTCATCCCCCATGGTGTAATCAGGCAGCACTGAGGGTTTTGGTCCCTTAAGTTCAGGTTCAAATCCTGATGGGGGAGCTGCACGGTCCGGGCCCTGACATTTCCGTCAGGGCCCGCGCTCATGTCCTCCCCCCACCACCCCGGTATCCTGCGGATGTCACCCCCTCCCCGAACAGCCGAAGGGCATCCCGTGAGCGCCAATCGCCCGGCAGCCGTCGTCGTACTCGCAGCGGGTGAGGGCACCCGTATGAAGTCGGCCGCACCGAAGGTCCTGCACGACATCTGCGGCCGCTCTCTGGTGGGGCATGTGCTCACCGCCGCCGGTGAACTCGAGCCGGAGAACCTGGTGGTCGTCGTGGGTCACGCCCGCGAGAAGGTGACCGCGCACCTGGCCGGGATCGCCCCCGCCGTCCACACGGCGGTGCAGGAGGAGCAGAACGGCACGGGTCACGCCGTGCGGATGGGGCTGGAGGAGCTGGGTGGCTCCGTGGACGGGACCGTGGTCGTCGTGTGCGGTGACACCCCGCTGCTGACGGGCGGGACGCTGCGGCAGCTGTCCGCCACGCATTCCGCCGACGGCAACGCGGTGACCGTACTGACGGCCGAGGTGCCGGACGCGACGGGTTACGGGCGGATCGTGCGGGACGCCACGGGTGCCGTGACCGCGATCGTGGAGCACAAGGACGCCTCGGAGGCGCAGCGGGAGATCCGGGAGATCAACTCGGGTGTGTTCGCGTTCGACGGTGCGTTGCTGGCGGACGCGTTGAAGAAGGTGCGTACGGACAACAGCCAGGGCGAGGAGTACCTGACGGACGTCCTCGGGATCCTGCGTGAGGCGGGGCACCGGGTGGGTGCGTCGGTGGCGGGTGATCACCGGGAGATCGCGGGGATCAACAACCGTGTGCAGCTGTCCGAGGCGCGGCGGATTCTGAACGAGCGGTTGCTGACGGCCGCGATGCTGTCCGGAGTGACCGTCGTCGACCCCGCGACCACGTGGGTGGACGCGACGGTGACGTTCGAGCAGGACGTCCTGGTCCACCCCGGCACGCAGCTGCACGGTGCGACGCATCTGGCCGAGGGGGCCGAGGTGGGTCCGAATACGCGGCTGACGGATACCCGGGTGGGCGCCGGCGCGCGGGTGGACAACACGGTGGCGGTGTCCGCCGAGGTGGGGCCCGAGGCGTCTGTCGGGCCGTTCGCGT
Organism: Streptomyces sp. NPDC031365; assembly: GCF_055569765.1. NCBI lineage: Bacteria > Bacillati > Actinomycetota > Actinomycetes > Kitasatosporales > Streptomycetaceae > Streptomyces > Streptomyces sp. NPDC031365. The sequence goes on along the minus strand of NZ_JBVIIM010000001.1, from coordinate 465,204 downwards.
ATCTGCGTCCGGGAACGCGTCTTGGCCGCAAGGGCAAGATCGGTACGTATGTGGAGACGAAGAACGCGTCGATCGGTGAGGGGACGAAGGTTCCGCATCTGTCGTATGTGGGTGATGCGACGATCGGCGATTTTTCGAACATCGGCGCGGCAAGCGTGTTCGTCAACTATGACGGGGAGCACAAGCACCACACGACGGTCGGCTCGCATTGCAAGACGGGTTCGGACAACATGTTTGTGGCACCCGTCACGGTCGGGGACGGCGCCTATACGGCTGCCGGCTCGGTGATCACCAAGGATGTGCCGCCCGGTTCGCTGGCCGTGGCCCGTGGCCAGCAGCGGAATATCGAGGGCTGGGTGGCCCGCAAGCGTCCGGGGAGTGCCGCGGCGAAGGCCGCGGAGGAGGCTTCCCGGGGGTCGGCCGGGGAGGGCTGACCGGATTGAGCCGGCTCGAACACGGCGTACCGTGATACGTGCATATCCGCACCCCCACCTGCTGCGACACCTTCGAGGAGAACGTGCTGTGACCGGGATCAAGACGACGGGCGAGAAGAAGATGATGTTCTTCTCCGGCCGCGCACACCCCGAGCTTGCCGAGGAGGTCGCCCAGCAGTTGGGTGTCGGGGTCGTCCCGACGAAGGCCTTCGACTTCGCCAATGGCGAGATCTATGTGCGGTACCAGGAGTCGGCTCGTGGTGCCGACTGTTTCCTGATTCAGAGCCACACCGCTCCGATCAACAAGTGGATCATGGAGCAGTTGATCATGATCGACGCGCTGAAGCGCGCGTCGGCCAGGTCCATCACGGTCATCGTGCCGTTCTACGGTTACGCCCGGCAGGACAAGAAGCACCGGGGCCGTGAACCGATCTCGGCGCGTCTGATCGCGGATCTGATGAAGACGGCGGGCGCCCACCGTCTGCTGACGGTGGATCTGCACACGGATCAGATCCAGGGCTTCTTCGACGGGCCCGTGGATCACCTGTTCGCGCTGCCGCTGCTGGCGGACTACGTGGGTGCGAAGGTGGACCGTTCGAAGCTGACGGTGGTGTCTCCGGACGCGGGCCGGGTGCGGGTGGCGGATCGGTGGTGCGACCGGCTGGGTGCGCCGCTGGCGATCGTGCACAAGCGCCGGGACAAGGACGTGGCGAACCAGGTCACCGTGCATGAGGTGGTCGGTGAGGTGAAGGGCCGCGTGTGTGTCCTGGTGGATGACATGATCGACACGGGTGGCACGATCTGCGCGGCGGCCGACGCGTTGTTCGCGCACGGTGCGGAGGATGTCATCGTGACGGCGACGCACGGAGTGCTGTCGGGTCCGGCGGCGGACCGGCTGAAGAACTCGAAGGTGAGTGAGTTCGTGTTCACGAACACGCTGCCGACGCCGAACGAGCTGAGTGAGAGCCTCGACAAGATCAAGGTGCTGTCGATCGCGCCGACGATCGCGCGCGCGGCGCGCGAGGTGTTCCAGGACGGTTCGGTGACGAGCCTGTTCGACGAGCAGTAAGGGTTCTGCAGTCGGGCACCTGTACGGGTCCCGGTGATCGTTTTGGGTACGGCCTCCTGGTCCGAGTAGACTCCACACGTTGCTCGGCGAGGGAGGCCGTACCGCTTGTGACGAGGCGGGTACGGCGGTCCGTTATCGACGCGCTCTTCGTAGCAGGCCGTTCGTGGCCGGGTGACCACGTCCGTTTCTGACTTCGAGGAGTGAATATGTCCGAGGTGAAGATCTCCGCCACGACGCGCACCGAGTTCGGCAAGGGTGCCGCGCGCCGTATCCGTCGTGACAACAACGTTCCGGGTGTGCTGTACGGGCGCGGTTCCGACCCGCTGCACCTGACGTTCCCGGGGCACGATCTGCTGATGGCGCTGCGTACGCCGAACGTGCTGATCGCCCTGGACATCGACGGCAAGTCGAACGAGCTGGCGATCCCGAAGGCCGTGTCGCGCGACCCGCTGAAGGGTTTCCTGGAGCACGTGGACCTGCAGCTGGTGCAGCGGGGCGAGAAGGTCCAGGTCGAGATCTACGTGCAGACCGAGGGTGAGCTCGCTCCGGGTGGCAACCTGCTGGAGCACGTCCTGCCGGCGCTGCCGGTCGAGGCCGAGGCGACGCACATCCCGGAGGGTGTGACCGTGTCCGTCGAGGGTCTGGCGGCCGGTGCCGCTGTCCTCGCCAAGGACATCCCGCTGCCCTCCGGTACGACGCTGGCCGTCGACGGGGACACCGTGGTCCTCCAGGTGCTGGCCGCGCAGGCCGAGGAAGCGGCCGAGGGCGAGGGCGACGAGGCCGCCGAGGCCTGATCCTCTTCTTGAGTCGTCGTTTCGTCGGCCGCTGTTCCCCTGCGGAGCAGCGGCCGACGTGTATGGAGTCACGGATGCGCGGATGCTCGGATGCCGCGTATGAGGTCGCGTGTGGCGGACGCGGATGACGCGGGTGAAGGAGACATGGGCGTGACGACGGATGCGGCGGGGCCCTGGCTGATCGTGGGGCTGGGCAATCCGGGGCCGGGGTATGCGATGAACCGGCACAACGTGGGGTTCATGGTGGCGGATCTGCTGGCGGAGCGGATCGGTGGCCGGTTCAAGCGGGCGGGGAAGGCGCAGGCGCAGGTGGTGGAGGGCAGGACCGGCCCTCCGGGGCCGGCCGGCCGGCGGGTGGTGCTGGCGAAGCCGATGTCGTACATGAATCTCTCGGGCGGGCCGGTGAACGCGCTGCGGGAGTTCTACAAGGTGCCGGTGGAACGGGTGGTGGCGATCCATGACGAGCTGGACATCGACTACGGGGCCCTGCGCTTGAAGCTGGGCGGCGGGGACAACGGTCACAACGGGTTGAAGTCGCTGACGGGTGCGTTCGGGCGGGACTATCACCGGGTGCGGTTCGGGATCGGCAGGCCTCCGGGGCGGATGCAGGTGGCGGACTTCGTGCTGAAGGACTTCTCGTCGGCGGAGCGCAAGGAGCTGGACTACTTCGTGGACCGGACGGCGGACGCGGTGGAGTGTCTGGTGATCGAGGGTCTGGAGCGGGCGCAGGGGACGTACAACTCGTGACCCGCTGGTGGGGGCTTCGGCCGACTTGTCCGGTGCCGGCCCCTACCGAAGTTGACCGGCCGCGAGGTCATGACCAAAGATCTCGGCCATGCCTTCTCCGGTCAGCTCCTCCCGTGGCTCCTCCGCCCTGCGGTTCGGCCGGTTCGCGGCGATGGGCACGGTCACCGCGCTCATCCTGATCGCGGGTGTGTGGGCGTCGTGGGGTACGGCGCAGCACGCGATGCTGACGAAGGGGCGTGAGCGCGGCACGGTGGAGGTGACCCGGTGTGGGGAGCGGACCTGCACGGGGCCGTACACACCGCTGTCGCAGGGGTCGCAGCCGCGCGCGAGGGTCGTGCTGGACGACTCGGTGGCCGTGGAGAAGGGCCGGACGTACACGGTGGTGCTGAAGCCGGGCGGTGAGGAGGCGGTCCGTTCCGGGCCGGCCGGGATCCTCTACTCGTGGGTGCCGCTGGGTGGTGCGCTGCTGCTGGCGTCGGTCGTGGTGGCGGGCGGGCTGTTGCGGACGCGGGCGGCGTGGGCGATGGCGCTGTCGGGGACGGCGCTGCTCACGGCGGCTTTCCTGGTGGTCTGAACAGGGTGGCGCCGGCCGGCGTCGTCGAAACGGGGGCGGCGCCCACCTCGCGCCCACATGGTCCGAAGCAGGGGTGGTGCCCCCGGCCGTACGTAGCCGGGGGCACCCTTCGCCGCGTCGGGTCAGCCGGTGTTGCGCAGGCCGGCCGCCACGCCGTTGACGGTGAGCAGCAGGGCGCGGGAGAGCAGCGGGTCGGGCTCTTCGCCGGCGTCGGCGGCGTCACGCCGGCGCTTGAGGAGGGCCACCTGGAGGTAGGAGATGGGGTCCAGGTAGGCGTCGCGGATGGTGAAGGTCTGCCTGAGGACCGGGTCGGCGTCGAGGAGTTCCTGTTCGCCGGTGATGCGCAGGACCTCGGCGACGGTCAGCTCGTGTTCGGCCCGGATGGTGTCGAAGACGTGCTTGAGTTCGTCGGGGACCAGGGTGTCGACGTAGTGCTGGGCGATGCGCAGGTCGGTCTTGGCGAGGGTCATCTCGACGTTGGAGATGAAGTTGCGGAAGAAGTGCCACTGCTGGTGCATCTCGTCGAGGACGGTGTCGAGGCCGGCCTCGCGCAGGGCCTTCAGGCCGGAGCCGACGCCGAACCAGCCGGGGACGATCTGCCGGGACTGGGTCCAGCCGAACACCCACGGGATGGCCCGCAGTCCGTCGAGGCCGGCGCCGGTGTCGGGCCGGCGGGACGGCCGGGAGCCGAGGTGCAGGTCACCGAGCTGGTCGACGGGCGTGGAGGCGAAGAAGTACGCGGGGAGGTGGGGGTCCTCGACGAGCCCTCGGTAGGCCGTGTGGGCGGCGTCGGAGACGAGGTCCATCGCGGCGTCCCAGCGGGCGAGGGCCTCGACGGACTGGCGGGGCGCGGTGTGCAGGGCGGATGCCTGGAGGGTGGCCGCGACGGACAGTTCCAGGTTCTCGCGGGCGAGGGCGGGGATGAGGTACTTGTCGGAGATGACCTCGCCCTGTTCGGTGACCTTGATCTCGCCTTCGAGGGTGCCCCAGGGCTGGGCGAGGATGGCGTCGTGGGTGGGGCCGCCGCCGCGGCCGACGGTCCCGCCGCGGCCGTGGAAGAGGCGCAGGCGGACGCCGTAGCGGTGGGCGACGTCGCGCAGACGGCGCTGGGCGCGGTGGATCTCCCACTGGCTGGTGGTGATGCCCCCGAACTTGGAGGAGTCGGAGTAGCCGAGCATGACCTCCTGGACGTCACCGCGCAGGGCGACGAGCCGCCGGTAGGAGGGGTCGGCGAGCATGTCCTCCAGGATGGTGTCGGCGGCCTTGAGCTCGTCCGTCGTCTCCAGGAGCGGGACGATGCCGATCTTCGCCCAGCCGGCGTGCAGGTCGATGAGTCCGGCCTCGCGGGCGAGGACGGCGGCGGCGAAGACGTCGTCGGCACCCTGGCACATGGAGATGATGTAGGACTCGACGACCTCGGGTCCGAAGACCGCCAGGGCGCGCCTGACGGTCTGGAAGACACCGAGGGTCTTCTCGCCGGCGGCGTCGACGGGCGCCGGGGTGGGGGCGAGGGGCCTTCTGCTGCGCAGTTCCCTGGCGAGGAGCTTGGAGCGGTACTCGCGGGGCATGTCGGCGTAGCGCCAGGACTCCTCGCCGAGCCGGTCGAACAGCTGGCCGAGGGCGTGGTGGTGGGCGTCGGCGTGTTCGCGTACGTCCATGGTGGCGAGCTGGAGACCGAAGGCGGCCAGGGTGCGGATCGTACGGGCGAGGCGGCCGTCGGCGAAGAGGCCGCCGCGGTGTTCGCGCAGGGAGGCCTGGATGATCCGCAGGTCGGTGAGGAGTTCGCCGGTGCCGAGGTAGTCGCGGCCCGGTTCGTGGGCCGTGCCCCCGGCGAGGCGGAGCTTGGTGTTCTCCAGCTTCTGCCGGATGCAGGTGGCCTTGAGCCGGTAGGGCTCCTCGGCGTTGAGGCGCTTGTAGCGGGGGCTGATCCCGGGGAGGGCGTCGAGGTCGGCCTGGAGGGAGGTGAGCAGTTCCTCGGTGGCTCCGGCGTAGCGGATGGAGTTGGAGAGGAAGCCGCGCAGTTCGTCGATCATCTCCAGGGCGTCGTTGATGCCGTGTTCGTGCTGGAGGATGAGGACGTCCCAGGTGACCTGGGGGGTGACGTTGGGGTTGCCGTCGCGGTCGCCGCCGATCCAGGTGCCGAAGGTGAGGGGGCGGGTGTCGTCGGGGAGGTGGACGCCGACGCGCTCCAGTTCGGCCGTGAGGTCCTCCAGGACGTCGCCGACCGCGCCGGCGTGGAGCTCGTCGAGGTAGTAGATGGCGTTGCGGGCCTCGTCGGCGGGTTCGGGTCGGACCACGCGCAGTTCGTCGGTCTGCCAGACGAGGTCGATGTTCTCCGCGAGGCGGGTGTCGAGGCGGCGCCGGTCGGAGGCGAGGACGGGGGTGTCGAGGAGGGCGGCGATCCGGCGGAGCTTGTTGAGGACGGAGCGGCGGGCGGCCTCGGTGGGGTGGGCGGTGAAGACGGGCCGCACGTTGAGGTGGCGGACCGTTTCGCGCAGGTGCTCCGGGTCGGCGTCCTTGAGGCGGTCGGCGGTACGGGAGAGCAGTCCGCCCTCGGCGGCGCGGCGGGCGCGCAGTTCGCGGCCGCGGTGCACCTGCTCGGTGACGTTGGCCAGGTGGAAGTAGGTGGAGAAGGCGCGGACCAGCTTGGCCGCGGTCCGGAGTTCGGTGCCCCGCAGCAGCTCGGCGGCGGCCTCGCCGTCCTCACGGGTGAGTCGGCGTACCTTCTCGACGAGGTCGAGCAGGTCCGGGCCCTCCTGGCGGACCAGGGTCTCTCCTAGGAGATCACCCAGCCGGCGGATGTCGGCACGCAGCTCGCTGCTCATGGTCACCGTGGATACGGTCTGGTCGTCGGCACTGCTCACAGGTGCGGCTCCTTGCAGTGTTGAAGCTCGTCTGGGAGGGAACCCGGACGGCGTCCAGCGCGGCAGGTGCCGCTTACGGGCCGGAACGTCCGGGAAGAAATCAGAGCGGACCGCGCTGTCCGACCGGCTTCCAGGATAGGTGCCGACCCGGACGCGCAGGCCGACGGGCTCGTGCCGCCGGGCGACGCACTGCCATACTTACGTTGCCGTAGGTTACGGAACCGTAGGGAAGGTGTACGTTTCCGGCGGCCGCGGTACCACCCTCACAGTCCACACACAGGGGACACGCATGACCTCAAGCTCCGACGTGCTCGACGAAGCCCCCAAGCAACCCCGGTCCGACGACGCGCCACCCTCCGCCACGCTGGGCGGGGAGCGCAAGCGTTCCATCGAGCAGATCACGCTGCTGCTCTTCATCACGGTCCCGTTCCTGGCGCTGGTGGCGGCGGTACCGCTCGCGTGGGGGTGGGGAGTGAGCTGGCTGGACCTCGGTCTGCTGGTCTTCTTCTACTACCTCGGGTGCCACGGCATCACCATCGGGTTCCACCGTCACTTCACGCACAGTTCGTTCAAGGCGAAGCGGCCGCTGAAGATCGCGCTGGCGATCGCCGGGTCGATGGCGGTGGAGGGGCCCCTGGTGCGGTGGGTGGCCGATCACCGCAAGCACCACCAGTTCTCCGACGCGGACGGGGACCCGCATTCGCCGTGGAAGTACGGGGAGACGGTCCCGGCGCTGATGAAGGGCCTGTGGTGGGCGCACATCGGCTGGATGTTCGACGAGGAGCAGACCCCGCAGGACAAGTACGCGCCGGATCTGATCAAGGACAGGACCCTGCGGGCGATCTCCCGGCAGTTCATCCTGTGGACGATGCTGTCGCTGGCGCTGCCGGCGCTGATCGGCGGTCTGGTCACGATGTCCTGGTGGGGCGCGTTCACCGGGTTCTTCTGGGGGTCGCTCGTCCGGGTGGCGCTGCTGCACCACGTGACGTGGTCGATCAACTCGATCTGCCACGCGGTGGGCAAGCGCCCCTTCAAGTCGCGGGACCGCTCGGGCAATGTGTGGTGGCTGGCGGTCCTCTCGTGCGGTGAGTCCTGGCACAACCTGCACCACGCCGACCCGACCTCGGCGCGACACGGTGTGGAGCGCGGGCAGCTCGATTCGAGCGCACGGCTGATCCGCTGGTTCGAGCAGCTGGGCTGGGCGTACGACGTGCGGTGGCCGTCACGCTCGCGTATCGATTCGCGCCGCAACACCGGGGAAGGCGGCGCCCGGCGCGGGAAGGACCCCGTCGAGGCGGCATGATGGTCGGCGTGGCGACCGACTCCAGCAGCACCCCCAGCAATGACAAGCCGCGGCGTGCGCGCCGTACCCGGATGACCGGTGCGGAGCGCCGCCAGCAGCTGCTGGAGATCGGCCGCGCCCTGTTCGCGGAGAAGGGCTTCGAGGGCACGTCGGTGGAGGAGATCGCGGCGAAGGCCGGGGTCTCCAAGCCGGTGGTGTACGAGCACTTCGGCGGCAAGGAGGGCCTGTACGCGGTGGTGGTGGACCGTGAGATGCGGCGCCTGCTGGACATGGTGACCAGCTCGCTGACGGCGGGTCACCCCCGCGAGCTGTGCGAGCAGGCCGCGTTCGCGCTCCTGGACTACATCGAGGAGTACACGGACGGCTTCCGCATCCTGGTCCGTGATTCCCCCATCCCCCAGTCGACGGGGTCCTTCGCCTCGCTGATCTCGGACATCGCCACCCAGGTGGAGGACATCCTGGGCCGCGAGTTCAAGAGCCGGGGCTTCGACCCGAAGCTGGCTCCGCTGTACGCGCAGGCCCTGGTGGGGATGGTCGCGCTGACGGGCCAGTGGTGGCTGGACGTACGCAGGCCCAAGAAGGCGGAGGTGGCGGCCCACCTGGTCAACCTGGCGTGGCACGGGCTGGACGGCCTGGAGCCGAAGCCGCGGCTGATAGGCCACCGGAAGAGTTGATCGACAGTACACAAGGCTCATTTTGTGTAATCATGCGTACATGACTGAGATCACGATCAGCGCAGCCCGTGCCCAACTCGGCGACCTTGTGCGTCGCGCAGCCCACAGCCGGGAGACCATCGCGCTCACGGATCACGGGCACGTGGCCGCGCTTCTCGTGTCGCCCCACGTCATAGAGGATCTGGAAGACGCGTTGGCGGTTGCCGACTACGAGCGCCGCAAGGCTGCGGGCCTCCTCGACGAAGGCATCCCGCACGAAGAGGTCGGACGCATGCTGGGGCTGCGCCCGTGACCTACCGCATCATCTGGGAGCCCAACGCCACCGACGCAGCCGTCCGGTTCCTCCGCGACGACCCGGCAGGGCTGGCCGCTGTCTACGAAGCCGTCGACACCCTGGCAAAGGAGCCCCGGCCCACCCACTCCGCCGCCTACGGACCGACAACCCGCCGATTGCGCGTCGGCGACTACCGCGTGCTCTACGTCATCGACGACGACGTGATCCACATCCTCGTCACTCACCTGGGCCGCACCCCCTGAGTCACGTCTCCCTGACGGCGACCGCGAAGACGCGGCGGAAGGGGAACGGGGTGCCGTGGGCACCGGCCGGATAGGCCGTTCGCAGAGCGGACCGGTACTCGGCGACGAAGGCGTCCCGCGCCTCGGGATCGTCGGCGAGGGCAGTGAGGACGGGGCGCAGCCCGGTCCCCTTGACCCAGTCCAGGACGGGGTCCTCCCCCGCCAGCAGATGCACATATGTCGTCTCCCACGCGTCGGCCGCGCAGCCGAGGGCGGTCAGGTGCTCCAGGTAGGCCTCCGGGCGGAGGACGGCCTCCTCGTGGCGCAGGACGCCGGACAGGCGGTCGCGCCACCGCGCGGAGCCGGCCAGTTCGCGCATCAGGGTGTGGCTGGGGGCGTCGAAGTTGCCCGGCACCTGGAAGGCGAACGTGCCGCCGGGAGCGAGCCCGGCGATCCACTCACCGAACCGGTCCGCATGCCCCGGGACCCATTGCAGCGTCGCGTTGCTGACGATCAGGTCGTACGGCTCCTCGGGCGTCCACGTGCGGACGTCGGCGTGGGCGAAGTCGAGCCTGCCGCCCTCGTGGTCGGCGCGGGCCTTGTCGAGCATCTCGGGCGAGTTGTCGTAACCGGTGATGCGGGCGTCGGGCCAGCGGTCTGCGAGCAGGGCCGTGACGTTGCCGGCGCCGCAGCCGAGGTCGGCGATGCGGGGCGGGCCCTCCGGGAGTTCCGGGATCCGGGCGAGCAGGTCGGTGAAGGGCCGGGTGCGGTGCCCGGCGTGACGCAGGTACTGGGCGGGATCCCAGAGAGGGCCGGCGGCGGACATGAAGCCTCCCGATGCGGTGCGAAGGGCCGGGTACCCACCCTCACCTCCACCCATCTCGATGTCAAGAAACTTGATATCAAGAGACTTCACGTCGACACAACCACTACACTGATCAGCATGGAGGACGAGGTCGATCGGCTGGTCGCAGCGTGGCGCCGGGAGCGCCCGGACCTCGACGTGGAACCGCTCGAGGTACTCAGCCGCGTGAGCAGACTGGCCCGGCACCTGGACCGGGCACGCCGGCTCGCCTTCGCCGAGCACGGCCTGGAGTCCTGGGAGTTCGACGTCCTGACCGCGCTGCGCCGCGCGGGCGCCCCGTACCAGCTCTCGCCGGGTCAGCTCCTCACCCAGACCCTGGTCACCTCGGGCACGATGACCAACCGCATCGACCGCCTCGCCAAGAAGGGCCTGGTGGAGCGGCTGCCCGACCCCAGTGACCGGCGCGGTGTCCTGGTCCGGCTCACGGACGAGGGCCGTGACCGCGGCGACCAGGCGCTGGCCGGGCTGCTGACGCAGGAGCGGGCGATCCTCGCGGAACTCACCCACGCCCAGCGCAGTGAACTGGCCGGACTGCTACGCCAGTTGACCGCCCCGTTCGACAACATCCCCGGTTAGGTCCACGGGCCCGACACCTGCCCGGCGGGCGAGGGCCACGGCCGCCAGGGTGGAGTGCACGCCCAGCTTGCCGAGGACGTTCTGCATATGGGTGCGGACGGTGTGCGGGGACAGATAGAGGCGCTCGGCGACGGCTTTGCGCCCCAGCCCCGCGACCATGCACCGCAGCACCTCGCGCTCGCGCGGGGTCAGGGACTCCACGAGCCGTTCGCTCTCGGTGCGGTTGCGCCGTGCGGCGGTCAGTTCCCTCAGTACGCCCGTGAGCAGTGCGGGCGGCAGATGGGTCTCGTCGCGCAGCACCCCTCGTATGACGGTGAGCAGCCGGTTCAGCGAGCAGTCCTTGGCCACCCAGCCGGTGGCACCCGCCTGCAGGGCGAGCGCGGCCCGGACCGGGTCGTCCTTCTCGGCGAGGACGACGATCCGCACCTGCGGCTGCACCGAACGCACGCCGGTGACCAGCGATATCCCGTCGACGAGCCCGTCCTCGTCACCGGCCTGCACGGGTACGGCCGGCCGGCCACCGGGTACCTTGCCGCCCAGGTCGGCGTCGACGAGCAGCACATCGAACCGCCGTCCCTCGGAAGCCGCCCGCTCCAGACAGCGCAGCGCGGCCGGGCCGCTGCCCGCCGCGGACACGTCGACATCGTGCTCTGCGGCCAGGGCCGCGGCCAGTGACTCGGCGAAGATGCGATGGTCGTCGACGACCAGGACTCGAATGCGAACCACGAAACCCCCTTCCCCACGCTCTTCCCAGAGCAGGGGACTACCCCATCGTCGGAGGACGACACCGGCGCGGCTACGGCGCCGGGGCCCCCGTCGCTTCACCTACGGGACCTGGGGCGGGCCGCCGTAGCCGCACGGACGCCGCCGCGCGCCGGCCGCCATTCCACCTCGGACACCGCACCCGGCTGTCTCGCCCCCTGAACGGCACCGGCCCCCACCGGCGCTGTTCATCAGGGTACGGGCGAGGGCCGGGAGCGGAAGGTTATTTGCAGAACTGGCGGCCTTGCGCGTTTATGGTGAGCCGCATGTTTCGTCTTGAGACAGAAGTCGACAAGGCCCGACGTGATCTGCTCCGCAGGCGGCTGAGGGACACCAACACGGCGGCCTCACCGGTCCTGCGCGCCCTGCGCGGAACCCCGGACGAACGGGAGGCGCCTTTGCACGTGTGGGTGGTGGACGCGAACGGCGATCTCGCGGGCGGTCTGGTCGGCCACACCTGGACGGCCTGGCTGCACGTCACCTATCTCTGGGTCGACGGCCGCCACCGGGGAGCGGGCCTCGGCTCCCGCCTGCTGTCGGAGGCGGAACGCATCGCCACCGGACGCGGCTGCACGGCCGCCCGCGTGGAGACCTGGGACTTCCAGGCCCCGGAGTTCTACAAGCGCCAGGGCTACGAGGTGGTCTGCGTCATCCCCGACTACCCGCCGGGCATCACGGAGTACACCCTGACCAAGCGGTTGGGCCGACCGGCACCGCTCCGGCTTCGGAACCACATGTGAGGGTGACGGTGCGGCTGTCGCCTGCGAAGCAGCCGGACGACTCCGGCCGCACCCGCCCGTCCTGTGCGCCGACCCCTGCGAGACGACGCCGCGTCAGCTCGCCGGAGTGAGTCCGGCCCCGGCCGACGAGGCCGCAGCGCCGCCGGGAGCACGGTGGTGCGCATCGCATCTCACCGTCACCCACGTCCATGGCGCTCCTCCGCCGGCGCACGGCCTGATCCGTGTCGCGCTCGTGCCGCCCGCGCGCTTCGCGGGTGGTGGCGCCGGGCTCCGACCGGCCCTACCGCACCCGCCGCGCCCCGGCCGACGGCACCGCCTCGAAGACCCGGGGGGTCTTGAACCCGGCCGCCGTGAACGCCTCTTCGACCGCCTTGGTGACGGCGGGGACGTCGGTCTCCTCCGCCAGGACGATCGCCGAGCCGCCGAAGCCGCCGCCGGTCATCCGGGCGCCGAGGGCGCCCGCGCCCACCGCCGTGTCCACCACCAGGTCCAGCTCCGGGCAGGAGACCCGGAAGTCGTCGCGCAGGGAGGCATGGCCCTCGACCAGGACCGGACCGATCGCGCGGGTGTCGCCGGACTCCAGGAGAGCGACCACCCGTTCGACCCTGGCGTCCTCCGTCACCACGTGGCGGACCAGCCGGCGGACCTCGTCCTCGTCGCCCAGGCGGGCCAGCGCCGCGTCCAGTTCCTCGTGGCGCACGTCCCTGAGCGCGTCGACGCCCAGCAGGGCCGCTCCCTTCTCGCAGCCCTCGCGGCGCCTGCCGTACTCACCCCCGCTGTGGCTGTGCTTGACCCGGGTGTCGACGACGAGCAGGCGCATGCCCTCGGCGGCCAGGTCGAAGGGGATCTGGCGCTGGGAGAGGTCGCGGGTGTCGAGGAACAGGGCGTGGCCGCTCTCGCAGCAGGCCGAGGCCGTCTGGTCCATGATGCCGACCGGGGCGCCCACGTAGACGTTCTCCGCGCGCTGGCACAGGCGTGCCAACTGCCGTCCCGTCAGGCCCAGTTCGTACAGGTCGTCGAGGGCCAGCGCGACCACGACCTCCAGGGCGGCCGAGGACGACAGACCCGCGCCCGCCGGCACCGAGGAGGAGAGGTGGATGTCCGCGCCGGTCACGGTGTGCCCGGCCTCGCGCAGTGCCCACACCACGCCCGCCGGGTAGGCGGTCCACCGCTTGTCGGACGCCGGGGCGAGGGCGTCCACCGTAAGTTCCACGACCGGCCCGTCCACGTCGGCGGAGTGCAGGCGCAGTACGCCGTCCTCCCGCCGGGACACCGCCGCGACGGCGGTGTGCGGCAGGGCGAACGGCATGACGAAGCCGTCGTTGTAGTCGGTGTGCTCGCCGATGAGGTTGACCCGGCCCGGCGCCGCCCACACCCCCTCGGGCGCGGCCCCGTACAGCTGCTCGAACCGCTCGGCGACGGACCCCGCGACGGCCGCGCTGGACTCGCTCATGCCCTGACCCCTGACCCTTCGTTGCCTTCTAGTTGGCGCGCTGCTGCGCGAACTGCCATGCGTCCGCGACGATCCCGGCGAGGTCCGCGCGCGACGGGGTCCAGCCGAGCTTCTCGCGGGCCACCGCGGCGGACGCCACCAGGACCGCCGGGTCGCCGCCCCGGCGCGGGGCCACGACCTCGGGCACCGGGTGCCCGGTGACCCGGCGCACGGTCTCGACGACCTCGCGGACGGAGAAGCCGTTGCCGTTCCCGAGGTTGCAGATCAGGTGCTCGCCGGGCGCGGCGGCCTTCAGCGCGAGCAGGTGGGCCTCGGCCAGGTCGGCGACGTGGATGTAGTCGCGCACGCAGGTGCCGTCGGGCGTCGGATAGTCGTCTCCGTAGACGGAGATGTCCTCGCGCCGGCCCTGGGCCACCTGCAGGACGAGCGGAATGAGGTGCGACTCGGGGTCGTGGCGCTCGCCGTACTGCCCGTACGCACCGGCCACGTTGAAGTAGCGCAGGGAGACCGCGCCCAGTCCGTGGGCCGCCGCCTCGCCGGTGATCATGTGGTCGACGGCAAGCTTGGAGGCGCCGTACGGGCTGGTGGGACGGGTCGGGGCGGACTCGGGGATCGGCATCCGCTCGGGTTCGCCGTACGTCGCCGCCGTGGAGGAGAACACCAGCCGGCGCACCCCCGCCTCGCGCATCGCACCGAGCAGCGCCATGGTGCCGCCGACGTTGTTGTCCCAGTACTTCTCCGGCTTCAGCACCGACTCGCCGACCTGCGAGAAGGCGGCGAAGTGCAGCACGCCGTCGAACGAGGAATCCAGCCATGTGGCGGCATCGCGGATGTCGCCCTCGATGAACGACGCACCCGCGGGGACGCCTTCGCGGAAGCCGGTGGAGAGGTTGTCGAGCACGACGACCTCGTGACCGGCCTCGATCAGATGCTGGGCGACGACACTGCCGACATATCCCGCGCCCCCGGTGACCAGGTACTTCCCGCTCATGGACGTGCTACCTCCCGCAGTCGCTCGGCCGCGCGCTCCGGCGGCACGTCGTTGATGAACACGTTCATGCCGGACTCGGAGCCCGCGAGGAACTTCAGCTTGCCGGATGTGCGGCGGATGGTGAAAAGCTCCAGATGGAGCGCGAAGTCGTCGCGCGTCACGCCGTCGAACTCCTCCAGCCGGCCGAACGGCGCCTGGTGCCAGGCCGCGATGTACGGCGTCGGAGACTCGCTCTCCCCGAAGATTCGGTCGAAGCGGTTCAAGAGTTCCAGGTACATCTGGGGGAACTCCGTGCGCGCCGCCTCCTCGAGTCCGAGCAGGTCGGGCACCCGGCGCCGGGGATACAGGTGAACCTCGTAGGGCCAGTGCGCCGCGTACGGCACGAAGGCCACCCAGTGTTCACTCTGGAGGACGATCCGCTCGTCCGCCAGTTCCCGCTCCAGTACGGCGTCGAACAGGTTCTCCCCGCCCGTCACCTCCTTGTGTGCGGCCACTTGGCGCAGCATCAGGGCGGTGCGGGGGGTGGTGAAGGGGTAGGCGTAGATCTGTCCGTGCGGGTGCTGGAGGGTGACGCCGATCTCCGCCCCCCGGTTCTCGAAGCAGAACACCTGTTCAACGAAGGGCAGATGCGACAGCTCGGACGTCCGGTCGGTCCAGGCGTCCAGTACCAGCCGCGCCTGCCGCTCGCTCAGATCCGCGAAGGAGGCGTGGTGGTCGGAGGTGAAGCAGACGACCTCGCACCTGCCCGACTCCCCCGCCAGCGAGGGGAAGCGGTTCTCGAAGACGACGACGTCGTACGAGGAGTCGGGGACCTCGCTCAGCCGCTCCCCCTCCGAGGGACAGAGGGGACACTCGTCGGCCGGCGGATGGTACGTACGCCCCTGGCGGTGGGAGGCGACGGCGACGGAGTCGCCCAGCAGGGGGTCACGGCGGATCTCGGACGTGGTGACGGTGGCGTCCAGCGGACGGCGGTCCACGGCGCCCCGCACGGCGTCATCCGCGAGGTCGTAGTAGATGAGCTCGCGACCGTCGGCCAGCCGGGTCGAGGTCTTCTTCACTGCCGCACTCCTCTGCACCCACCCATCACTCAACACAATCAAACATAACACATCACAACTCCCCAGCATGGTGATCCGGTCACGATCAAACAAAGAACATCGTCGAAAGTGTTCAATTACTGAACACGGAGGCGTAGGTTCCGCACCGGATCAGTTCGCGAACGAAGCGAGTGTGTATGCAAACCCCCACATACCTAGCTGCAGAGCTTCGACTCCCCACCAACTGGCTGGACTACACGATCCTCGGGATCTACTTCGCCGTCGTGCTGGGCATCGGCCTCGCCGCCCGCCGGTCGGTCAGGACGAGCCTCGACTTCTTCCTGTCCGGCCGCTCCCTGCCCGCCTGGGTCACCGGCCTGGCCTTCATCGCGGCCAACCTCGGCGCCACCGAGATCCTCGGCATGGCGGCAAACAGCGCCCAGTACGGTGTGTACACGACCCACTGGTACTGGATCGGCGCCATCCCCGCGATGGTCTTCCTGGGCCTGGTGATGATGCCGTTCTACTACGGCAGCAAGGTCCGCTCGGTCCCCGAGTTCCTGCTGCTGCGCTTCGACAGGGCGGCCCACCTGCTCAGCTCGATCCTCTTCGCGGCCGCCGCCATCCTCATCGCGGGCGTCAACCTGTACGCCCTCGCGATCGTCGTCGAGGCCCTTCTCGGCTGGCCGCAGTGGGTCGCGATCGTCGTCGCCGGCTTCTTCGTCCTGGCCTACATCACCCTGGGCGGTCTGTCCTCGGCGATCTACAACGAGGTGCTGCAGTTCTTCGTCATCCTGGCCGCGCTCATCCCCATCACCGTGCTCGGCCTGAAGAGCGTCGGCGGCTGGGACGGCCTGTCCGACTCCCTGACCGAGTCGCGCGGCGGCGACTTCGTGACCGCCTGGGGCGGCACCGGCATCGGCAGCGACAACCCGCTCGGCGCCAACTGGCTGACCATCGTCCTCGGCCTGGGCTTCGTGCTGTCCTTCGGCTACTGGACGACCAACTTCGCCGAGGTACAGCGCGCCCTGTCCGCGAAGAATCTCTCGGCGGCCCAGCGCACCCCGCTCATCGCGGCGTTCCCGAAGATCTTCATCGTCTTCCTGGTGATGATCCCCGGCCTGGTCGCCGCCGTGATGGTGCCCAGGATCGGCACCGGCGGCTCGGACCTCCAGTACAACGACGCGATCCCCTACCTGATGCAGCAACTCCTGCCCAACGGCGTCCTGGGCATCGCGGTGACCGGCCTGCTGGCCGCGTTCATGGCCGGCATGGCGGCGAACATCTCCTCCTTCAACACGGTCTTCACCGCCGACATCTGGGCGAAGTACGTGGTGAAGCACCGCGAGGACGCGTACTACGTCCGCTTCGGCCGCCTGATCACCGCGATCGGCGTGCTCGCCTCCATCGGTACGGCGTTCCTGGCCTCGTCGTTCTCGAACATCATGGCCTACCTGCAGACCCTGTTCTCCTTCTTCAACGTGCCGATGTTCGTCGTCTTCATCATCGGCATGTTCTGGAAGCGCGCGTCGATGAAGTCGGGCTTCTGGGGTTTGATCGCCGGCACCACCGCCGCGATGATCAACTACTTCGTCATCTACAAGCAGGGCATCATCGACATCCCCACCGACCAGGGAGCCAACTTCGTCTCCGCGATCGCGGGCTTCGTCGCCGGCGCGGTGGTCATGGTGGCCGTGTCCCTGTTCACCGCGCCCAAGCCGGCCGACGAACTCGAGGGTCTGGTCTACGGCACGCGCTCACCCGGCATGGCGGAGCCGCCCGCCGAGGGCGACGACGCGTGGTACCGCAAGCCGGCGCTGCTCGGCTGGGGTGCCGTGATTCTGGCTGCCGCCTGCTACATCCCGTTCTCGTTCTGACCGCGGGAGGATTGAGGGACCATGTCCGAGCACTACTCCGAGCGTGATCTGCAGCGGGAGATCACCGAGCTGGAGACCAAGTCCGCCACGGCTGCCCGGTTGTTCGACATCCGCCGGATCATCGGGGGGCTGTTCGTGGTGTACGGGGTGATCGTGACGATCGCCGGGTTCACCGCGTCCGATGCGGATATCGACAAGGCGGAGGGGGTCAACATCAACCTCTGGACGGGGCTGGGGATGCTGATTCTCGGGCTGCTGTTCCTGCTGTGGCTGTGGCTTCGGCCGACGGCTCCGCCGCCACCGGATGTCCTGCCGGACGAGCGGGAGGAATCCGGCGCGGGGTGACTGGCGGGCCGGGGCGGGGCGGGGCAACCCGGCACCCGTCCCGGCACCCGCGTCCCCATGCTTCCGTCAGCCGGCCCGGCCCGCCCGGTCCAGGAGGCCCGTTCGCGCGGCCAGGGCCGCTGCCTCCAGGCGGGAGCCCACGCCCAGTTTCATCAGCACCCGCTGGACATGTGTACGCGCCGTGGACGGCGCGATGCCCATCCCCGCCGCGATCAGCCGGGTGTCCTCCCCGTCCGCCACCCGCACCAGCACCTCCACCTCCCGGGGCGTCAGCATCTGCAACAACCGCTGCGCCTCGTCGTCGGGTTGCGCCGCAGGATTCAGCAGCTCCCCGAACGCTCCCTGCAACAGCTGCGGCGCCACCGCCGCCTCCCCCGCCCGCGCCTTCATGATCGCGCGCTCGACACCCTCGATCCGCTCGTCGTGGCGCACATATCCCGACGCCCCCGCCGCGAACGCCGCCGCGATCCCCCGAGGCGACGGCACCGGCCCCAGCACGACCACCGCCACCGCCGGCCGCTCCCGCTTGATCTTCACCACCGGGTCGAACGTCCCCGGCTCCGCCGGCGCCGCCGTGCCCAGCAGACACACCTCCGGCGCCCGGCTGATCACCAGATCCGCCGCCCCCGCCGCCGGCGCCGCCGCGGCCAGCACCCGGTGCCCCCGCAGCTTCAACGCCGAGGCCAGCGCCTCGGCGAGCAGTCGGTGGTCGTCGACCACCATCAACCGCACACCCATCGAACAACCAACCCCCCACGAGAACGCGCCCCCGGACCCCCGGATGCCCCCGGAAGCTACACGCTTGTTCGACGTCGCGCTCCCCCTACCGGCGAGAATGGCCCCGGATCACCGAAATTCTCGTATTCGGTGGCGATGGGCCCCTGATGAGCGGTACGCGCGCGGCCCCGTCCCTGAGCAGGGACGGGGCCGCAGAGGCGATCAGAATCAATCAGGCGGACGATCAGCCCGTACCGAACGCGACCGCCAGGTACTCCTTGTCCTGCGTAGTGAAGTCACTGGCGTACACCTTCGACATGTACAGACCCCCCTGCCCGTACAGGATCTCCGCGGACGTCGGCAGCATCCGCGTCTCGACGTTGCGCACGGCCCCCGTCGCCGGGTTCTCCATCAGCGTCGTCTGCTTGAAGGTCCCGCCGTCGATGCTCACGACCTGCCCGCCCTTGTCGTAGGGCGGACGCTTGTACGCGATCACGTTGGCGCCGTCCATCCGCAGCGGAACGATGTCGTACCCGTCACCCGCGTCGGCCCGCTGACCGGTCTGCTTGCCGGTCGACAGGTCGAAGGCCACGATCTCGTTGGTCTGGACGTACGACTCGCCGCTGCCCTCGTGCTCCTCGGTCGAGATGTACAGCCTGTCCTTGCCGACCGCCAGTCCGCTGCAGTCCTCCAGCTTGTAGATGGCGTCGCAGCGGGCCGCGAAGTCCTCGCCGGGCGCGGAGATACGCGTACGGAGCTTGCCGGTCTTGTTGTCGATGGAGAAGAAGTCCGAGATGCCGCTGCCGTCACCGGCGGAGTCACCGACGTCGGCGGCCACGACCAGCGGGTCGGTGGAGACGACGGCGGCGTACTCGATGCCCTCGTCCATCTTGTACTCGGTGACGACGTTGCCGGTCTTCGGGTCGATGGTCTGGATGTGCAGCTGACGCTGGTCGTACGAACCGCACTTGCGGACCGCGACCAGCTTCTCGCCGCCGCCGTACCCGGAGTCGTAGCAGGATTCCGACGTCTTGGGTGCCCACAGCTGCTTGCCGGAGGCGACCTCCCAGGCGGCGCCGCCGCTGGTGCTGCCGGCGGCGACGGTGCCTCCGCCGAGGGTGACGTTGTTGAAGTTGATCGGCACGGTGCCGGACTTGGCGGTCTTGGACCAGACTTCCTTGCCCGCCTCCAGGTCGATCAGCGCGACCTGGGTGCAGGCCCCCGGGTTCGCCTTGGTCGGCATCTCCGCCTTGTAGACGATCGCCGTCTTGTTGTCCTCGGTGACGTGGTCGGTCGCGCTGCACACCGGGCCGGGCAGGTCGATCGTCCACTTCTCGGTGCCCTTGACGCGGTCGTAACCGACGATCTCGGCGATGCCGCTCTTGGCGTACACCGTGTCGGTCAGCCAGGAACCGGACGTCGTGACGGTCGAGACGCCCTTGGGCACCTTGGGCGCGGGCACCTGGAACAGCACCTTCGAGCCGGTGTCGGCCGGGGCCTTCTCCTTGGCCCCGCCGCCGGAGGAGCCCCCGGTTCCGCCCTCGCCGTTCTTGTCCTCCTTGCCCCCGCCGCCCTTCGCGGTCGTCTTCTTGCCGTCGTCGTCCTTGCCGGAGGAGGCGTACCAGATCCCGCCGCCGACGATCAGCGCGATGGCCGTGACCGCGGAGACGATGATGGCCATCTGCGCGTTGAACTTCCGCCCGCCACCCGGCTGCGGCTGCATGGGCATGGTCGGCGGCTGCGGATACCCGTACCCCGGCTGCCCGTACCCGGGCTGGCCGTACCCCGGCTGCCCGTACCCCGGCTGGCCGTACCCCGGCTGCCCGTACCCCGGCTGCTGCGGCTGCCCCGGGTACGCGTACCCGGGGGCGGTCGGCTGCTGCGGGTAGCCGTACCCGGGCCCCTGCGGGGCGGCCGGAGGCGCGGACGGCGGAGGAGTCCCCGGGGCCTGCGGATAGCCGTACCCGGGCTCGGGAGCCTTGTTCAGATCAGGCCCGCCCGGAGCCGCGGGCGGCTGCTGCGGAGACTGAGCGGGCTGCTGCGCGGGCTGATCCGGCTGCTGCGCGGGCTGAGCGGGCTGCTGGGAGGAAGGGTCCTGCGGCGGCCCGAACCCGGGCTGCTGCGGGGGCTCGTTGGGCGGCGGAGGCGGCGGCTGAGTCATGACGTGAGTACCTCGGGGAAGGGGACGGCGGGCGGCGGGAAGGGGGCGGGAGCGGTACTCACGTGCCTCACTTGCCGTAGGCGAGCATCAACTTCTCCTTCGATTCGTCATTCCCGGTCAGCCGGGTGGTCGAGAGGTAGAAGCGTCCATCGACCCAGTCGATGTCCTTGCTGAAGAAGCTGTTCTCGATGTCCGCGACGCCCTGCGGGTTCTGCATCAGCTCGGCCGGCTTGTGGCCGCTGCCCGTGACGGGCAGGGCGACGATCTGCCCGCCCGCGTTGTACGACGGCTGGACATAGGCGATGAGCCTGCCGTCCTCCACCTTCATCGGCACCATCGACTCCTCCGCCGGGGAGGACTGCCGCCACCGCTCCTTGCCGGTGGCCAGGCTGATCGCGACGATCTCGTTGGCGCCGGTGGTGGCCTTGGTCGGCAGGTAGAGGGTGTCACCGTCGACGACGACGCCCTGGCAGCCCTGGAGGTCACGCGCGAGGATGGCCCAGCCGCAGCCGGGGTCGAAGTCCTCGTCGACCGAGACCTGCGAGCGCAGCTTGCCGCCGGCGGTGAAGGCCGCGATGTTCCAGGCCTTCTTGTCGCCGTCCTCCGCCTTGGTGGCGTAGATGACGACCGGGTCGACGGAGAAGGCCCGCTCGACCCTCCAGCCCTTCTCGTACTTGTAGGTCCACTTGACCTTGCCGGTCCTGGCGTCGAGCTCCCGGACCTCGTCGTGCGCGTTGTTGCCGCCGGCGCCGCAGGAGGCGACCTGGATCAGCCGCTCACCGCCCGCGAAGGCGGCGGGGAAGCAGGGGGCGTCGCCGTACTTCTTGGCGTCGAACAGCTTCTTGCCGTTGCGCACGTCGTACGCCGTGCCGGACTGCGAGCGGCCCACCATCAGCGTGTCGCCGGTGAGGGACATCTCGATGGAGAGGGCGGAGTCGAACAGATCGCCGTCGGCGACCTCCTGCTGCCAGCCCTTCTCGCCGGTGCCGAGGTCGACGAGCTGGAGCTGGTTGCACTTGGCGCGGTCGCTCTTGCCGCTCTTGTAGGCGACGACGACCTTGTCGTCGGCCGTCTTCTCGGAGGTGACCGAGCAGATCTCCTGCGGGAAGGCGATGGTCTCCCAGGCGGGCTTGCCGTCGCCGACGTTGTAGGCGGAGAGCTCCTTGTAGGCGGCCTTCACCGCGGTCTTGTCGGTGATCCACATGCCGGGGGCGTCGGCGCCGGAACCGGGGGCGTCGGGCGCCTCCTTGTACCAGAGCACCTTGGACTCGCCGTCCTGGCGGCCCTCGTTGAGGTTCTCCGGGTCCTCGCCACCGTCGCCGCTGCCGTCGCCCGGGTTGACCGGGGCACCGCCGGAGGTGCTCGGCTTGGGGTCGTCGGTCTGCTTGGAGACGGGCTTCTTGTTCTTCTCGCCGTCGTCACCGGAGACGGCGTACACGGTGCCGCCGATCACGAGCAGCGCGGCCACCGCGGCACCGACGACGAGGGCGGGCTTGCCCTTGAAGGGGTTGCGGGAGCCGGGACCGCCGGGCGGGGTGCCGGGCGCCCCGGGGAACTGCGGCTGCGGGTACCCGTAGCCGGGCTGGCCGTACGGCCCCGGCTGCTGCGGCTGCCCGTAGGGGCCGGAGGCGTACGGACCGGGGGCGTAGGGGCCCGGCTGCGTCGGAGGCTGCTGCGGATAGCCGTACCCGGGCCCCGGCGCACCGGCAGGCGGCCCCTGCGGAGGCGTCTGCGGCGGCGGAGGCGTCTGCGGCGCCCCGAAACCACCACCCGGCGGCGGATCCTGCGGCGCTCCGAAGCCACCCTGCGGCGGCTGGTTGGGCGGCTGAGACATCAGCGTTCCCCCCTTACTCACTGATTTTTAGCCACGCCCTGAGGTACGTGATGGACCCAGAGTCGACCTGAGACAGTTCTCAGACGGCTCTTTCTATCACCCGGCACCGACAGACCACCGGGCCGAGTCCACCCCTGTTCCCAAGGGAGGACCGGCCCGTGATGCCCCCGTTACGCGCCTCCACGCCCTCTTCACGCCACCCGCGCCCCCTGCACGCCCCCGGACGGACGGCTCAGGCGTCCTCCGCCAGTTCCAGCCAGCGCAGCTCCAGTGCCTCCCGCTGCCCGGACAGCTCCCGCAGTTCGGCGTCCAGTTCGGCCACCTTCGCGAAGTCGGTGGCGTTCTCGGCGATGGCCGTGTGGAGCTTGGCCTCCCTCTCGGAGACCTTGTCCAACTGGCGCTCGACCTTCTGCAGTTCCTTCTTGGCGGCGCGCTGGTCGGCGGCGCTCCTCTCCGGTGCGCAACCCTGTGTCACCGCGGCCGGCACGGAGGCGGCGGCGGCCTCCTCCATCCGCCGGCGGCGCTCCAGGTACTCGTCGATGCCGCGCGGGAGCATCCGCAGGGTGCCGTCGCCGAGGAGGGCGAACACGCGGTCGGTGGTGCGCTCGAGGAAGAACCGGTCGTGGGAGATGACGATCATGGAGCCTGGCCAGCCGTCGAGGACGTCCTCGAGCTGGGTGAGGGTCTCGATGTCGAGGTCGTTGGTGGGCTCGTCGAGGAAGAGCACGTTGGGCTCGTCCATGAGGAGGCGAAGGAGCTGGAGCCTGCGCCGCTCACCACCCGACAGGTCCCCCACCGGCGTCCACTGCTTCTCCTTGCCGAACCCGAAGGTCTCGCACAGCTGGCCGGCGGTCATCTCGCGGCCCTTGCCGAGGTCGACGCGCTCCCGCACGGCCTGAACGGCCTGGAGCACCCGCCAGGCGGGGTCGAGTTCGGCGACCTCCTGGGACAGGTAGGCGAGCTTGACGGTCTTGCCGACACGGATGCCACCGCCCGCGGGCTGCACCTCGCCCTCGCTCCGGGCGGCCTCCGCCATGGCCCGCAGCAGGGACGTCTTCCCGGCCCCGTTGACCCCGACCAGACCGATGCGGTCGCCCGGCCCGAGCTGCCAGGTGACGTGCTTGAGCAGCACCTTGGGGCCGGCCTGAACGGTGACGTCCTCGAGATCGAACACCGTCTTGCCCAGCCGCGAGGAGGCGAACTTCATCAGTTCGCTGCTGTCGCGCGGCGGCGGAACGTCCTTGATGAGCTCGTTGGCGGCCTCCACGCGGAACCGCGGCTTGGACGTCCGCGCGGGAGCACCGCGCCGCAGCCAGGCCAGTTCCTTGCGGACCAGGTTCTGCCGCTTGACCTCCTCGGTGGCGGCGATGCGTTCCCGCTCCGCGCGGGCGAAGACGTAATCGGAGTAGCCGCCCTCGTACTCGTACACGTCACCGCGCTGCACGTCCCACATGCGGGTGCAGACCTGGTCGAGGAACCACCGGTCGTGGGTGACGCAGACGAGCGCGGACCGGCGGGCCGGCAGATGCCGGGCGAGCCAGGCGATGCCCTCGACGTCGAGGTGGTTGGTGGGCTCGTCGAGGACGATCAGGTCCTGCTCCTCGATGAGCAGCTTGGCGAGCGCGATCCGCCGCCGCTCCCCACCGGACAGCGGCCCGATGACCGTGTCGAGGCCCTTGGGGAACCCGGGCAGGTCCAGCCCGCCGAACAGCCCGGTCAGTACGTCCCTGACCTTGGCGTTCCCGGCCCACTCGTGGTCGGCCATGTCGCCGATGACCTCATGCCGGACGGTCGCCCCGGGATCGAGGGAGTCGTGCTGGGTGAGCACCCCGGTCCGCAGCCCACCGGAGTGCGTCACCCGCCCGGTGTCGGCCTCCTCCAGCCGGGCCAGCATCCGGATGAGCGTCGTCTTGCCGTCCCCGTTCCGCCCCACCACCCCGATCCGGTCCCCCTCGGAGACGCCGAGGGAAATCCCGTCGAGCAGCGCACGCGTGCCGTACACCTTGCTGACGTTCTCGACATTGACCAGATTGACGGCCATTTTTCTCCTGCCCGGTGGATCGATCAGTTTTCCAGCGTAGGCCCTGGCGGAACGCGCCCGGGACGCGAGGAGACGTCACTCTTCGTCATGACGTGATCGGCAACGGGCGGCTCCCTTGGGGGGCAGGCAGCCGGATCCCGTCCACCTGAGCGCTTCAGACGACCGTCGCACCCGGCACGGGGCCTGCCGCCGTGCGCACCGTGCGGCAGGTGCCCGACGTCCTCAGGGCATGGGCGATCGCCCCCGCCGATTCCGCGTCCCGCGCCAGGAACGCCGTGGTCGGCCCCGACCCCGACACCAGCGAGGCGAGTGCCCCCGCCGCACGCCCCGCCGCCAGCGTGTCCGCCAGCTCGGGGAACAGTGACAGCGCCGCCGGCTGAAGGTCGTTGGAGACGGTGGCGGCGAGCGCGTCGACGTCGCCCTTGGTCAGGGCGTCGAGCAGTTCCCGCGAGGCCACGGGTCCGGGAATCTCCCGCTCCTCCCCCAGCCGGTCGAACTCCCGGAACACCGATGGCGTCGACAGCCCTCCCGCGGCCATCGCGAACACCCAGTGGAAGGTGCCCCCCACCTCCAGCTCCGAAAGCTTCTCGCCCCGCCCCGTGCCCAGCGCCGCCCCTCCCACCAGGCTGAACGGCACATCACTGCCCAGCTCGGCGCAGATGTCGAGGAGCTCCGCGCGTGAGGCACCCGTCCCCCACAGCGCGTCGCACGCGAGCAGTGCGCCCGCTCCGTCCGCGCTGCCGCCCGCCATGCCGCCGGCGACGGGGATGTCCTTGGCGATGTGGATGTGAACGTCCGCGTCACGGCCGTACCGCTCGGCGAGCACCAGGGCGGCGCGGGCGGCGAGGTTCGTACGGTCCAGGGGGACCTGACCGGCGTCCGGGCCCTCGCAGGTGATCCGGAGCCCGTCCGGCGAAGGGATGACGGTGACCTCGTCGTACAGGCCGACCGCGAGGAAGACGTTGGCCAGGTCGTGGTAGCCGTCGGGGCGGGCCGCGCCGACGGCGAGCTGCACGTTGACCTTGGCGGGGACGCGGACGGTGACGCTCACTGCTGGACCGGCTCCTTGTGCTCGGCGTGCTCGGCGATGCGCGCGAACTCCTCGACGGTCAGGGACTCGCCGCGGGCCTGCGGCGAGACACCCGCCGCGACCAGCGCCGCCTCCGCCGCGGCGGCCGAGCCCGCCCACCCGGCGAGCGCGGCGCGCAGGGTCTTGCGGCGCTGGGCGAAGGCCGCGTCGACGACGGCGAAGACCTCGCGCCGTGAGGCACTGGTCTTCAGCGGCTCCGTGCGGCGCACCAGCGAGACCAGACCGCTGTCGACGTTCGGCGCGGGCCAGAAGACGTTCCGTCCGATGGCGCCGGCGCGCTTGACCGACGCGTACCAGTTGGCCTTGACCGAGGGCACTCCGTACACCTTCGAACCGGGCGGTGCGGCGAGCCGGTCGGCGACCTCCGACTGGACCATGACGAGGGTGCGTTCGATGCTCGGGAAGGTCTCGAGCATGTGCAGCAGCACCGGGACGGCCACGTTGTAGGGGAGGTTGGCGACCAGCGCGGTCGGGGCGGGGCCGGGCAGCTCGCCGATGTGCATCGCGTCGGAGTGGACCAGCGTGAACCGGTCGGCGCGCCCGGGCATGCGGGCCTCGACGGTCGCGGGCAGCGCGGCGGCCAGGGCGTCGTCGATCTCGACGGCGACGACCCGGTCGGCGGCCTCCAGCAGCCCCAGGGTGAGCGAGCCGAGCCCCGGTCCGACCTCGACGACCACGTCGTCGGGGCGGACCTCGGCGGTACGGACGATGCGGCGCACCGTGTTGGCGTCGATGACGAAGTTCTGGCCGCGCTGCTTGGTGGGCCGCACGCCGAGGGCGGCCGCCAGTTCACGGATGTCGGCGGGGCCCAGGAGGGCGTCGGGGGTGGGGCTGGTCACGGGACAAGGGTACGGGGCGGCCGGGGCGGCCCAGGTCACCCGACCCCTCGCGGAGTCGAACGCGCGCTCCCCCTGCACCGGTCGGGTGATCACGGCGGAAGGCCGTTCGGGTGTGCGGGGATCGCACGTACGGTCAGAACCCCGTCGGAGGCGGCTGGCCGGAACAGGGGCGAGGGGGTGCGCGGCGGTGGCACGGGAGTCCGGTGCCGGTGGCTCTGGAACGAGTGTGTGGCCCGTGCGAGGAAGGCTTGTGCGGTGGGGGAGGCGTGGTCCGGCCCGGCCGGGTCGCGCGCTTCTCAGTAGCCGAAGGCGCGGGCCGTGTTCGCCCCGAGGGCCGTGGCCAGGGTGTCCTCGTCGATGCCCCGGACGGCCGCCATGGCACGCACCGTGACCGGCACGAGGTAGGGGGCGTTGGGGCGTCCGCGGTAGGGCGCCGGGGTGAGGAACGGCGCGTCGGTCTCCACCAGGACCAGCTCCAGCGGGGCCACGGCGAGCGCGTCCCGCAGGTTCCGCGCGTTTTTGAAGGTGACGTTGCCGGCGAACGACATGTAGTAGCCGGCGCCCGCGCAGATCTCCGCCATCCCGGCGTCCCCGGAGTAGCAGTGGAAGACGGTGCGCTCGGGAGCGCCTTCCTCCTTCAGCACGCGCAGGACGTCGGTGTGGGCGTCACGGTCGTGGATCACCAGGGTCTTGCCGTGCCGTTTGGCGATCTCGATGTGGGCGCGGAAGGACCGCTCCTGCGCCTCCTTGCCCTCCGGTCCGGTGCGGAAGTAGTCCAGTCCCGTCTCGCCGACGCCCTTGACCTGGGGCAGCGCGGCCAGCCGGTCGATCTCGGCGAGCGCGTCGTCGAGTCCCGCGTCCCCGCCCGGCTCGCGGGCACCCTGCCGGGACCAGCCGTCGGGGTCCCCGTGGACGATCCGCGGGGCCTCGTTGGGGTGCAGCGCGACCGTCGCGTGAACGGCGTCGTGCACCGCCGCCGTCCGCGCCGCCCACCGGGACCCCTCGAGGTCGCAGCCGACCTGCACCACCGTCGTGACGCCCACCGACGCCGCCTTGGCGAGGGCCTCCTCGACCGTGCCGGACTGCATGTCGAGGTGGGTGTGCGAGTCCGCGACCGGTACCCGCAAGGGCTCCGGGAGCGGTGGGGCGGCGTTCTTGCCGGAGGTGTTCGCAGGCATGCCCCCGATCCTACGGAAGCGGTGCCGGCGCCCCGGACTCCACGGTGCCCCGACGGGCCCGGCGGCCGGCACCGCCGCTCGCGGTGGGCGGCGCCCCGGCGGAGGCGACTCCTCACCGGATACGAGCGCGGGAGGGGAAACCGAGTACGGGCAGCGATCCGTCCGTGGTCTGCCACAGGTCCCCGAACCCTTCACCGACGTCCGGCTTCACGCCCCCTGGGGCGCGGGGAACCGCACGAGAAGCCCCCACAAAAGTCAGCCCGCCCGGCACCGCATCCCTAACGGCGTTCCCCGGAACCGGAATCCTCCCCGGCGTTCTTGGACGCCACCACCGCGTCGAACACCTGCCGCTTCGGCACCCCCGCCGCCACCGCCACCGCCGCGATCGCCTCCTTGCGCCGCTCCCCCGCCTCCTCCCGCACCCGCACCCTGCGCACCAGCTCGGCGGCGTCGACCTCCTCGGTCCCCTTCTCCGGCGCGCCCTCGACCACGACCGTGATCTCCCCGCGCACGCCCTCGGCCGCCCATGCGGCCAGCTCGGCCAGCGGGCCGCGCCGGACCTCCTCGTACGTCTTGGTCAGCTCCCGGCAGACGGCGGCCCGGCGCCCGGCCCCGAAGACCTCGGCCATCGCGGCGAGGGTGTCGTCGAGACGGTGCGGGGCCTCGAAGTAGACGAGGGTGCGCCGCTCGTCCGCGACGTCCCGCAGCCGCCCCAGCCGCTCCCCTGCCTTGCGGGGCAGGAACCCCTCGAAGCAGAACCGGTCGACGGGCAGCCCGGACAGCGCGAGAGCGGTGAGCACGGCGGACGGTCCGGGCACGGCGGTGACCTTGACGTCCCGCTCGACGGCAGCGGCGACCAGCCGGTATCCGGGGTCGGACACGGACGGCATCCCGGCGTCCGTCACCAGCAGGACACGCGCGCCGCCCACCAGTTCCTCGGCCAGTTCGGGCGTACGAGCGGACTCGTTGCCCTCGAAGTACGACACGACCCGGCCTTTGGGTGTGACGCCGAGGGCCTGGGTCAGCCGCCGCAGCCGCCGCGTGTCCTCGGCGGCGATCACGTCGGCGCCGGCCAGCTCCTCGGCGAGCCGGGGCGGCGCGTCGGAGATGTCGCCGATGGGGGTGCCTGCGAGTACGAGGGTTCCGGTCACGGCCCCATCCTCCCAGTTGTGGACAGAGGCGGGGCATACCGCCCATGCGCGGGACTCACACAGCGCCGTTCCCTACGATGGCGCGGTGACCAGTACCGCGTCCTCCATGGACACCCGGCAGGAGCAGTCGCCGCTCGACCAGCGGCAGACGTGGCAGCAGCGGCTGCGCCGTTTCGGCTACCGGGCATCGGGCCCCGGAGGCGATGTCCGGGACCGGCTGGTCCCGCCGTACACCGAGCCGTCGGGTCGGCTGTGGGAGACGCTCGGGGTGTCACCGCCGCTCGCGCGGCGGATCACGCGCTGGTCGGCGTGGGGCGGCCCACTGCTGGTCACGCTGCTGGCGGGGGTCCTGCGGTTCTGGAACCTGGGCAGCCCGAAGGCGGTGATATTCGACGAGACGTATTACGCCAAGGACGCGTGGGCGCTGATCCACCGCGGGTTCGAGGTCAACTGGGAGAAGAACGCCAACCGTCTGATCCTGAACTCGGGCGGGGACGTCCCCATTCCCACCGACCCGGCGTACGTGGTGCATCCGCCGGTCGGCAAGTACGTCATCGGGCTGGGCGAGCTGATGTTCGGCTTCGACCCGTTCGGCTGGCGGTTCATGACCGCGCTGCTGGGCACGCTCTCCGTGCTGCTGCTGTGCCGGATCGGCCGGCGGCTGTTCCGCTCCACGTTCCTCGGCTGTCTCGCGGGCGCGCTGATGGCGGTGGACGGACTGCACTTCGTGATGAGCCGGACCGCGTTGCTGGACGGCGTGCTGATGTTCTTCGTGCTCGCGGCGTTCGGCTGCCTGGTGGTCGACCGGGACCGGGCCCGGGAGAAGCTGGCCGCCGCACTGCCGGTGGACGCCGACGGACGGGCCCGGCCCGACGCCGGGGCCGCCGAGAACACCCGGATCGGGTTCCGGCCCTGGCGGCTGACGGCCGGCCTGATGCTGGGGCTGGCGATCGGCACCAAGTGGAACGCGCTGTACATCATGGCGGCGTTCTGTGTGCTGGCGGTGCTCTGGGACGTCGGCGCGCGCAGGGTCGCCGGCGCCCGCCGCCCCAGGGTGGCGGTGCTGAAGCGGGATCTGGGCTGGGCGTTCCTGTCCACGGTGCCGGTGGCGCTGGTCACCTACTTCGCGTCCTGGACCGGCTGGATCCTCTCCCCGGCGGACGGCACGGGCGGCTATTACCGCGACTGGGCGGTCAAGGACGGCAGGAACAGCGACTGGTCCTGGCTGTTCCCCGACTGGTGGCGCAGCCTGTGGCACTACGAGAACCAGGTCTACGAGTTCCATGTCGGCCTGTCCTCGCCCCACACCTACGAGTCCAACCCGTGGAGCTGGATCGTCGCCGGCCGCCCGGTGTCGTACTTCTACGAGTCCCCCGCCCCCGGCACGGACGGCTGCCCCGCCGACGCGGGCGAGAAGTGCGCCCAGGAGGTCCTGGCCCTCGGCACGCCCCTGCTGTGGTGGGTGGGCTGTTTCGCCCTGCTGTACGTCCTGTGGCGCTGGTTCTTCCGCCGTGACTGGCGGGCGGGCGCCATCGCCTGCGGCATCGCGGCGGGCTACGCCCCGTGGTTCCTCTACCAGGAACGCACGATCTTCTTCTTCTACGCCATCGTCTTCCTGCCCTTCCTGTGCCTGGCCGTGGCGATGCTCCTGGGCGCCCTCGTCGGCCCACCCCGCTCCGGCGACACCCGCCGCGTGGCGGGCGCGACGGCGGCGGGCGTACTGACACTGCTGATCGCCTGGAACTTCATCTACTTCTGGCCCATCCACACCGGCATCCCCATCCCGATCGACGACTGGCGGGCGCGGATGTGGCTGGATACCTGGGTCTAGCCAGGGGGTGCCGTCCGGATCCTGACGGTCGCGGTCTCCGTTCGGACAACAAACGGAAACTGACGTCCCGGCCGGCACTGCCACCGCATAGAGTGCTCACGCGTCGGGCTTTCTGAACACGTTCAGAAGACGTGGGGGTTCGGCGGGGGGAGGGGATCGCCCGATGGGCAAGGGGGTCAGGACCGCCGTCATAGGCGGTGTGTTCGCTCTGATGGTGGGAGGCGCCGGGTACGGGGCCTACAACGTCGTGTCGGCCGTGAGCGGTGACGGGGGCAGCGGGGCGTCGGGGACGAAGCAGTCCGGGCCGCCGGACGAGGACGAGGTCAGGGAGACGACCGAGGCGTTCTTCGGGGCCTGGGAGCAGGGGCAGGCGGAGCGGGCGGCGTCGCACACCAACAACGCGCAGGAGGCCGGAGAGCTGCTGACGGGGTACGGCGAGGAGGCGCACATCGGCGACGTCGAGATCACGCCCGGCACGGCCGCCGGCACCACCGTCCCGTTCACCGTCAAGGCGACCGTCAGCTTCGACGGGAAGTCGGAGCCGCTGAGCTACGCGAGCGAGCTGACCGTGGTCCGCGGAAAGACCACCGGGCGGGCGCTGGTCGACTGGAAGCCGTCCGTCGTGCACCCGGACATGAAGGACGGCGACACCCTCGTCACCGAGGAGTCCGCGCAGCCGCCCATCGAGGCCGTGGACCGTGACGGCACGGTGCTGACCAAGGAGAAGTACCCCTCTCTCGGCCCGATCCTGGACACCCTGCGCCAGAAGTACGGCGCGAAGGCCGGCGGCACGCCGGGTGTCGAGCTGGTGGTCCGGCACGCCGAAGGGGCCGCGGGCGAGGCCGCCGCGGACAGCTCGCTGCTGACCCTGGCCGAGGGCAGGCCGGGCAAGCTGCGCACCACCCTCAGCGCCGGGGCGCAGGCGGCGGCCGAGAAGGCGGTGAAGGGGTTCGCCGAGTCGTCGGTGGTGGCTGTGAAGCCGAGTACCGGCGAGGTGCTGGCGGTGGCCAACCACCGTGAGGACGGGTTCAACGCGGCCTTCCAGGGCCAGGCCGCCCCCGGCTCCACGATGAAGATCGTCACCGCCGCGATGCTCATCGACAACGGCGTGACCTCGATGAACGGCCCGGCGCCCTGTCCGCCCAGCGCCGTGTGGCAGAGCCAGACCTTCAAGAACCTCACCGGCATGGAGCCGAACGAGGGCGCCACCCTCGCCAACAGCTTCCTGCGCTCCTGCAACACGGCCTTCGTCAAGCTCGTCGACGAGCAGCCACTCACCACGGAGTCCCTCACCCGCGAGGCGCAGGAGCGGTTCGGGCTGGGCCGGGACGACTGGAAGACGGGCATCGCCTCCTTCGACGGCAGCGTGCCCGCGGTCGGCGGCCCGGACCAGGCGGCGAACGCCATCGGCCAGGGCCAGGTGCAGATGAACCCGCTGAACATGGCGTCGGTGACGGCCACCGCCATCACCGGCAGCTTCCGCCAGCCGTATCTCGTCTCCCCGGACCTCGACGGCCGGCAGCTGGCGCGGGCCAAGGGCCTGCCGGCGGGCACCGCCGCCCAGGTGAAGCAGATGATGCGGCTGACCGCCACCCAGGGCACCGCCCAGAAGGCCATGTCCGGCCTCGGCGGCGACATCGGCGCGAAGACCGGGTCGGCCGAGGTCGACGGCAACGCCACGGCGGACAGTTGGTTCACCGGCTTCCGGAACGACGTCGCGGCGGCGGCCATGGCCCAGCAGGGCGGCCACGGCGGCGACGCGGCCGGCCCGATTGTCGCAGCCGTGCTACGAGCAGCCGGCTGATCGCGTCACGGGGTTGACGGGACTTTAGGGTGGTGCCGTCGTCGGCGCGCGGGGAAGCGCCATGAGGGGCCATGAGCGCCACGCGGGTCACGGGGAGCCCGGCGGGCAGCGGAGGAACGGGAACCAGTGGGGAACAGAGTGCGCGCCGGTGAGCGGCGGAAGACGCGGCCCGCCGTGGTCGGCGGAGTGATCGCCGTGGTCGTCGCCGGTGGCGGTTTCGGCGCCTACGCGCTGCTCGGGGGCGGTGCCGCCGCCGATGACGGCCCCCGCACGACCGCCGCGCGGGACGTCAGGACCGGGCCGCTGTCCGCCACCGAGGTCACCGCCGCGGCCGAACGCTTCCTCACCGCCTGGGGGGCGGGCAAGGTGTCCGAGGCGGCCGCCGCCACGGACGACCCGGAGGCCGCCACCGCCCTGCTCACCGCCCACGCCAAGGACGCCCGGATCAAGAACGTCACCCTCACCCCGGGCACCGCCACCGGCGGACAGGTCCCCTTCTCCCTGAAGGGCACGGTGTCGTACAAGAACACCGTCGAGCCGCTGACCTACGACAGCGCGCTGACCGTCGTACGCCGGTCAGGGGACGGTGAGCCGCTGGTCGACTGGCGGCCCGAGGTCGTGCATCCCGACCTCAGGGACGGCGACCGGCTCGTCACCGGCGAGGCGGGCACCCCGCCGGTCAAGGCGCTGGACCGGGACGGCGGTGAGCTGACCGCCGAGAAGTACCCGTCCCTCGGGTCGGTGCTGGACGGGCTGCGGGAGAAGTACGGCGAGAAGGCGGGCGGCGAGGCCGGTGTCGAGCTGCGGATCGTGCGCGGCAAGGCCTCGGAGAAGGCGAAGCTGTCCGACAGGACGCTGCTGGAGCTGAGCGAGGGCACGCCGGGCACGGTGCCGACAACCCTGGACCCGTCCCTGCAGGCCGCCGCCGAGGCGCAGGTGGCGCAGAAGAAGCGGGCGTCGGTGGTGGTGCTGCGTCCGTCGACCGGCGAGATACTCGCGGTGGCCAACTCCTCGCGCGGCTTCAACACCGCGTTCCAGGGTTCGCTGGCCCCGGGCTCCACGATGAAGGTGATCACCGCCTCGATGCTGATCGAGAAGGGCCTCGCCTCGATGGACGACAAGCATCCGTGCCCGAAGTACTTCAGCTACGGCGGCTGGAAGTTCCAGAACCTGGACAAGTTCGAGATCAAGGGCGGCACGTTCCGGGCGAGCTTCGCCCGCTCCTGCAACACGGCCTTCATCAGTCAGGCACCCGAGCTGAAGGACGCCGACCTGACCCGGCACGCCCAGCAGGTGTTCGGGCTGGGGATGAACGACTGGCAGGTGGGTGTGCCGACCTTCGACGGCTCGGTGCCGGTGCAGTCGGACGCCCCGATGGGCGCCTCCCTGATAGGCCAGGGCGGGGTGCGGATGAACCCGCTGAACATGGCGTCGGTGTCGGCGACGGTCAAGGCGGGCGTGTTCCACCAGCCCTACCTGGTCTCGCCGGAGGTCGACGGGCGCGAGCTGGCGACGGCCTCGCGGACCCTGTCGCCCGGCACGCTGGCGCAGCTGCGGGAGCTGATGTCGTACACGGCCACGTCCGGCACGGCGGCGGAGGCGATGGCCTCGGTGAGCGGTGACCGGGGCGCGAAGACCGGGTCGGCCGAGGTCGACGGCCAGAAGAAGCCCAACGGCTGGTTCACGGCGTACCGCGGGGACCTGGCGGCCGCCGGTGTGGTGCAGCAGGGCGGCCACGGCGGTTCGACGGCCGGTCCGATGGTGGCGGCGCTGCTGCGGCACGGCGGCTGAGCGGCGGCCTGGCGGCGGCTGAGCGGCGGCCTGGCGGCGGCTGAGCGACAGGCGAAGAAGGGGCCGGTGCGGAACCGGTTGCGGTCAGTGCGGAACCGGTTGCGCGGCGGCGACGTACGTACGACGCAGGAACCGGGTCAGGGTCTTGGTCTCGAACTCCACCACCGAGACACCCTGGCGGGTGTGGAACTCCACCACGGCCTGTACCCGGCCGCACGGCCACACCCGTATCCCGCCGTCGGCCACGGGGGCGCGCAGGCCCCGCTCCAGCAGTTCCCGCTCCACGGCCCACTCGCGGGGCACGGCGCCGGGCAGCGCGAGCCGTACGCACCGGGGATCGTTCTCGGGGTCGTACCGCAGCACCACGGTGACGGCCCCGCTGTTCTCCGGCTGGGGGTCCGCATCCGTGACGATGTGGACTCGCGCGTACTGCTCGACTACGGACATCGGTGGGCCCCTTACGCTGCGTGATCCGGCAGAAAGGCGTGTACCTCGTATACCCACCCCCCGTCCCATCGTGCACCCCTTCCGGAATCCGCGCTTCCGAGTGGCGAACGTCACAGATGAGTCGCGCGAGCGGCACGGGCGAGCGGTGCGGGAAGTAATACAAGTCACTCGCTCTTGCGAACCATTTGCAACTGGCCCCATCATCGAGTCCGTGCACGCACCTGACGGATTCATCAACGCCCCCGTGTCCGCCGCGGCCGGAGCAGTCGCCGCCGGCGCGATCGCCGTGAGCCTGCGCGGCGCGCGCCGGGAACTCGACGAGCGCACCGCGCCGCTGGCCGGGCTGGTGGCGGCGTTCATCTTCGCCGTACAGATGCTGAACTTCCCCGTCGGGGCGGGCACCAGCGGCCATCTGCTCGGCGGCGCCCTCGCCGCGATACTCGTCGGCCCCTGCACCGGGGTCCTGTGTGTCTCCGTCGTCCTGCTGATGCAGGCCGTCCTCTTCGCCGACGGAGGACTGACCGCACTCGGCGTGAACATCACCACCATGGCGATCACCACGGCGATCGTCGCCTACCCGCTCTTCCGCGGGCTGGTGAAGGTACTTCCGCGCACCCGCCGCTCGGTGACCGCCGCGTCCTTCGTCGCCGCCCTGGTCTCCGTCCCCGCCTCCGCGGTCGTCTTCACGCTGCTGTACGCGGTCGGCGGCACCACCGACGTCTCGATCGGCAAGGTCGCCACCGCCATGGTGGGCGTGCACCTCGTCATCGGCCTGGGCGAGGCCGTGATCACCGCCCTGACCGTCGGAGCGGTCGTCGCGGTGCGCCCGGACCTGGTGCACGGGGCGCGCGGGCTGCGGCAGAGGCTCAGGCTGCGGGTGAACGGCGAACTGGTCGACGCCCCCGACA
Source organism: Streptomyces sp. NPDC031365 (assembly GCF_055569765.1). Classification (NCBI taxonomy): domain Bacteria; kingdom Bacillati; phylum Actinomycetota; class Actinomycetes; order Kitasatosporales; family Streptomycetaceae; genus Streptomyces; species Streptomyces sp. NPDC031365. The sequence continues at coordinate 429,791 of NZ_JBVIIM010000001.1, read as the reverse complement.
CCACCCAGCCGGTACCGGTCGCCGCTCGCTCCCGGAAGAGGGTCTGGATCACCGGACTGGTCACCTCGCTGGTCCTCGCCGGTTTCGTCAGCTTCTACGCCTCCGCGAGCCCCGACGGCCTGGAGAAGGTCGCCGGGGACCACGGCATCGACGAGAAGGCCCGGGAACACGCGAACGCCGACTCCCCGCTGGCCGACTACGGCGTCCAGGACGTCGACGACGCACGACTGTCCGGTGGCCTGGCGGGCGTGATCGGCGTCGGCGTGACGGTCGTCGCGGGCACCGGCGTGTTCTGGGCGGTCCGCAGACGGCGTACGGGCGAGGAGGCCGACGCCACATCGCCCAGCGGCACGAGCACGGGCACGAGCGTCTGACGTGGGAGCGGGTCACGCACACAAGCTCTACCGGCACGGGCACTCCCCCGTGCACGCCCTGCCGCCGCACACCAAGCTCGCCGCGGTCTTCGCCTTCGTGGTCGTGGTCGTGTCGACCCCGCGCGAGGCGATATGGGCGTTCGCGGTGTACGCGGGTCTGCTCGCCCTCGTCGCGTACGCCGCCCGCGTCCCGGCCGCCTTCCTCCTCAAGCGGCTGCTGATCGAGGTCCCGTTCGTCGCCTTCGCCGTCCTCCTGCCGTTCGTGGCGGAGGGCGGGCGGACCGACGTCCTCGGGCTGTCACTGAGCGTGAACGGTCTGTGGGGCGCCTGGAACGTGCTGGCCAAGGGCACCCTGGGCGTCGCCGCCTCGGTCCTGCTCGCCTCCACCACCGAGCTGCGCGAGCTGCTCCTCGGCCTCCAGCGGCTGAGACTGCCTCCGCTGCTGGTGCAGATCGCCTCCTTCATGATCCGCTACGGCGATGTCATCACCGACGAGATGCGGCGCATGCGGATCGCCCGCGAGTCCCGCGGCTTCGAGGCGCGCGGGGTGAGGCAGTGGGGCGTCCTCGCCAAGTCGGCGGGCGCGCTGTTCATCCGCTCCTACGAACGTGGCGAGCGGGTGCACCTGGCCATGGTGAGCCGCGGCTACGCCGGTTCGATGCCGGTGATCGACGAGGTGACCGCGTCCCGGGCGCAGTGGTCGTACGCTTCACTGCTCCCGGGTACGGCTCTCGTCGTGTGCTTGCTGGGATGGACCCTTTGAATCCTCCCCCTCCGGCCGCCGTGGGAATTCCCGGCTCACGCCGCTCGACCGCCCAGCGGGCGGCCGAGACCGACACGACCGACGCCGGCCGGGTGGAAGCAGGCCCGTTGACAGCAGTGACACCGGGATGGTGCACGCTTGGCTCTCGCACGCACCCGCCGTTGATGACGATGCCCGTCCGCAAGCTGGGAAGCAGGCGTTTTCGATGACACCGTCCCTGGAGGTCTCCGGCCTCGCGTTCGCCTACCCCGACGGCCACCAGGCCCTGTTCGGCGTGGACCTCTCGATCGCGCGCGGCGAGCGGGTCGCGTTGCTCGGCCCGAACGGCGCCGGCAAGACCACCCTCGTCCTCCACCTCAACGGCATCCTGACCGGCGGCGCCGGCACGGTGACGGTGGCCGGGCTCGAGGTCGGCAAGCGGCACATGGCGGAGATCCGGCACCGGGTCGGCATCGTCTTCCAGGACCCCGACGACCAGTTGTTCATGCCGACGGTGCGCGAGGACGTCGCGTTCGGTCCGGCGGCGGCCGGGCTCAAGGGGCCCGAGCTGGAGGAGCGGGTGGAGCGGGCGCTGGGTCTGGTCGGTATGGCGGAGTTCAAGGACCGCCCGCCGCACCACCTCTCCTTCGGCCAGCGGCGCCGGGTGGCCGTGGCGACCGTACTGGCGATGGAGCCGGAGATCCTGGTCCTGGACGAGCCGTCCTCCAACCTCGACCCCGCCTCCCGCCGCGAACTCGCCGACATCCTCCGCTCGTTGGACGTCACCGTCCTGATGGTCACGCACGATCTGCCGTACGCGCTCGAACTGTGCCCGCGTTCGCTGATCCTCAGCGACGGGGTGATCGCGGCGGACGGCACCACGGCGGACCTGCTCTCCGACGACGCGCTGATGCGCGCCCACCGTCTGGAGCTGCCGTACGGCTTCGATCCGCGCACGGTACCGGCCGCGCCCGGCCGTTCATAACGATCGTGCCCGTCCCTCCACCCAGGAATCGCAGGCGGGCAGGCACTGTTGGACCCGGTGCCGAAGGTGAGCGGCGCAGGCGAGCGGAAGGACCGACAGGAACGTGGACGTCGACGTGCACGGCACGGTGGCCGAGGGCTTCGAGCCGGTCCGGGAGGCGTTCGCGCGGAACTTCGACCGGCTCGGGGACCGGGGCGCGGCCGTCGCCGTGTACCGGGACGGGCGCAGGGTCGTCGACCTGTGGGCCGGGGTGAAGGACGTCGACGGCACCGAGCCGTGGCGGCGGGACACCGCCCAGGTTGTGCGCTCGGCGACCAAAGGGGTCGCCGCCGCCGTACTCCTGCTGCTGCACCAGCGCGGCGAGCTGGACCTGGACGCACCGGTCGGCACCTACTGGCCGGAGTTCAAGGCGCGCGGCAGGCAACGGCTGCTGGTCCGTCACCTACTGAACCACCGCGCCGGGCTGCCGGTCCTCGACCACCCGCTCACCTTCGGCGAGGCGGCCGACCCGTGGCGGGCCGCCGAGGCGGTCGCCGCCCAGCCCCCCGTGTGGGAGCCGGGCACGGACCACGGCTACCACGCGCTGACCTACGGCTGGCTGCTCGACGGACTGGTGCGCCGCCTCACCGGGCGGGGTTCGGGCGAGTGGATCGCGTCGGAGATCGCCGGCCCGCTGGGCCTGGACCTCTGGGTCGGACTGCCGGACGCCGAGGCCCACCGCGTCGGTACGGTCGGCCGGATCGAGGGGCCCGAGCCGTCCGGCGCGCTCCGCGCCCGCCCCAAGCGCTCGGTCAGCGACGCCTACGCCGACCGGTCCTCCCTCACCCGCCGCGCCTTCGCGGCGATCACTCCCTTCCCGGACCAGAACGACCCGGCGTTCCACGCGGCGGCCCTGCCGGCCGCGAACGGAGTCGCGACGGCGGACGGCCTGGCCCGCTTCTACGCCTCACTCATCGGCCCGGTCGACGGCATCCGCCTCCTCGCCCCGGCCACCGTCGAGCACGCCCGCGCCGAGGAGTCGGCGGGCCCCGACCGTGTCCTGGTCGTCGGCACCCGCTTCGGCCTCGGCTACATGCTGCACGGCAGTGCCTCCCCCTTCCTGGCCCCGGGGTCCTTCGGCCATCCCGGCCGCGGCGGCTCCCTCGGCTTCGCCGACCCGGAGTCGGGCATCGCCTTCGGCTATGTCACCAACGGCTTCCGCAGGACGGTGACGGCGGACCCCAGGGCCCAGGCCCTGATACGGGCGGTACGGCGGTCGCTGACCGCCTGATCAGACGTGGATCGGGTGAGACGTCCGCCCCGACGCGTCGTCGATCTCGCCGTGCGCCTTGGTCAGCATCTGCATGGCGAGTTCGTTCAGTGCCCGTGCGCCGGCGATCTCCTCCCCGACCCTGGGCTGATGGGAGTCGGTGTGGTGCCGGCTCGCGTGCCCGTTGGCCCGTACCTCGGTCCCGTCGGGCAGCCGCACCAGCGCGACCGCGCGCGTGTGCCGGTCGTCCTCCGCGAACTCCAGCTCCACATGCCATCCCACTGCGGTGTGCATCATGACGATCACCTCCGGATTACCTGATTCCAGGGTGCTCCTCGTGCCGCTCCCGTGCACCCGCCCACGCCCCGGAAAGGGGCACCTACCCCGCGCGCAGCACCAGCCCGATCCCGACGACCAGCAGCCCGGCCGCGGCGATGCGCGGCGCACCGAACCGCTCCTTGAAGAACAGGGCCCCGATCGCGGCGCCCACGATGATCGACGACTCCCGCAGGGCCGCTACGGGTGCGAGTGCCGCGCGGGTCTGGGCCCACAGGACGAGGGCGTAGGCGGAGACGGACAGTGCGGCGCCGAGGAGTCCGAGTCCGGCGTGCGGCCGCAGCCGGGCGGCCGTCTCCCGTCGCCAGCGCCAGAGGGCGTACGCCGGGATCACCGTGCCCTGCACCGCCATCAGCCAGGCGATGTAGCCGAACGACGATCCGGAGGCGCGTACGCCGAGCCCGTCGACGACCGTGTACACGGCGATGGTCAGCCCGGTCGCGAGGGCCGCTCCGATGGCCGCCCAGTCGGGCCGGTGCCCTCGCAGCCCCCACAGGGCCACCCCGGTCAGTCCCGCGCAGGACAGGGCGATTCCTGCGCTGGCCCAGCCGTCCGGCACCTCGTGCGCGAACACGGCGGCCAGCACCGTGACGACCAGGGGCGCGGTACCCCTGGCGAGGGGATACGCCTGGCCGAAGTCGCCGAGCCGGAAGGACTTCATCAGCAGCGCGTAGTACGCGATGTGGATCGCGGCCGAGCAGAGAAGGTACGCCCATGCCCCGGCCGCCGGGAACGGCACGAAGGGTACCGTCGCCAGCCCGATCAGCAGCCCGCCGCCGGAGATCAGCGTGAACCCGACGAGCTTGTCGGTGATCCTGTGCGCGATGGCGTTCCAGCTCGCATGGGTGACCGCGGCGAGCAGGACGGCCACGGCCACCAGCGGGGTCACGGAGTGCGCCCGCGCCAGCCACCCAGGGGTGACCGTGGACACCACTGACAGCGAGCCTTTGTGTACACTTGCGACACCGCGTACTGTTGGTGCATGACGCAGATGCCCATAGAGTCCATCCGTGACGTGCGCGCCCACCTGGCCGAGGTGGTCGAGCGAGCCGATCGCGAGGGCACGCCCACGGTCATTACCCGACGTGGCAAGCAGGTGGCCGCGATCGTGTCGATCGAGGTCCTTCGCAAGTACCAGGACTGGGAAGAGCGCGAGATCAACCGGATCATCGACGAGCGCATGGCGAACCGGGTGGCAGGCATCCCGATCGAGGACGTCATGAGGGAAACGCTGGAGCGCGGTGAGTAACGCATACCGCGCTGTCTTCCGGCCGGAGGCTCAGGCGGAGCTTCGCAAGATACCCCGGGACTTGGCACTCCGGATTCTGGTCAAGCTGACGGAACTGGAAACCGACCCCCTCGGCTTCCACACCACAGCACTCGTCTCCCAGCCCGACCGGCGCCGACTCCGTGTGGGCGATTACCCCGTCATCTACACGATCGACAACGGGGAGTTGACGGTCTGGGTCGTTCACGTCGGTCACCGCTCCACGGTATACGGCACCTGACGCCGGGTCCCGGGACTCCCCGCAGCTCCGGCCGTACGAGGGAAGCCGGTGAGGGCGCCCCGTCCCCACGGAGCCCTCACCGGCCGGTTCTGTGATCGTCCGGGGTGTCAGGCCCGTACGAGTTCCTTGTCCTCGTCCTTCGCGGCGTCCCTGGCGCTCAGGGCCTCGCCCTCGACGTCCACGTTGGGCAGGGCGCGGTCCAGCCACTTCGGCAGCCACCAGGCCTTGTCGCCGAGCAGGGCCAGGACGGCCGGGACGATCGTCATGCGGACCACGAACGCGTCGAAGAGGACGGCGACCGCGAGTCCGAAGCCGATCATCTTGACCATCGCGTCGCTGGAGCCGATGAAGCCGGCGAAGACCGCCATCATGATCACCGCGGCGGCGGTCACCACCCGGGCGCTGTACTTGAAGCCGGTCACCACGGCCTGGCGCGGCTTCTCGCCGTGGACGTAGGCCTCCCGGATCCGGGTCACGAGGAACACCTCGTAGTCCATGGCGAGTCCGAAGACCACGCCGACCATGAAGATCGGCATCATCGACATGATCGGGCCGGTCTCCTCGACGCCCATCAGGCCGGCCAGCCAGCCCCACTGGTACACCGCGACGACCGCGCCGAGGGCCGCCAGCACGGAGAGCAGGAAGCCGAGGGCCGCCTTCAGCGGGACCAGGATCGAGCGGAACACCACGATCAGCAGCAGGAACGCCAGGCCGACCACCAGGACCAGATACGGCACCAGCGCGTCGTTGAGCTTCTGCGAGACGTCGATGTTCATGGCCGTGGCGCCGGTGACCAGGACGTCGGCCTCGGTGTCCGCCTTGATGCCGGAGCCGGTGTCACGGATGTCGTGCACCAGGTCCTCGGTGGTCACCGAGGAGGGCTTGGAGTCGGGGATCACGGTGATCGTCGCCGTGTCGCCGGCCTTGTTGGGCTGCGCGGGGGCGACGTTCACGACGTTGTCGAGGACCTTGATGTCCTCGCTGGTCCGCTTGAACACGGCCCCCGGGTCGTCGCTGCTCCTGGCGTCGACGACGACCACCAGCGGGCCGTTGAAGCCGGGGCCGAAGCCCTCGGAGAGCAGGTCGTAGGCCTTGCGCTGGGTGGTGGACGTCGGCTGCGTGCCGTCGTCGGGCAGACCGAGTTCGAGGGAGGCCGCCGGGACGGCCGCGGCGCCCAGGCCGACCACGCCGAGCAGGAGCACGGCCAGGGGGCGGCGTACGACGAAGCTCGCCCAGCGGGTGCCCATGTTGGGGCGGTCCGCCTTCTTGGCGGCGCGGCCGCCGCCGAGCAGCTTGCTCTTCTCACCGGCGGGGCGGACCCGGCGGCCCGCGTAGCCGAGCAGGGCGGGGATCAGGGTGAGGGCGATCAGAACGGCGACGGCGACGGTGCCGGCGGCGGCGATGCCCATTTTCGTCAGCATCGGGATGTTGACGACGGACAGTCCGACCAGGGCGATCACGACGGTCAGACCGGCGAAGACCACCGCGGAGCCTGCGGTGCCGACGGCCCGGCCGACCGCCTCCTCGCGTTCGCGGCCCCCGGCCAGTTCGGCCCGGTAGCGGGAGACGACGAAGAGCGCGTAGTCGATGCCGACCGCGAGGCCGATCATCGAGGCCAGAACGGAGGTGGTGGAGCCGAGGTCGAGGGTGCTGGCCAGCGCGGTGATGCTCGCGACGCCGATGCCGACCCCGATGATCGCGGTGAGCAGCGGCAGCCCGGCGGCGAGCAGTGAGCCGAGGGTGACGACCAGGACGATCGCGGCGATGCCGATGCCGATGATCTCGGCGGTGCCGGTTTCCGGGACGGCCTGCAGCGCGTCACCGCCGATCTCGACGGTCAGCCCGGCGTCGCGGGCGTCCTCGGCGGCGGCCTCCAGTGCCTCGCGGGAGGTCTCCTCGAGCTCCATGCCGGAGACCTCGTAGCTCACCGAGGCGTAGGCGACCCTGCCGTTCTCGCTGACGCCGCCGCCCTCATAGGGGTCGCTGACGCCGGCGACCTCGGAGCCGCCGCCGAGTGCGTCGACGGTGTCCTGGACGGTCGCCTTGTGGCCGGCGTCGGTCATCTTCTCGCCGTCCGGTGCCTTGAAGACGACGCGGGCGGTCGCTCCGTCGGCGCTGGAGCCGGGGAAGCGTTCCTCCAGCAGGTCGAAGGCCTTCTGGGCCTCGGTGCCGGGGATGGAGAAGGAGGAGTTGCCGGCCGCGGGGGCGCCGGCCGCGCCGACTCCCGCGAGCGCCAGCAGCGCCACCCAGAACAGGGCTACGAAGTGCCGGCGCCGGAAGGCGAACCGGCCGAGTCGATAGAGGAAAGTGGCCACGGGGGCGTACTCCCGGTCAGGTCGTGGTTGCTTCGGGGCAGGGATGATCAGCCCGACGACGTGAGCGGAGACGTCAGGTGGTGGCTGACTCTGGTGCCGGCCGGTGGTGGCCGACTTGTGGTGGCTGACCTCGGGGACGGTCAGTGAGTGGTCACGCCGAGGGCGGGGAGCACCACGGCGTCGATGTACGAGGCGAGGAATCTCTGTGTGGGCGGCAGGTCGTCGATCAGTGTCCGCGTGGCGAACGCGCCGACGAGCATGTGCACGATGTACTCCAGCGCCGGGTTGCCGGGACTGACCTCGCCCCGGTCGACCGCGCGCTGGACCATCCTCCGGAACTCCTCGATCTCCGGTTCGACCAGGAGTTCCTTGAACGCCTGGAGGAGGTCGTCGTTCTGGTGCACCGCCATGGCCAGGGCCCGCATCAGGGCGACGTTCTGCGCCATGGCGCAGTCGTCCTCGCGGCCGACGACGGCGTGCAGGTCGCCCCGCAGGGTTCCGGTGTCGATGTCGGCGATGCTGCCGGGTTTCTGGCTGCGCATCGCTCTCACCACCAGTTCGGCCTTGCCGCCCCACTGGCGGTAGAGGGTGGCCTTGCTGGACCGGGTGCGGGTGGCCACGGCGTCCATGGTGAGGGCGTCGTAGCCGACCTCACGGAGCAGGTCGAGCACGGCCCGGTACAGCTCGGCCTCGCGCTCGGGGGTCATCCGGCTGCGACGTGCCGTCGCGACTTCGCTCATGCCGCTCACCCTTCCGCTCCGACTCCTGCCGTGTCAAAGAAACGACACCGTTTCGTACAGAACGAAGGTACCCCAGCCACCTATCGAAACGAAACGGTTTCGTTCGTGTTCTGCGTCACGGTTGTCGGCTCGGCATAAGTTGCTGCGGTCGGTCCCCCGGAAAAGCATGGGGAGAGTGACCTATCTGCGTCTGCCGCACCTCAAGGACGACCTGCTGTGCTTCGTGGCCGAGGACGACCTCTGGCTCGCCCCGCTCGACGCACCCGGCCGCGCCTGGCGGCTCACCGTCGACCGCACCAAACTCGGCCACCCCCGCTTCTCCCCCGACGGCCGGCACATCGCGTACACGAGCTGGCGCAGCCTCGACCCGGAGGTGCACCTCGTCCCGGTGGACGGCGGACCGGGCCGGCGCCTCACCTACTGGGGCAGCTCCGACACCCGGGTCTGCGGCTGGGCGCCCCCCGACGACGGCGGCCAGGCCGAGATCCTCGCCGTCGCCTCGCACGGCGAGCCCTTCTCGTACTTCACCTGGGCCTACAAACTCGCCCGCGACGGCAGCCCCGGCCGCAAACTGCCCTGGGGCCCGGTCTCCGACATCCAGGTCGCCGACACCGCCGGGGAGCGCAGGTCCCTGCTGCTCACCGGCACCCCGCCGCACGAACCGGCCTCCTGGAAGCGCTACCGCGGCGGCGCCACGGGCAGGCTCTGGCTGCACGGGCACCGGCTGCTCGACGGGCTCGACGGCCATCTGCACTCCCCCATGTTCACCGACGGCCGGATCGCCTTCCTCTCCGACCACGAGGGCATCGGCAACCTCTACTCGTGCGCGTACGACGGCTCCGATCTGCGCCGGCACACCGACCACGACGCCTTCTACGCCCGGCACGCCTCCAGCGACGGCACCCGGGTCGTCTACCAGTGCGCCGGCGACCTGTGGATCGTGGACGACCTCTCCCCCGGCTCCGTCCCCCGCCGGCTCGACGTGACCCTGCACAGCCCGCGGGCCGGGCGCCGCCCCTACCAGGTACCGGCCGCCCAGCACCTCGACGGCATCTCGGTCGACGAGACCGGCCGGGCCAGCGCCGTCGTCGTACGCGGCAGTCTGTACTGGCTCACCCACCGCGACGGCCCCGCCCGCACCCTCACCGACACCCCGGGCGTACGGGTCCGGCTGCCGGAGATGCTCGGCGCCGGCGACCAGGTGGCGTATGTGACGGACGCCGAGGGCGACGACGCCGTCGAGATCGCCTCCCTGCCCCGGGCGACCGGTCAGCGCGCGCCACGGCGGCTGGCCGCGGGGAAGCTGGGCCGGGTCCTGGAGATGGTGGCCGACCCGAAGGGCCAACGGCTGGCCGTCGCCGCGCACGACGGACGACTGCTGCTGGTCGACACCGGTGAGGAGAGCCGGGGCGAGGCCACCGAGCTGATCCACTCCGGCAACGGGCCGGTGCGCGACCTCGCCTTCTCCCCCGACGGGGCCTGGCTGGCCTGGTCCCATCCCGTGATCGGACGGTCCCTGCGGCAGATCAAACTCGCCCGGATCAAGGACGTTCTCGTCCTCGACGTCACCAACGGCCGCTTCGAGGACGAGAACCCGGTCTTCACACGGGACGGCCGCTATCTCGCCTTCCTCTCCTGGCGCGGCTTCGACCCGGTGTACGACGTGCACACCGGTGATCTGTCCTTCCCCCTGGGCTGCCGCCCCTACCTGGTGCCGCTGTCGTCGGCGACCCCCTCCCCGTTCGCCCTGAACCCCGAGGGCCGCCCGGCCGCCGGGGGCCTGGACCCGGTCGAGCGCGAGGACGCCGAGGAGAGCGGTGACGGCGGCACGGTGACCGTGGAGGCGGAGGGCCTGGAGAGCAGGGTCACGCCCTTCCCGGTGGCCGCCTCCAAGTACTCGGGGCTGTACCCGGTCACGGGCTGCGGCCTGGTGTGGCTGCGCTGGCCGATCTCCGGCGCGCTCGGCGAGACCTTCGTCAACCCCAATGACACCAGCGGCCGGCCCGCGCTGGAACACTTCGACATCGGCAAGGCGAAGAGGTACGAACTCGTCGCGGACCTGGACTTCTTCGCCGTCAGCGGCGACGGCAGCCGGCTGGTCGTGGTCGACGAGGGCGAACTGCGCGCGGTGCCCGCCACCGAGCCCGGCGACAGCGACTCCACGGTGTGGATCGATGCCCGCCGCATCCTGCACGAGGCCGACCCCGCGGCCGAGTGGCGCCAGGCGTACGCGGAGGCCGGGCGGCTGATCCGCGCCTACTTCTGGGAACCGGGCATGTGCGGCATCGACTGGGACGCGATCCTGGAGCAGTACCGCCCGCTGGTCGAACGGGTCGCCTCCCCCGACGAGTTCGCGGACCTGCTGCGCGAGGTCCTCGGCGAACTCGGCACCTCCCACGCCTATGTCACCGCTGCCCGCCGCAACGAGGGCCCCCCGCACTACCAGCGCCGGCAGGGCCTGCTCGGCGCCAACCTCGTCCCGCGTGAGAAGGGCTGGACGGTCGGACGGATCCTGCCCGGCGACTCCTCCGACTCCCGGGCCCGCTCCCCGCTGGCCGGCACCGGCATCCGCGAGGGCGCGGTCCTCACCCACGTCGACGGCCGCCCGGTGGACCCCGTCACGGGCCCTTACCCACTGCTCGCCGGCGCGGGCGGTACGACGGTCGAGCTGACGTTCGTCCCCGCCGAGGGCGAGGGACCGCCCCGGCGGGTCGCCGTGGTCCCGCTGATCGACGAGACGCCGCTGCGCTACCAGGACTGGGTGGCCAAACGCCGGGCGGTCGTGCGCGAGTTGAGCGCCGGACGCTGCGGCTACCTGCACATCCCCGACATGGGCGGTTCCGGCTGGGCACAGTTCAACCGCGACGTGCGCATGGAGATGTCCCGGCCCGCACTGATCGTGGACGTACGCGGCAACGCCGGCGGGCACATCAGCGAGCTCGTCGTGGAGAAGCTGACCCGCACCATCATCGGCTGGGACCTCACCCGCAACGCCCAGCCCGTCTCGTACGCGTCCAACGCCCCCCGCGGGCCGGTCGTGGCACTGGCGGACGAAGCGACCAGCTCCGACGGCGACATGATCACCGCCGCCTTCAAACTGCTCGATCTGGGCCCGGTGGTGGGCCAGCGCACCTGGGGCGGCGTGGTCGGCATGACCGGCCGGCACCGGCTGGGCGACGGCACGGTGATCACGGTGCCGATGAACGCGGCCTGGTTCGACGCGTACGGCTGGTCCGTGGAGAACAAGGGCGTCGAACCCGACCTGGAGGCGCTGCGCACCCCGCTGGACTGGGCCGAGGGCAGGTACGCGGTGCTGGACGACGCGGTGCGTCTCGCCCTGGAGCTGCTGGAGGCCCGTCCCCCGGCGACTCCCCCCGGCTACAAAGACGTTCCCGACCGCTCCCGGCCGGAGCTGCCGCCGAGGGCGTGAGCACCGGGCCAACGAGAAGGGGTGCCCCCTTCGCCAGGGGCACCCCTCCTGCCTGCGCTTCGGTGCTTCGGCTCAATACCTCGGCGCTTCACTGCCTCACTGCCTCAGTGCTTCAGTGCTTCAGTGCTTCAGTGCCTCAGCGCGCGACGTCAGACCTCGTAGTCCTGGTCGAAGCGCTCCTCGGACTCGCGCTGACGGCGCTGCTCGTCCATGTCCTCGTCGCGCCGGCGACCGCGGTTCTGCAGCTGCTCCTTGCCCTGCTGGGCACGCTGCTTGGCCTGCTGCTGGAACTGCTCGGACTTCTCCTGGAACTGGTCCTTCATACCCATGTGGGTTCACTCCCGTTGTGGGGTGGGGGAACTTGCCCGACCAGATTCACACGGGCCGTCACCCTGCGCATGTCGATCACTTACGGACCGTAGCGCGATGCTGCTCATCGGCGTTCCCACCGGCTCCGACCAGCCCTGTACGGACGGTGTCGAGCCGCTCCCCGAACCGCCGCATCTCCCGCTGCCCCACGGTCCCGATGACCGCGGGAAGGTAGCCGCGCACGCCCTGCATCCCGCGCAGCCACCACTGCCCGTACACATGCGCCGACCGCCGCTCGATCCCGGCCACCATCCGGTCCACCGCGGGGCCCAGCGGATAGGTCTTGTTGGACGGCCACGGCAGCCGCTGCCGCAACTCCCGCATCACGTCGTCCTGGTCGGCGCCGCGCACCATGTCGGTGTCGGTCCACGACAGATACCCGATGCCCACCTTCACGCCCCGGTGCCCGACTTCGCCGCGCAGGCAGTGCGCGTACGCCTCCACACCGGACTTGGAGGCGCAGTACGCCGACATCATCGGCGCGGGTGTGATCGCGGCGAGGGAGGCTATCTGGAGCAGGTACCCGCGGCTCTCGGTGAGCAGCGGCAGGAACGCCCGCGCGGTGACCGCCGATCCGATCAGGTTCACCTCGATCACCCGCCGCCAGGACTCCGGGTCGGAGTCGGCGAACGGACCGCCCGTCGCCACACCGGCGTTGGCGACCACGATGTCGACCCGGCCGAACCGCTCCCGGACCTCCTCGGCGACCCGGGCCATCGCCTCGTGGTCGGTGACGTCCGCGTACCAGTGGTCGCTGTCGCTGTGCAGCCGCGCGGAGACGTCCTTGAGCGCGTCCGGCTCCAGTCCGACCAGCGCCACCTTCACCCCACGCGCGGACAGCTTGCGGGCCAGCAACTCCCCGACGCCGCGCGCCGCTCCGGTGACGACGGCGACCTTGCCTTCGAGACTGACCCTGCTCATGCGCTCTCCTCGGCGGGTTGGACGGGCTGGTGGGCGGTCACATGGGCGGCGACGAGGTTCCGGATCTTCCCGGTGACCAGGCCGGGCGCCTCGACGGGCGTCATGTGGCCGACGCCGGGCAGTTCGGTGACACCGAGGCAGTCCGGCAGAGCGGCGGCGAGCGTCCGGGTGTGCACCGGCGGGGTGAGCCGGTCCGCGGTCCCGACGACGATCTCCGTGGGTACGCGCAACTGCCCCACCCCGTGGTCGAGATCGAGCTCGGCGAGCACCTGCGACCAGGCGTGGCGCACCGCGCGCGGGCAGGCGTGGACGATGCGGGCGCACGCCTCGACCATGTCCGGGGCCGACGCCGGTCCCATCGTGGCGTACCTGAGGATCCGGCGGGCGAGGGGCGTGACCGGCCCGAGCGGAGCGCGGGAGCCGAGGATCCGCCGGGTCAGCCGGGTCCGCGTCCGGCCCGCCCGGAAGGGGAGCACCGTCGACTCGTCGACCAGCCGCGAACTCCCCGTGCTGCACAGCAGTACGGCGGCGGCGTGCGCGGTGAAGGCAGGCCGGCCGCAGGCGGCCATGACGGTCATCCCGCCCATGGAGTGCCCGGCGATCACGGCCCGTTCGCCCGGTGCGAGGGTGGCGGCGAGGACGGCCTCGAGGTCGTCGGCGAGCGTGTCGGTGGTGCACGCCGGGCTCGCAGGCGTCCGTCCGTGGCCGCGCTGGTCGTAGGCGATGACCCGGTGATCGGCCGCCAGTTCACGGATCTGCGCGGCCCAGAAGGCGGTCGAGCAGGTCCAGCCGTGGGCGAGCACGACCGCGGGCGCCCGCTCGGGACCGTGCACCTCGACGTGCAGGCGGGTGCCGTCGGCGGAGACGGCGGTCAGCTCACGGGCGGCGACGGGCGGGGCGTACGGCCCGGAGGTGACATGGGTGAGGCGGCTCATGCGGTCACCTCGGTGTTCTTCTCGGTGTTCTTCTGGGTGTTCTTCTCGGTGTTCTCCCGGTTGTTCTCCCCCGAGGCCGGGACGTTGCGCAGAACGGCGTACTCGGCGAGATCCACGCTCCGGGTCTCCCGCCGGAACTCACCCGTCGTCCCCGGCCAGATGGTGGTGTTGCGCCCGCTCTCGTCGAGGTACCAGCTGGTGCAGCCACCGGTGTTCCACACCGTGCGCTTCATCCGCTCCTGCACCCGGTGGTTCCAGGCCCGTACGGCGCTGGGGCGGGCGTCGAGGGCGACCCTGCCGCCGAGGACGTCCAACTGGCGCATGTAGTCGGCCAGGTAGTTCAGCTGCGACTCGATCATCAGGATCATGGAGGAGTTCCCGAGGCCGGTGTTGGGCCCGATGATCGTCATCCAGTTGGGGAACCCGGCGGCGGCCGCACCGCGCAGGGCCTGCATCCCGCCCGACCAGGACTCGGCGAGGGTCTTCCCCTCGGCGCCGACGACCCGCTCGGCGATGGGCATGTCGGTGACGTGGAACCCGGTGCCGAACACGATCGCGTCGACCTCGGCCTCGGTCCCGTCGGCGCCGACCACGGTCGACCCGCGCACCTCGCTCAGTCCGCCGGCGACGACATCCACGTTCGGCTGCGCCAGCGCCGGATAGTAGGTGCTCGACAGCAGGATCCGCTTGCACCCGATGCGGTAGTCCGGGGTGAGCTTGGCGCGCAGGGCCGGGTCCTTGACGGCGCGGCCCATGTTCCGCTTGGCCAGCTGCTCGACGAAGCCGAGCTCCCCCGGATGCTTGGTGAACGCCTGGACCTGCAGCTCCCGCACGCCCCAGAGCAGTCCGCGGCGCAGTTTGGTGGTGAAGGGCAGCGTGCGGTGCAGTGCGCGCTCGGCACCACTGATGGGCCGGTCCATGCGGGGCAGGACCCAGGCCGGCGTGCGCTGGAAGAGGGTCAGCCGCGACACGAGCGGCTGGACGGCCGGCACGATCTGGATCGCGGACGCCCCGGTACCGACCATGGCGACCCGCTTGCCGCGCAGGTCGTAGTCGTGGTCCCACTGGGCGGAGTGGAACACCTTGCCGGGGAAGGTGTCGAGCCCCGGGATGTCCGGCAGCTTGGGCTCGGACAACGGCCCGGTGGCGGACACCACGACATCCGCGCTGAGGTTCCCGCTGCTCGTCTCGATCTCCCACCGCAGCCGCTCGCCGTCCCATGCCATCCGCTTCACCTCCGAGTCGAAGCGGATGTGCGGACGCAGCCCGAAGACGTCGGTGACGTGCTCCAGGTAGGCGCGGATGTGCTCCTGGCCGGAGAAGGAGCGGGGCCAGTCGGGATTGGGCGCGAAGGAGAACGAGTACAGGTGCGACGGCACGTCGCACGCGCAGCCGGGGTAGCTGTTGTCGCGCCAGGTGCCACCGACACTGCCCGCCCGCTCCAGGACGACGAAGTCGGTGATCCCCTCGCGCCGCAGCCGCACGGCGGCTCCGAGTCCGCCGAACCCCGACCCGACCACCGCCACCCGTACATGCTCGTGCTCGGCCATCCTCAAGCCTCCACGCATCACTCAGAACCCTGCCAGTGAACACTGGCGCAATGGGGAGCGTAGAGCAGCACCGTACTGATGGGTAGGGGGCATGCGAGGAAACTTACCGCCGGTACGCCCTAGGCTTCAGACGTGGCAGAAGACAGCGAAGGACCCGGTGACCGGCGCGAGTACCGCATGGAGGAGCTGGCCAGGCTGGCGGGCATCACGGTGCGCACGCTGCGCTTCTACCGCGAACGCAAGCTGATCCCGCCACCCCGCCGCGAGGGCCGTATCGCCTGGTACGACGACCACCACCTGGCCCGCCTGCGCACGATCACGGCGCTGCTGGAACGCGGCCACACCCTGAACGGCATAGCGGAGCTGGCCGAGGCCTTCGACCACGGCCGTGACGTCGGGGAACTCCTCGGCATGGACGCCCCCACCGAGGAGACCCCGGTCCGCCTCACCCCCGAGGAACTCGCCGACCACTTCTCCGGGCAGGTCACCCCGGAGAACCTGGCCGCCGCGCTCGACCTCGGCTACCTCGGCGTCGACGGCGAGGAGATCATCCACATCAGCCACCGCCTGCTGGACGTCTCGTCGGCGCTGGTCCGCGAGGGCATCCCGCTCGCGGAGGTGCTCCGCACCGGGGCGGAGGTCCGCACCCACGCCGACGCCCTGGCGGACCTCTTCGCCACCCTGATCCTCCGCCACGCCCCGGAGGAGACCCTCCACCGCCTGCGCCCGCTGGCCCGCAGCGTGGTGGACGCGGAACTCTCCCTGGCCATGGACCGGCGGCTGAGCAAGCGGGACTGACCGCCGTCGGCGGCCGGGGAGCCGTGCCCGCACCGCTCGGCGGCGCGTCCCGTCGGCGGCGCGTCCCGTCGGCGGCGCGTCCCGTCGGCGGCGCGGACGGGATCGGCTCGCGGACGGTCGGTCGCCGGCGAGCTCCGCCTGCGGGAGCGGGCCGGCGCAGCAGTGGTTGTCCTACCGCTCGGAACGGATCACGGGTCAGTCCCGCCCGGCGGGACCGCCCTCGAAGACCACCGTCACCGGCGCGTGGTCCGACCACCGCTCGGCGTGTGTGGCCGCCCGCTCGACGTAGGCCTTGACCGCGCGGGCCGCGAGCCCCGGGGTCGCCACGGCGAGGTCGATCCTCCACCCGGTGTCGTTGTCGAAGGCCCGCCCGCGGTACGACCACCACGAGTACGGCCCCTCCACGTCCGGATGCAGCGCCCGCACGACATCGACGTACCCACCGTCGCTCAGGTCGAGCACCCGGGACAGCCACTCCCGCTCCTCCGGCAGGAACCCGGAGCTCTTGGTGTTCCCGCGCCAGTTCTTCAGGTCGGCCTTCTCATGGGCGATGTTCCAGTCCCCGCAGACGACGACCTCCCGCCCGTCGGCGGCGGCCCGCTCCCGCAGCCCCTTGAGGTAGGCGAGGAACTCGCCCATGAACCGCGCCTTCTCGTCCTGCCGCTCGGTCCCGACCTCCCCCGAGGGCAGATACAGCGAGGCGACGGTCACCCCGGGCAGATCCACCTCCACATACCGCCCACTGCCGTCGAACTCCGCCGACCCGAACCCGATCCGCACCCGGTCCGGCTCACGCCTGCTGTACAGCGAGACTCCGGCCCGCCCCTTCGCGGCGGCGGGCGCGTGCACGACATGCCATCCCGCGGGCTCGCGCACCTGCTCCGGCAGCTGCTTCGCCTCCGCCCGCACCTCCTGAAGGCACACCACATCGGCGGAGGTCCCGGCCAGCCACTCCACGAAGCCCTTCTTGGCGGCGGCCCGCAGTCCGTTGACGTTGACGGAGGTCACAGTAAGCATCAGGGCACGATACGACACTCCAGGTCCGGGCGTGTTTTACGGTATTCGGCATGGATATCCGCCGGGTCCCCTACGACCACCCCGACGCCGTGAAGCTGGACGCCGAAGTCCAGGCCGAGTACCACGTCCGCTACGGTGACGGCGGCGACTCCACCCCGATGCACCCGGCGGACTTCGCACCCCCGAACGGCGTCTACCTGATCGCGTACGACGAGGCCGGTGTCCCCGTGGCCTCCGGCGGCTGGCGCGCCCAGGACGCCAACGGCGAGGGCAACCGCGACGGCGACGCCGAGCTGAAGCGCATGTACGTGATCGAGCAGATGCGCGGCCGGGGCCTCGCCCGCCGCATCCTGGCCGCCCTGGAGGACGACGCCCGCGCGGCCGGCCGCGTCCGCATGGTCCTGGAAACCGGCACCAAGCAGCCGGAGGCCATCGCCCTGTACGCCTCCAGCGGCTACGAGCCCTGCGAGAAGTTCGGCTACTACCGCTGCTACGAGGACAGCCGCTGCTACGCCAAGCAACTCTAGGTACCGCTCGGAACGAACAGCCGAGCAGTCCCCAAGGCCACTGAACGTGCGTCACGCCTCGCTATTCGAGCTTTCGGAGCTCCCTCACCGCGACGACACCGCCCGGGCAGGCAGAACACGCCTGCCGTTCTGTCTGCCTCCCACCCGGCGACGTCGAGAAGGACGAACTCGTCGCACCGCGTGAGAGGTGGACCAGAACCCACACCGACACCGGTACCGGCGTACCCGAGAACAATCGGCCCGGCGACGCGATCCCCCGTCGGCGCCCCCACACCGTGGACCGGCGCCGAGCCGGGCGCCGGTCCGCCGCACCGGCCGGTGACCCGGGACCGAACGATCCATGCAGGTAGGCGGCGTACATTCCGGCTCCCCCAGACCGCGACCGGCCGTACGTCTCCGCACCACTCGGCATGGGGCGGCATCCGCCGGCCAACTGCTGATCGGGCCGCGTCGCGGCCGATCGTTCCCCAGCAGTGGGGACACGACGGGTTGTCGGCGGCCGTGCACTCGCGAGGTACCCAAGGCCGCTCGCGCTGCGCTGCGCCCCTCTTTTGGGTGATGGCGCCGGAGACAGTTTCGAAGTAATTTCAAAGTCATGGCTACCGAGAGCGCCGCCGTGAACTTCTCCGAGCTGGTGAACAAGAACAAGCAGACGCTTGCCCGGCTCCAGGAGTCGCCGAGACTCCTCCTGCACCGCAGAGACGGCGAGGATCTAGTCCTCACCACCGCAGCGCGGGCAGAGCAGGACCAGACCGTGGTATCAGCCGCCACCCGGATGCTGGCCGCGATGGCCCGCCGGGAGCCCGGCAGCATGGAACTACTCCTCGACATACTGCCGGACGCCTTCCCCTGGGTTCGTTTCCTGCCCGAGCCCGACCTCCACGCCTTCGCCCTCGAACTGGTCGACACCATGCGTGCCGCCGACTCGCTCGGCAACAGCGCGTCCGTCGCCCAATTGCTCATCGCCTGGCAGCACACCGCCGAGGTCTACTCCGACCCCGAACTGCTGGCGGCGCTGACCAGGGACCACGGCGAGGACTACGGCCCGGTACCGGACCCGCGGGATGCCGCATGACCGCGGGTCGCGGCGACCGCGCCGCACCGCCGGCGCCAGACGGCCACTGGGAGGTCCGCTTCGCGGACGCCGCCTCGGCCAAAGGGTGGGAGAGCCTCGCCCAGCAGGCCCGGGAGAACACCTACCGCGCCTGGATCACCATGCGCACGAACCCCGGGCCGGCCACCGAGACGCCCCGGCACCACCGGCTCAAGGGCAGTCTGGCGCATGGCACCCACCGCGGACAGACCTGCGAGCAGTGGCAGATCGAGGTGACCGGCGGCGGCCGCATCTGGTACCTCCTGGACACCGCCCGCGACACCTGCTGGATCACCTTCGCGGGGACCGGGCACCCGCGAGCAACAGACCGACGCTGAGCCAACGCGGCTCGATGGGCGGCGGAACGGGACGGGGCGGCGAGAATCGACCGCCCTGTCCCCATCCACCGCCCCCAGGCCCGAACTGGTTGAGGATGGTGTCAGCGTCCAGGGACTCCGAGTTGCCTCGCGGCAGCGTCGACGGTCTGTGCCAGCAGGACGGCGATGGTCATCGGTCCCGACCCCGCCGGGAACAGGGGTGATCAAGCGGGCGCGGGTGTGGGCGGTGCCGAAGTCCACGTCGCCGAATGCATCGCGTCCAGCCGGCGCCTCTACCGAGGTTTCGACCGCATCACCAGCGTCCTCGACCCGGCCCGCTGCGACCGCCGCTCCCGCCTGCCCCAGAACATCGCCGACACCCACGCAGACGCCTGGAACGTCCCCTCCGGCCGACAGGCCGCCGAGCGACCCCAGTTGCTCGCGCACGCCCCGTACCCCGGGCCCGCCTCCCGCGGTGATCGATTTCAGCGACCGCCGCCAACGCGCCGCACACCCTGCCGCCCGGCCCACCGTCCAGCTCCCCCAGAACGAATGGCTCAACCCGCCGTCGGCGGACGAACTCCCCGCTGTCTGCGGCAAGTCCGACATCACCGTCCCCGCAGACGCCTCCGGCGACCTCAAGACCGCCGAGTTCCGGCAGGGCAGCCACTACCTGTCCGACGACTGGATCGCCGCCTACAAGCCCATCCGGTCCCACAACGAGGGAATCCACGGGCGCCTCAAGAGCAGCGAACTCGACATCGGCAACCCGAAACACCGACCAGCACGAGGCCAGGTCGCCCAAACTCTCCTGGTCGCTCTCATGGTCACCGCCGGCAACCTCGACACCTGGCTCTACCAGCGCACCGGCACCCAACTCACCGACACCGACTACGCCAACGCCGTCCCACAGCCCTCAGCACAACCGCAGAAAGCCCCGCCCGCACAGACCGGTCGACCGCCTCCGCCCACCCGGTGAAACCCCACGGGATGAACAATCGCGACAACTGATGGCGGCCGGCCCCGGACTCCCGGGGCCGGCCGCCATGCCTTCAGCAGCCTGCGGCAGCACACCAACCCGGCCCCCGCCGAGGACCGCTGCCATCCATCACCCCGAAACAGGCTCGAACAAGCCCCTGAAACGACAAAGATCCCGACCGATCAAGAAGATCAGCGGGATCTCGTCAACTGCTCCTGAGCGAACCCAAGAACAGTCGTGCGGTGGACCTGTGGGGATTTGAACCCCAGACCCCCTCGATGCGAACGAGGTGCGCTACCAGACTGCGCCACAGGCCCCTGCAACGAGTGAAACTTTAGCACCCCGATCGGGGTGCTCGGAAATCCATTGGCCGGGGCGTTACTCGTTGGCGGCCTTGGGGCGGTCGCCGTCCTCGTACTGGTCGAAGAGCGGAGTGCGGCCGCGTTCGCGGGAGCGGCGGGCGGAGGCCGCGCGGCGGGCGTCGGTGCGCTCGTCGGACGGGGCGGGGTCCGGGTCCGCTTCCTCGGCCGGGACGGCGTCCGCCTCGTCGGCCGGTACGGCGCTCGAGCGGGCCGAGCTCCAGGTGTCCGGGGCACCGAGGTCCACGTCACTGGTGGCGCGCGGGGCGACCGGGGCCGTCACGTACGTCGGGAGCGGTACCGGGACCGGGTCCCAGCTGTCGCCGCCCTGGCCGGGGCGGCGCTGCCGCTCGCGCTGCTGGTCGACCCACTCGGCGTGGTCGGTCTGCTCGACGAGCGCGCGCCGGTCCGCGGCGAGCGCGGTGAGACCCGGGTCGACGAGGGCACCGGCTTCCGGCCCCTCCGGTTCGTCGGGGTCGGCGTGGTCGACGGACGGGCGGCGGCGCGGCTGGCGCTCTCGCTCGCGCAGCCGCTGCGCGGCGACCTCCGCCTGCCGGCGGTCCATCTGGTACGCGAACCTGCGGTGCTCCTGGGAGCGGAGGTACACGATGTACGCGCTCAGCAGCACGGCCGGTACGCCGGGCGCCCAGAGGAAGGCCAGTCCGCCGACCGCCGCGACGACCGCGCCGAGCGTGAAGGCGACGAACAGCATCGTGGTGGTGCGCCGACGGCGGGCGAGCGCCTTGGTACGCCGGGCGCGCGCGGCGGCCTGTGCCGCCCGCGCCTCGGAGGCGCGGCGGGCGGCCGGGACGCGTCCCCGCGCGGCGGCCGGTTCGGGCTCCGCCCGCCGTCCCTCGCGTTGACGTGGCGGCCGGCCCGGTGCCGGCTCCGGCCGCTCCTCGGGGAGGGACGGCACGGGCGCCTGGGTCTGCGGACGGGTCTGGGACACGGCGAAGGCCCGGACGTCCACCACATCGGTGGTCGCATCCGGGTCGTGGACGTCCTGCTCCCCCTCCTCGGTGGAGCGCGCCCGCAGGTCCTTGGCGTACCGGCGCTCCATGCCCGCCCGTCCGGACAGCAATCGGATGGCGGTGCTGAAGCGTTCCGTTGGACGGGCCTCGTTCAGCTCGTCCTGCCTACGGAGCCACATCGGCACCAAGTAGGCGGCCCAGGCCCCGACAATGACTGCGTAGATGAGGCCGCTGCTGCTCACGCCTCACACGGTAGAGGGGTTTGGACGGGGCCATCCGCCAATTGGGCCGGTGTGTCGCACGATCTGGCTGATATTTCGAACTTTTCTTGTGACCGGCTCGATCAGCGGGTCACTCGAACCGGGAATTCCGCACCCCAAGACGGTCATCTCGCGTGCAAATTCGAACGTTTATTCAATTTCCCGGTCCGTGCGGGATTCCCCGGTTACGCCGATCGTGTCCGGGCAGCTCGCGGCCGGACCGCTCCTGGGAGCGTGCCCGGCGCCACCGGGCGAGCAAACCGTCGGGCACTTCTTCCGCCGTGAGCGCGAAGACGAGATGGTCCCGCCAGGCCCCGTCGATGTGGAGATAGCGGGGGCGCAGCCCTTCCTCGCGGAAACCGAGTTTCTCCACGACCCTGCGGCTCGGCCCGTTCTCGGGGCGAATACAGACCTCGATGCGGTGCAGTCCCACGGTGCGGAAACAGTGGTCCACGGCCATCGCCACGGCTGTCGGCACCACTCCGCGCCCGGCCACCGACTCGTCCACCCAGTAGCCGACATGGCCCGAGCACATCGAACCCCAGGTGATCCCGGCGACCGTCAACTGGCCGACGAGACGCCCCTGGTACTCGATGACGAAGGGCAGCATCCGCCCTGCGTTCGCCTCGGAGCGGAGGTGGCGGACCATCTGACGGTAGGTCGGACGGTGAGTGATCGGGCCGCTGGGGGTGGGGGGCGG
Source organism: Streptomyces sp. NPDC031365 (assembly GCF_055569765.1). NCBI lineage: Bacteria > Bacillati > Actinomycetota > Actinomycetes > Kitasatosporales > Streptomycetaceae > Streptomyces > Streptomyces sp. NPDC031365. The sequence continues at coordinate 407,316 of NZ_JBVIIM010000001.1, read as the reverse complement.
GATGGTCGCCTCCCAGGGCCGCAGCCAGTCGCGGTTGCGCCGGTTGACCTCGCGCCAGGCCTTCTGGTCGCGCATCTTGATCGGCCGGAGGACGATGTCGCCGTCGACCAGCTCGACCGGCCAGTGTGGGCTGTTCAGCTCGCACCCCCGTCACTGGCGTCCGCCCGGGGGTGGTCCCCGCCGCGCAACTGGTCCACGGCGTGCTTCAGCAGCGGCTCCAGGACGGCGAGTCCGTCCTTCACCCCGCCGCTGGAACCGGGCAGGTTGACGATCAGGGTTCCGCCCGCGACCCCTGCCAGGCCCCGCGAGAGGGCGGCGGTGGGCACCTTGTCCCGGCCGTATGCCCGGACGGCCTCCGCGATGCCGGGGACCTCGTGGTCGATGACCCGGCGGGTCGCCTCGGGGGTGCGGTCGGTGGGCGAGATGCCGGTGCCACCGGTGGTGACGATGACGTCGTACCCGGCGTCGGCGCCCGCGCGGAGAGCCGCCTCCACGGGGTCGCCGTCGGGGACGACCTGGGGGCCGTCGACCGCGAACCCGAAGCGCCGCAGACCCTCCGCGATCAGCGGGCCGCCCTTGTCCTCGTAGACGCCGGCGGCGGCCCGGTTGGAGGCCGTGACCACGAGCGCGGCATACGGCGCGAGCAGCGCGCCGCCGGCGGTCGCGTCGCGTGTCATGCCCGGCTCCAGTCGCCCGACTTGCCGCCCGTCTTCTCCTCGACCCGTACGTCCGTGATGACCGCCTCCTTGTCGACCGCCTTGACCATGTCGATCACGGTGAGCGCGGCGACGGACACCGCGGTGAGCGCCTCCATCTCCACGCCCGTACGGTCCGTCGTCCTCACGGTCGCCGTGATCTCCACGGCGTCGTCCGCCACCGACAGATCCAGTTTCACACCGGACACCGACAGCGGGTGGCACAGCGGGATCAGGTCGGGGGTGCGTTTGGCGCCCATGATGCCGGCGATGCGCGCGGTGGCCAGGGCGTCACCCTTGGGGACGCCCTCTCCGCGCAGCAGCTCGATCACGCGCGGTGCGACGAGAACGCGGCCGGTGGCCCGCGCGGTGCGCGCGGTGACGTCCTTGGCGGACACGTCGACCATTCGGGCGGCGCCCGCCGCGTCGATGTGGGTCAGACGGGACTGCCCGGAAGGTCCGGCGGGTTCGGAGGGTCCGGGGGCGGCCCCCCGGGGTGGCACGGTCATGATCGTGTGGCGCTCCCGGTCCTGGCCCGCCGCGGTGCGGCGCACGGGCCTGCTGTGCGCGACACGCTACCGCCCACCGGCCGCGCTCAGCCGAGCAGGACCACCTCGACCTCGGTGCCGGGCGCCACGGACTCGGCGTCCTCGGGGACGACGATCAGTGCGTTCGCCTGCGCGAGGGCCGCGACGAGATGGGATCCGGCGCCGCCCACGGGCGTCACCGTGCCGTCGGTGTACCGGCCGCGCAGGAACTGACGGCGGCCCTTCGGCGAGGTCAGTGCCCGGCCCCCGGTGAGCTCCGCGCGGGCCCTTGGCCGGTGGACGTCGGTCAGGCCCATCAGGGTGCGGATGGCGGGGCGGACGAACAGCTCGAAGGAGACGTAGGAGGAGACCGGGTTGCCGGGCAGGGCCAGCAGCGGGGTGTGGTCGGGGCCGATGGAGCCGAAGCCCTGGGGCTTGCCCGGCTGCATGGCGAGCTTGCGGAAGTCGACCCCGCTGCCGGGCTCGTCCTCGTCCGCCGCGTACGACAGTGCCTCCTTCACGACGTCGTACGCCCCGACGCTCACACCGCCGGTGGTGACCATCAGATCGGCGCGCACCAACTGGTCCTCGATGGTGTCCCGCAGGACCGAGGCGTCGTCGGCGACGGCTCCCACGCGGTAGACGATCGCACCGGCGTCCCGCGCGGCGGCGGTGAGGGCGAAGCTGTTGGAGTCGTAGATCTGACCGGGACGCAGTTCCTCGTCGGGCTGGACGAGTTCGCTGCCGGTGGAGAGCACCACCACGCGCGGGCGCGGGTGCACCCGGACCGTGCCCCGGCCGATGGCGGCCAGCAGGGAGATCTGCGGCGGGCCGAGGACGGTGCCGGCCTCCAGGGCGCGGTCGCCGGCCCTGACGTCGCTGCCCTTGGCGCGCACATGGGCGCGTGCCCCGGCCGGGCGGTGCACGTTCACCTGCCCGGTGGCGCCCTCGGGGGACAGGCTGCGGGCGCGCATGCCGGTGGCCGGGCCCTCGCCGAGGCCGCCGTCGGTCCATTCGACGGGGACGACGGTCTCGGCACCGGGCGGGAGCGGGGCGCCGGTCATGATGCGGGCGGCCTGGCCGGGGCCGACGTGGAGGAGGTCGGCCTGGCCCGCGGCGACGTCCCCGACGACCTCGAGGGCCGCCGGGTACCGCTCGCTCGCGCCCGCGATGTCCGCGACCCGCACCGCATACCCGTCCATGGAGCTGTTGTCGAACGGGGGCAGGGACACCGGCACCGTGATGTCCTCGACCAGGACACAGCCCTGGGCGTCGAGGAGCTGCAACTCGATGGGCTCGAGGGGGCGGACGGTCGCGAGGATGTCGTCCAGGTGCTCGTCCACCGACCAGAGGTGGTCCGGGCCTGCGGTTCGGGGCGCGGCGGTGCTCAACGTTGCTGCATCTCCTCGGTGACATAGCGGTGGAGCCAGGTCCGGAAGTCCGGGCCCAGGTCATCACGTTCGCACGCGAGTCGGACAATGGCACGCAGGTAGTCGCCGCGGTCGCCGGTGTCATAGCGGCGGCCCTTGAAGACGACGCCGTGCACCGGGCCACCGGACTTCCCCGCGGCGGTGGTCGCTGATGTATGCGCGTCGACGAGCTGCTGGAGGGCGTCGGTGAGCTGGATCTCGCCGCCGCGGCCGGGCTCGGTCTTGCGCAGTATGTCGAAGACGGCCGGGTCGAGGACATAGCGTCCGATGATCGCGTAGTTGGACGGCGCGTCCTCGACGGCGGGCTTCTCGACCAGGCCGCTGATCCTGACGACGTCGGAGTCCATGGTGGCCTCGACGGCGGCGGAGCCGTAGAGGTGGATCTGCTCGGGGGCCACCTCCATGAGGGCGATGACGCTGCCGCCGTGCTGCCGCTGGACCTCGATCATGCGCTGGAGCAGGGGATCGCGCGGGTCGATCAGGTCGTCGCCGAGGAGGACGGCGAAGGGCTCGTCGCCGACGTGCGGGGCTGCGCACAGCACCGCGTGGCCGAGGCCCCTGGGGTCGCCCTGGCGGACGTAGTGCATGGTGGCCAGGTCACTGGACTCCTGGACCTTGGCGAGGCGGCTGGCGTCGCCCTTCTTCTGGAGGGCGGACTCCAGTTCGTAGTTGCGGTCGAAATGGTCCTCCAGGGGGCGCTTGTTGCGGCCCGTGACCATGAGGACGTCATCGAGGCCGGCGGAGACGGCCTCTTCGACCACGTACTGGATCGCCGGCTTGTCGACGACCGGCAGCATCTCCTTGGGAGTGGCCTTGGTGGCCGGCAGGAACCGGGTGCCGAGACCGGCTGCGGGGATGACAGCCTTGGTGATCCGAGGGTGTGACTGTGACATGCCGGACACCATATCCGGTGCCTTTGCAGGGAATCTGAGGGTCCGGTTAATAACCGCTCATATGAGCCTATTGGAACGGTTCGGGGACAGAGTTGAGACACAACGAGCGCGCGGACGAGTCTGACAAGCGCGTGCTGCGACGCGAAGTCCTCCGTGTGAGGAGCAGGTTGACGGCTGATGACGTGCGGGAATCCGCGGCCGCGCTGGCCCGGTGGGCGCTCGCACTGCCCGAACTGGCGCACGCGCGCACCGTGGCGGCGTACGTCTCCGTGGGGAGCGAGCCCGGCACGCTCGCGCTGCTCGACGCGCTGCGCGCGCGGGGCGTACGCGTACTGCTGCCCGCGCTGTTGCCGGACAACGACCTCGACTGGGGTGCGTACACGGGCGAGGGCTCCCTCGCGCGGGTGCGGCACGGTGGACGCATGACCCTGTTCGAGCCGGCGGGCGAACGCCTCGGCCCGGACGCCGTGACGGAGGCGGACGCCGTCCTGCTGCCCGGACTCGCCGTCGACGCGCGCGGGATGCGGCTGGGGCGCGGCGGAGGCTCCTACGACCGTGTCCTCGCCCGGCTGGACCGCGCGGGCGCGCATCCGGCACTCGTGGTGCTGCTGTACGGCTCCGAGGTCATCGGCCGCGTTCCCGAGGAGCCGCACGACCGGCCGGTGCACGCGGTGGTGACGCCGGCCGGGGTACGGCGGTTCGGCCGCGCCGGTGACGAGACCGCCTGACCAAAGCCCGACGCGCGGCGCCACGAGGCTCCCGGCTCGGCCCTGGGCGGCCCTCGGACACATGAACCCCCGGCACGCGAATCGGCCCCCACGCACGCGTGGAGGCCGATTCCGGCGGCCGACCGGCCGGGGTCAGGGCTTCAGCAACAGCGTGTCACTCGTGTTCTTCTCGACCGCCTTCTCCGAGAACGGCCACTCCAGCAGCTCGCCCTCTGCCCACTTGTCCGTCTGGTCGACGTAGTGCGAGCTGTAGGCGTGTCCGGAGGCGCCGGTGAGGTTGATCCACCGCGACTTGTCGAGGTCGCCGAGGTTGACCACCATGCGCATGGACGGCACCCACACGACCCCGTAGCCGCCGGCCGCGTTCCATCCGGTCGCGTTGACCGTGGCCTCGCCGCCGCCGAGCTTCCACGGGCCGCGGTTCAGGACGTACTGCAGGAAGCCGGGGCCCTCGGTGCCGAGCGTCTGGTTGTTCAGGAACAGGCGGTGCAGCCGGCCCCAGCTCCAGGTGTCGATGTCCTTGCCGAGCTTGGCGGTCAGCTCCCAGCGGGCGTCGATCATGGCCCGCTTGAACAGGTCGTCACGGTTGTCGGCGCCCGGGCGGGTGCCCCTCTTGGACGTCGTCCACCACTCGCTGTCCTCGTCGTCCTTCAGCTTGCGGACCACCTCGAACCAGCGGTCGCCACCGTCCGGCTGCGCCTGGTCGGCGGCGCGCCGACCGCACTCGCGGACCTTGTCCGTCTCGTCGGCGGGCCCGGTGGTGTTGACCGGGTCGACCCACAGGCACTGGCTCTTGACCCGCAGCTCCTTGGGGAGCTTGTGGCCGAAGGCGAGCTTGAGGATGTTGCGCCACACGGCGTTGAAATAGGCGGCGGCGGCCGAGTCGGCGTCCTGGGTGTAGTCCCAGCCCTCCAGCAGCTTCTGCGCGTCGCGCACGTCCTCGTCACCGGTGTCGATCTTCAGCAGGTCGGGCACCAGCAGCTTGGCGATGGAGCTGGAGTTGTCGAGCTGCATCTGCCGCATGTCGTCGGTGGAGACCTTGCCGCCGTCCTTGATCTTCGACTGGATCAGGTCGGTGATGCGCCGGCTGCGGGCGCCGTAACCCCAGTCCGTGGTCAGCGTGTAGGGGTAGTCCTTGCCGACGACTGCCTGGTTGGCGGTGACGATGTAGCCGCGGTCCGGGTCGAACTCGTAGGGCAGCGCGTCCTGGTCGATCCAGCCGGTCCACTCGTAATCGGCGTCCCAGCCGGGGGCGGGGATGGAACCGTCGTGGTTCTCCGCGCGGGTGGGGATCTTCCCGGGCAGCGTGTAGCCGATGTGGCCCGCGGTGTCCGCGTAGACGAGGTTCTGCGAGGGCACCTCGAACAGCGTGGCCGCCTCGCGGAAGTCGTCCCAGTCCTTCGCGCGGTTGATGGCGAAGACGGAGTCCATGGTGCGGCCCGGGTCCAGGGCGGTCCAGCGCAGCGCGACACCGTAGCCGTCGCCCCGGTCGGGGGCCGCGCTGTCGACGGTGGCCTTCTTGCCGGTCCTCACCAGTTCGTCGGAGCGGTCGGAGAGCAGCGGGCCGTTGTTGGTCTCGCGGACCACGATCTTGCGTGCCGAGCCGCCGGCGACCTCGATGGTCTCCTCGCGGGTCTCGAACGGCACCACCTTGCCGTCGTACTGGTAGCCGTCGCCGGTGATCTTCTCCAGGTAGAGGTCGGTGACGTCGACGCCGGAGTTGGTCAGGCCCCAGGCGATGTCCTGGTTGTGGCCGATTATCACGCCGGGCATGCCCGCGAAGGTGTAGCCGGCGACGTCGTACCGGCACTTCTCGGAGACGCCGCGGCAGTGCAGGCCCATCTGGTACCAGACGGACGGCAGTGAGGCCGACAGGTGCGGGTCGTTGGCGAGCAGCGGCCGGCCGGTGATGGTGTGCTCACCGGAGACGACCCAGGAGTTGGAGCCGATGCCGTCGCCGTTGACGCCGACGGCGGTGGGGAGGTCCTGCATGACCTCCTGAAGGCCCGTCAGCTGGCTCTCCAGGGAAGAGCCCGCGGTACCGGTGCCGGTCCCCGTACCGGCCTCTGTGCCGGTGCCGTCGCCGGTGCCGGTGCCGGTGCCGTCGCCGGTCCCGGTGCCGGTGCCGTCGCCGGTCCCGGTGCCGTCGCCGGTGCCCGTGCCGCCCGTGGTCCCGCCCGGCTCGTACGCCCCGGTGAGCTCGTTGTACTGCCCCTCCTGGATCACCGGCTTGTTCCGGCCGTACGGGTACGCCGGGTACAGGTCGGCGATCTGCTTCGGGCCGAGACGACTGGTCAGCAGCGCGCGGTCGATCTCGTCCTGCATGTTGCCGCGCAGGTCCCAGGCCATCGCCTTCAGCCAGGCCACGGAGTCGACCGGGGTCCACTCCCCCGGCTTGTAGTCGTTCTCGAAGCCCAGCGCCGCGTACTCCAGGGAGATCTCCTTGCCCTCCTTGCCCGCCAGATAGGCATTGACCCCCTTGGCGTACGCCTGGAGGTACTTCTTCGTGGCGGGGGAGAGCTTCTTGTCGTACTCCTCCTTGGCGACCCGCTCCCAGCCGAGGGTGCGCAGGAACTCGTCCTTGTCGATCTGGCTCTTGCCGAACATCTCCGACAGACGTCCGGCGGTCATGTGCCGGCGCACGTCCATCTCGTAGAACCGGTCCTGCGCCTGGACGTAGCCCTGCGCCATGAACAGGTCCTCGTCGGAGGAGGCGTAGATCTGCGGGATGCCGTGACCGTCACGTCTGACGTCGACGGTGCCCGACAGGCCCTGGAGCGTGATCGAGCCCTTGGTCTGCGGGAAGGAGGCACGCACGGTGCTGACCGACCAGTACCCCCCGTAGGCGACACCGCCGATCAGGGCCAGCACCAGGACGAGCACGATCAGACGGGCTCTGCGCCCTTTTTTCCTGCCGGACGTGCCGGGCTGCTGACCCGTGGCGGCGGTGGTGTCGGTGGGCATCGCTGTCCTTGCTGTCCTAACGCGAGCGGCAGGTCGGGCTGTGCTTTTAACTGAGCGCTGGAGCAACGATAGGCGCAGGGCCCCGCGCCCCTTGACGCGGAGTCGGGAACCAGCCCGGACGGACGTTCGATCCTGCCGTGATCAGCGTCAAGAAAGCGTCAAGAGTTAGGTAAGGTAACGAAGTAGTTTGCCGCGAAAGCGGTGGATCGCAAGCGATGTACGGGAGCTCACGCGCGGGTGCGCTGAGACGCTGAGACAGCGAAGGGAACGGCCGCTGACTGTCCACCACCTCAACCAGCTTCTGCTCGTCTGCTCGGTCGTGCTGCTCGTGGCCGTCGTCGCGGTCCGTATCTCCTCGCGCAGCGGGCTCCCCAGCCTGCTCATCTACATGGGCATAGGCATCGCCATCGGCCAGGACGGCATCGGCGACATCTCGTACGACAACGCCGCGCTGACGCAGGTCATCGGGTACGCGGCCCTGGTCGTGATCCTGGCCGAGGGTGGACTGGGCACCAAGTGGAGCGAGGCGAAACCGGCCCTGTCCGCCGCCACGACGCTCGCCCTGGCCGGCGTCGCGCTGAGCGTCGGGGTCACGGCGTCCGCGGCGCACTTCCTGGTCGGGCTGGAGTGGCGGCAGGCGCTCATCATCGGCGCGGTGGTCTCCTCGACCGACGCGGCGGCCGTCTTCTCGGTGCTGCGGAGAATCCCCCTGCCCTCGCGGGTGACGGGCACGCTGGAGGCGGAGTCCGGCTTCAACGACGCGCCCGTCGTCATCCTGGTCGTCGCCCTCTCCGCCGCCGGACCGGTCGAGCACTGGTACGTGCTGCTCGGCGAGATCCTCCTGGAACTGGCCATCGGCGCCGCCATCGGACTCGCGGTGGGCTGGCTGGGCGCCTGGGGACTGCGGCACGTGGCGCTGCCCGCCTCCGGCCTCTACCCGATCGCGGTCATGGCCATCGCCGTCGCGGCCTACGCGGTGGGCGCAACCGCCCACGGCAGTGGCTTCCTCGCCGTCTATCTCGCCTCGATGGTGCTGGGCAACGCCAAACTGCCGCACTGGCCCGCCACGCGCGGGTTCGCCGAAGGGCTCGGCTGGATCGCCCAGATCGGCATGTTCGTCCTGCTCGGTCTGCTGGTCACCCCGCACGAGCTCGGCGACGACATCGTGCCCGCGCTGCTCATCGGGCTGGCACTCACCCTGGTGGCCCGCCCGCTGAGCATCGTGGTGTGCCTGACGCCGTTCCGGGTGCCCTGGCAGGAGCAGGTGCTGATGTCCTGGGCGGGGCTGCGCGGCGCCGTGCCCATCATCCTGGCGACGATCCCGATGGTGCAGGGCATCCGGGGCAGCGAGCGGATCTTCAACATCGTCTTCGTCCTGGTCGTCGTCTACACCCTCGTCCAGGGCCCGACGCTGCCCTGGCTGGCCCGCACACTGCGGCTGGGCGAGGACTCCGGCGCCGCCGACCTCGGCATCGAGTCGGCACCCCTGGAGCGGCTGCGCGGGCACCTGCTGTCGGTCGCCATCCCCGACGGGTCGAGGATGCACGGCGTGGAGGTCGGCGAACTGCGGCTGCCGGCCGGGGCCGCCGTCACGCTCGTCGTGCGCGAGGGGACGTCCTTCGTCCCGCTGCCGTCGACGATGCTGCGGCACGGGGACGAACTGCTCGTCGTCGCCACGGACCCGGTACGGGACGCCGCCGAACGACGCCTGCGCGCGGTCGGCCGCGGCGGAAAGCTGGCCGGCTGGCTGGGCGCCGACGGACCGCGGGCGGAACACTGACGGGGTGCTCTTCTTCACAGGCTCACCAGCCCTTTGATCCCTGTACCATGCAAGCAGACCCCCAGATCGAACCAACTCTGCCTGACGCAGAGCTGGCGCGACCGTATGGCGGCCGGGTCGCCCTGAGCTGTGGCACCGGCATCTACCGCAGTCAGCGCAAGAGGACAGCTCTCGGCGCTCCCGCACGACTCCGCGCGGTGCGCTACCAGGTGGCAGAAAGGCACGGGCCGTGGCATCCACGGTCACCCCGCCGAAGGACTCGGCCACCTCCCGCCCGGGATACGGCCGGCTGCTGCGCACGCGCGGCGCGTGGACGTTCCTGCTCCCCGGCTTCGCGGCACGCCAGCCGTTCGCGATGCTCACCCTCTCCATCGTGCTGCTGGTGCAGCACACCACCGGCTCGTACGGGGCGGCCGGCGCCGTCGCCGCCGTCACCGGCGTCGCGATGGCCCTCTTCGCGCCCTACAGCGGCCGCCTCGCCGACCGCTACGGACAGCGTGCCGTCCTCGTGCCCGGTGTCCTGGTGCACACGGTGTCCGGCCTCGCCCTCACCACGCTGGCGCTGACCGACGCACCCCTGTGGGCGCTGTTCGCCGCCGCCGTGCCCACGGGCGCCTCGGTGCCGCAGATCGGGCCCATGGTGCGCGCCCGCTGGGGCGTCAGGCTCAAGGGCTCCCCGCTGATGACCACCGCGGCGGCGTTCGAGTCCGTCACCGACGAGTTCACCTTCGTCGTCGGACCGCTGCTGGCCACGGCCCTGTGCACGACCGTCGACCCGGCCGCCGGCCTGGTCACCGAGGCCGCGCTCACCCTGATCGGCGGTCTGCTGTTCGCCGCGCAGAAGGGCACACAGCCCGCGGTCGCCGCCGGCGGAGGGCACGCGCGCGTGGAGCACGGTTCCGCACTGCGCGTCCCGGGTGTGCGGGTGCTGATCGTGGCCTTCCTCGGCATCGGTTCCGTCTTCGGCGGCATGCAGGTGTCGCTGGCCGCGTTCAGCGAGTCGATCGGCAGCCCCGCGATGAACGGCGTCCTCTACGGCGTCTTCGCCGCGGGCAACATGCTGGCCGGCATCACCTGCGGCGCGATCGCCTGGAAGGCCGCCCCGCAGCGGCGCCTGGTCCTCGCCTACGCGGCGCTCGCGCTGACCGCGTCCGCCCTGTGGACCGCCCAGTCGACACTGGTGCTGGCCGGGCTCGGCCTCCTGGTCGGCATGTGCATCGCGCCCGCCCTGATCATCGGATACACACTGGTGGAGGACCTGGTCCCGGCCGGGGCGCGCACCGAGGCCTTCACCTGGCTGACCGGCGCCGTCGCGCTCGGTCAGGCCGCGGCGGTCACAGCCGCCGGGCAGCTCGAGGACCGTCTGTGGGACGGCGCCGGATTCCTGGTGCCGATGGCCGGTACGGTGCTCGCCCTGGCGACGCTGCTGGCACTGCGGTCGCGGCTGGTGACGCACTCGCGCGGACGCACCGTCGCACGTGGCGTCGGTCACCGCGAGCCCGTCGCAGTGGACTGAACCCGCGGAATGCGTCACTATTGACCGTCGTTAGCACTCATCGAGTGAGAGTGCCAGGAGGAAGACAGTGCCGACCTACCAGTACCAGTGCACCGAGTGCGGCGAGGGCCTCGAGGCGGTGCAGAAGTTCACCGACGACGCGCTGACCGAGTGCCCCAGCTGCCAGGGCCGCCTGAAGAAGGTGTTCTCCGCGGTCGGCATCGTCTTCAAGGGCTCCGGTTTCTACCGCAATGACAGCCGCGGCTCCTCGTCGAGCAGTTCCCCGGCGCCGGTGAAGTCCTCCGGCTCCTCCTCGACGGGCTCCTCGTCCTCGGAGTCGGGTTCGACCTCGACCACGACGTCGGGTTCGGGTTCGGGTTCGTCGTCCGGCTCGTCAGGTTCCGGCAGCTCCGCCAGCACCACCGCCGCATAGGGGATTCCTTACAGGACCCCGTCGTCGGCCGACGACGGGGTCTACGGCGTTTCCGGGCCCGGCTAGGGTGCGGGTCATGGCGAACATGGCGAAGGCCGACATCGGCGTGATCGGCGGCTCCGGCTTCTACTCCTTCCTCGACGACGTGACCGAGGTCCAGGTCGACACCCCGTACGGGGCGCCCAGTGACTCCCTGTTCCTCGGCGACGTGGCCGGCCGGCGGGTCGCCTTCCTGCCGCGGCACGGGCGCGGCCACCATCTGCCACCGCACCGCATCAACTACCGCGCCAACCTGTGGGCGCTGAGGTCGGTCGGCGCGCGCCAGGTCCTCGGGCCGTGCGCGGTGGGCGGTCTGCGGCCCGAGTACGGACCGGGCACGCTGCTGGTGCCGGACCAGCTCGTGGACCGTACGAAATCCCGGGCACACACCTACTTCGACGGCCTGCCCCTGCCCGACGGCACCGTGCCGAACGTGGTCCATGTGTCCCTGGCCGACCCCTACTGCCCCACCGGGCGGGCGGCCGCGCTGAAGGCGGCGCGGGGCCGGGACTGGGAGCCGGTGGACGGCGGCACGCTGGTCGTGGTGGAGGGGCCGCGTTTCTCCACCCGCGCCGAGTCGCTGTGGCACCAGGCGCAGGGCTGGTCGGTGGTGGGCATGACCGGCCACCCCGAGGCGGTGCTCGCCCGTGAGCTGGAGCTCTGCTACTCGTCCCTCACCCTGGTCACCGACCTGGACGCCGGTGCCGAAACCGGTGAGGGCGTCTCCCACGACGAGGTGCTGCGGGTGTTCGCCGCCAACGTGGACCGGCTGCGAGGGGTGCTCTTCGACGCGGTGGCCGCACTGCCGGCGACGGAGGAGCGGGACTGCCTGTGCACGTCGGCGCTGGGCGGGATGGACCCGGGGGTCGCGCTGCCGTAGCGGGCGCGCTGCCGTAGCGGGCGCGCTGCCGTAGCGGGCGCGCTGCCGTAGCGGGGCGGCGAGGCGGCGGACGGGGTGTTCCGTTCGGGGCGGGCCACCCCCTTCGCGTGGCAGCGGTCCCTCGGGCCCGGCGGAGCCTCACGTTCTGGAGGCGACCTCCTGTCAGGGTGGCGGAGCGTCCCGTTCGGGTGGCGGAGTTGTCCACAGGGCCATGGGGCGTCCACAGGGTCCGGCGGGGTACGGCCGGAGGCCTCATCGTGGGAGCCGCAAGCCGGTCCCTCGTCGCAGGTGGTGGTTACCCGTGTCCCGTCTTCCGTCCTCGCTCCGCCCTCCCTCCCCCGATGTTCCTCGCCCGCCCGGAGCCGAGGTCCCTCCCCCGTGCGAGGTACCGCACTTCGCCCCGGTGCGGGTGCGCGGCGGCCTGCCGCTCCCGGGCCGGCTCGTACGGCACCGGAGGCGCGCCGTGGCCGCCGGTCTCGCGGTGACGGCGGCGGCGCTCGTCGCGGCGGTCCCGCGGGACGCGGACCGCTCGCGCGGGCACCCCGAGGGCACTCCGGCCGCCCGGACCGCGTCGGCGTCCCCCGGAAACCGTCCCGTACCGCTGCGGCACGGGGGTACGACGACGGTGACGGCGCCGGTGCGGATCGCCGACGCGGCCACGGTACGGCTGCTGCGGCCGGGCGACCGGGTGGACGTGATCGCCGCCGCGGAGACGGTGTCCGGCGGCGAGGCCCGCGTGGTGGCGCGCGGGGCTCGCGTGGCCCAGGTGCCGGAACCGGCGGACGGAGCGGGCGACGGCGGGGCGCTGGTCGTTCTGTCGGTGCCGCGTTCCACGGCGGCCGGGCTGGCCGGCGCGAGCGCCACGGCACGGCTGGCGGTGACAGTGTGGTGAACCATGCCGTGTCGAGCCTGGCGCCCCCGCCGGCCATGTTCTTCGAACGCCCCGATTGGACAGCCCGGCACGGGCGTGACGTAGGTTGCGGAGCGCTTTCCTCCGCACGTTACGCACGAGAAATGGGGCCCCGAAGTGAGCGACCGGGAGAAGACGAGCGTCCTGCAGGGCTTCAAGGCCTTCCTCATGCGGGGCAATGTCGTCGATCTGGCCGTGGCCGTGGTCATTGGTGCCGCCTTCACCAACGTCGTCAACTCGGTCGTGAAGGGCATCATCAACCCGCTGGTGGGCGCGTTCGGCACCAAGAACCTGGACAGCTACAGCTCGTGTCTGAAGGGCCCTTGCGACGGCACCGGGGACGCCGCGACCGGCGTCAGGATCCTGTGGGGCTCGGTCCTCGGCTCGACGCTGCAGTTCGTGATCACCGCCGCGGTCGTCTACTTCCTGATGGTGCTGCCCATGGCGAAGTACCTGGCCCGGATGGAGGCGCGCAGGAAGGCCAAGGAGGGGGCCCACGAGGTCATCGAGATCACCGAGCTGGAAGTGCTCAAGGAGATCCGCGACACCCTCGTCGCACAGCGCGGCTCGGGGCAGAGCGAGCGGTAGGGCGCTCCGGCGGACGGGCCGGGCCTGGCGAGCGAGGGCGCTCCGCCGGCCGGCGGGTCAGATGTGGTGGGGCGGCTTCTCGTCGAGGAAGCGTTTCAGGTCGGCGGCGCTGTCGCCGGACGGGCGCTCGCCCCACCCTCGGTCCGTGTCGTCCGAGGACTGCTGGTCCATCGGGTCGTCGAAGACCAGCGCGGGCTTCGGCTCACGCGGCCGGGGGTCGGGGGCGGTAGTCATGTCTCCAGAGTACGGTCACGCCCGACCGACCAGATAAGACTGAGCCCATGACAGCTGACGCTCTGACGGATGTGGCCGGCGTACGTGTGGGGCATGCCACACGCACCGGCGGCGGTTGGCTCACCGGCACCACGGTCGTCCTCGCGCCCGAGGGCGGGGCCGTGACCGGAGTGGACGTGCGCGGCGGCGGCCCCGGCACGAAGGAGACCGACGCGCTCGACCCCCGCAACCTGGTACAGAAGGCCGAGGCGATCGTGCTGACCGGGGGCAGCGCGTACGGGCTCGACGCGGCGTCCGGGGTGATGGCCTGGCTGGAGGAGCGGGGGCGCGGGGTACGCGTCGGGCCGGATCCCCTGCATGTGGTGCCGGTGGTGCCGGCCGCCTGCGTCTTCGACCTGGGCCGGGGCGGCGACTTCACGGCCCGCCCGGACGCGGCCACCGGACGGGCCGCGGTCGAGGTCGCGGCGGCGAGCCCGCAGGGCGCGCCGGTGCCGCAGGGCTGTGTGGGCGCCGGTACGGGCGCCGTGGCCGGACAGCTGAAGGGCGGGGTCGGCACGGCGAGCACGGTGCTGGACTCGGGGATCACGGTGGCCGCTCTGGTGGTGGCCAACGCGGCGGGATCGGCAGTGGATCCGGAAACGGGTGTGCTGTACGGGGAGTTGTTCCAGGGCCGGGTGCGTTACCCGGAGGCGGAGGTGCACGAGGCCGCGCTGCGGCGGCTCGCGGAGGCGGCCGAGCGCAACGCCCCTCCCCCGCTGAACACCACGCTGGCCGTGGTCGCCACGGACGCCGGCCTGTCCAAGGCACAGGCACAGAAACTGGCCGGCACCGCGCACGACGGCATCGCGCGAGCCGTACGGCCGGTGCATCTGCTCAGCGACGGGGACACGGTCTTCGCCCTGGCCACGGGCACGCGCCCGCTCGACGCGGCGGACCCCCTCGCTCTGAACGAAGTCCTGGCGGCGGGCGCGGACATGGTGACCCGGGCGATCGTCCGGGCGGTGCGTGCCGCCGAGCCGGTGCACGGCCCGGGCGGGGCGTGGTCGTCGTACGGGGAGTTGTACGGGCCGCGTTGAGCGGAGTCGAGCCGGTGGGCGGCTGTGAGCGAGGGGCAGCCGGTGAGCGGGGTGGGGCAGCGGGCCATGTGCGGTGGCGGCGAGGTGAGCCGAGGTCGCCGAAGAACCGTTGGTTCAGGAGAAGTTGCCGTTCTCCGGGACAGCGTGGGAATTCCTCGCGCGGCCCGGTCGTTTTCCCGTCAGACGTTTTCTCGGTTCCTGGACATGATGTCCGGCCGAGGGGCTACGGTATGCACCCACAAGGTGACATGCAGCAACGCCGGGAGAAACCTTGAGCGTTCCGTACGAGACGGCAGCGTACGAACCACCCGACTCGCCCGAGTCTCCGGAGGAGCACCTCGCGCGGCTCCTCGGCCGTGCCCTGAACTCCTTCGAGTTGCCGGACGAGACGGTCGGGCGGCTGGAGTGTGCGCTGGCGCACGACGGTTCGCTGCACTCCGCGCACCACAGCGCGGGTCTGCACCGGGAGACGTACCGGCACACCTGGCTGCTCGCCGACGGTTCGGCGGTCACGCTCTGGGAGCTGGTCCACAACCCCACGCCGGGCAGCGAACCGCAGCACGAGATATACGTGGACGAGGAGGAACTGCGTACGGCCACGGCCCGGCTGCCGCTGCCGCCGGACGCACCGGACTTCGAACTGCCGGTGACGGTACTGCTGTCGCCGGCTCCGGCACAGCGGCAGCTGTACGTTTCGGACGAGTCCGCGGACCACGCCCGCCGATTACTGCGCCGGGCGGAGAACACGGACCGGCCGGGCACGGAGACGGCCGCACTGCTGACCACGGCCTGTGCGCACCGGATCACCCAGGCCTTCGGCCGTCCGTCCCGCGCGGGGCGGCCGGCACTGTGCTTCTCGCTCTACGAGCACGCGTTCCTGCTGGGGGACGGCGCTGAGCTGTCCCTGTGGGAGGTCGAACACACTCTCACGCCGGACGGCCGGCACATGTGCGAGGTGTACACCAGCGAGGACGCGGCGCGGGACGCGATGGAGCGCCGGGCCGCACAGGTCCTCTGACGGGCTGACGGGCTCCGGAGGACGGTGTGCGGCTCAGCCGTTCTCGCCGAAGCGCCGTACCAGCCCGACGAAGGCGTCGCGTTCCGCGTCGGTGAGCCGTACCGCTTCCGCCCGCGGTCCGGTCCGCCGCTGTCGGGGGATCGTCGGGATGCCGTGGGGCACATGCGCCCGGGTGGACTCCGCGTGCCCTCGCGCGCGCTCGCGTGCCCGCTCCCGTCGTCGCCGCAGGACGTCGGCCAGACCCGCCGCGCAGGCCACGGCCACCAGGGTGAGGACGGTGGCGCCCGTCGTCCGCGGACTCGTCTCATGCTCAGACATGCGGCCCAGTACACACCACGGTCCGGGACTTTGAGCCCCGGACCGTGAGGATCGTGATCTATATCGCACTAGGCATGAACCGCCCACACCTACCCAAATGGACGCATCGCCGTGGATCTACGCGACCACGGGCTCCCTGCTCTCCGACGGCCGCACCGACGCGCCCCCGGAGTGAGCGGAGTCGGCTTGCGCAGCCCCTTGAGGACGATCACCAGGGCCGCGTTGACGCAGACACCCGCGGCGATGGCGACCAGGAGGCACCCAGGACCCAGGCGGCCTTGCCGTTCTCCCGTTCCGTCCGGTTGTCCGTTCTTTTCCCGCACGAGACACGGGCGGGGCCCGGACCGGCGCCCAGTGGATCCACTGGATGCCGGTCCGGGCCCCGCCCGTCGCCCTCCGTCGGTTCAGGACACGGGCACCGGCTCCTTCTCCACCGCCACCGGTGCCTCCTGCGCCCCCTCCACGTGCTGGGCCGGGCGCTTCGGCAGCGCGAACATCAGCAGGAAGATCAGGCCCATCACCCCGGCCACCCAGCCCAGCGCGTGCTGGAACCCGTCCACGAAGGCCGGGCCCACCTCGGCCGGGGCGAGCCGCTCGTCGATCACACCGAAGAACACCACCGACACCAGGCCGAGACCCAGCGCATTGCCCATCTGCTGCACGGTGTTGATCAGCCCCGAGGCCGACCCGGCGTGCTCACGCGGCACCTCGGACAGCACCGCGTCGGTCAGCGGAGCCACGATCAGCCCCATGCCGGCGCCCATGACCACCAGTGGGAGTGCCATCTGCCAGGAGGCGATGGACTGGCCGTACCGCTCCGCTTCCCACAGGTAGATCAGCACACCGGCCGCCATCACCAGTGCGCCCGCCTGGAGCACCTTGCGCCCGTAACGCGGGACCAGCAGCTGCACCGACATCCCGGCCGCCACGGACACCGCCACGGAGAACGGCACCCCGGTCAGCCCGGCCCGCAGCACGCTCCAGCCCAGGCCGATCTGCATGTACAGCGTCCACACCAGGAAGAAGATGCCGAGGCCGATGCCGAACACCGTCTGCACCGCGATGCCCGCCGCGAAGCTCTTCACCCGGAACAGCGACAGCTCGATCAGCGGTGAGCCGTCCCGCGCGCCCTTGGCCCGCTCGTACGCCACCAGCGCTCCGAACACCACCAGCGCGCCCGCCATCGACACGTACCCCCACAGCGGCCAGCCCAGCTCACGGCCGCGGGTGAGCGGGTAGAGCAGCATCAGCAGACCCAGCGTCACCAGCGCGACCCCCACCAGGTCCAGCCTCAGGGCGCGCGGCGCCTTCGACTCGGTGATGAAGCGGCTGCCGAGGACCAGGCCCGCGACGCCGACCGGCAGGTTGATCAGGAAGATCGGCCGCCATCCGAGACCGAACAGGTCCCACTCCGTCAGCAGCGCGCCGAGCAGCGGTCCGGACACCGCTCCCAGGCCGACGATCGCGCCGAACAGCCCGAACACCTTGCCGCGTTCGTGGGCCGGGAAGGTCGCGTGCACGATCGACAGCACCTGCGGCACCATCAGCGCCGCCATGGCGCCCTGCAGGATGCGGGAGGCGACCAGCATCTCCGGGTTCACCGCGAACCCGCACAGCGCGGAGGCGAGGGTGAAGCCGCCGATCCCGATGAGGAAGATCCGCTTGCGACCGTGGATGTCGCCGAGCCGGCCGCCGGTGACGAGCCCGGCGGCGAAGGCCAGCGCGTAACCGGCGGTGATCCACTGGATCTGGCTGAAGGTGGCGCCCTCGTCGCGCTGGATGGACGGGATCGCGATGTTGACGATCGTGACGTCGACGAGGTCCATGAACGCCGCGGTCATCACGATCGCCAGCGCGAACCAGCGGCGGCGGTCGCCCGCCGCGGGCTGTGGGGCGTGCGGGGTGTCGGTGAAGGTCATGTCCCGCAAGCTATGACCCATCTAGGTCAGTTCAGGTCCTACTTCTGCGGCATCCTCAAAGCATGACGACGGACACTCCGGCACGGCTCCTGGCCCTTCTCTCCCTCCTCCAGACACCCCGCGAGTGGCCCGGTGGCGAGCTGGCCGACCGGCTCGGGGTCTCCCGCCGCACCATCCGGCGGGACATCGACCGGCTGCGCGAGATCGGCTATCCCGTGCAGGCGACCCTCGGCGCGGACGGCGGCTACCGGCTCGTCGCCGGCAAGGCGATGCCTCCCCTGGTGCTCGACGACGAGGAGGCGGTGGCCATCGCGGTCGGGCTGCGGGCCGGGGCCGGGCACGCGCTGGAGGGCGTGGACGAGGCGTCCGTGCGTGCGCTGGCGAAACTGGAGCAGGTGCTGCCCGGCAGGCTGCGCCACCGGGTCAGCACGCTGCAGGCCGCGACCACCCCGCTGACCAGCGGCGACGGTGCGACGATCGCACCGGAGACGCTGACCGTGATGGCCTCCACGGTGGCCGGGCACGAGCGGCTCCGGTTCGCCTACCGGGCGGCCGACGGCACGGAGTCCCGGCGGGTGACGGAGCCGTACCGGCTGGTGTCGACCGGGCGGCGCTGGTACCTCGTGGCGTACGACCTCGACCGCGCGGACTGGCGGACGTTCCGCGTCGACCGGGTGAGCGACCCCTTCGCGACCGGAGCACGGTTCACGCCGAGGGAGCTGCCGACGGGGAGCGCCGCGGAGTACCTGCGCCGGTCCATGTACCGGGCGCAGGAGTCGTACGACATGGTCGTCACCTTCGCCGCGCCGGCGGCGACGGTCGCCGCCCGCCTCCCGGGCTGGCTGGGTACGCCCGAGCCGCTGGACGAGGACAGCTGCCGGCTGCGGGCGACGGTGAGCGACGCCAAGAACTGGATGGCGGTACGCCTGGCGATGCTGGGTCACGACTTCACCGTGCACGAGCCTGCCGAACTCGTCGCTGCCGTAAGGGAACTGGGCGCACGGATGAGCCGTGCGGCGCCGGGCGCCGACGGACCGTGACCAACGACGGCCGACGCCACCGGCAGCGCGGTGCACTACACCGCGCCCAGGCGACGGGAGCAGGCCGGACGCAGGCCCATCGAGGCCGCCGAGCCACGACAGACAACGGCAACCGGCGACACGGCGGCGGGCCGCCCGTGCACCCGCGTCCCGGCGGGTGTCAGGTCCGCCACGGGAAGTCCCGTAGCGCCGCCAGGTTGGCCACGGCCAGTTCGGCCGGCCCCTGGGGCCCCTCCGCGAGCCCGTCGCCCGCCGCCCAGCTCTCCATGGCCGTGCGCACGGCCGCACTCGCGACAGCCGCGGCGAAGCCCAGCCGGCTGCGGTCGGCAACGTTGTCGCCGTCGTAGGGGACGTGAGCGGCCGTCAGCCGCTCCGCCAGCACCTGCGTCAGGCTCCGCTCCGACGTCTGGCACGCCTCCGCCCACACCCTGCCCAGGGGCGGGTTCGCCTGCGCCAGCCGGATCAGGGCGCGGACCCGGTTCCAGGAGGCCACCGACACTCCGAGGCCGGGCGTCAGCGTATGGCGCACGGCGTCCTCAAGGACCTGCGGCAGCGGCACCTCGGCGGGGGCGATGCGCACCGCCTCGACCCAGCGCTGCGCACCGGTCGCGTAGAGCGGGCCGATGGCCTCTTCCTTGCTGGCGAAGTACCGGTAGAAGGTGCGCGGGGCGACACCGGCCGCCTGGGCGATGTCCTCGGCACGGGTGGCCCTCAGCCCCTGCCGGACGAAAAGGCCGGCCGCCGCGCGGGCGATCTCCATACGGGTCTCGGCCTTGCGCCGCTCGGTCAGCGACAGCGCGCGGGGCGGAAGGGGCGGGGTCGGGGTGGTGCTGCTCACGCCCGGCAGGCTATGCCCATGTGGCACAATCTGCCATCTGGCGGGCCACCCCGGGGTTCAGGTTCGGGGTGACCCGCTGTCAGCCGCGGGACGCGGAAAGCCGGGTCCGGCGCCCGGGGGGAGGGACGCCGAACCCGGCCTTGGGAAGTCCCGGCGCCGGGGGGGTTGTGCGTCGGGACGTGGCTCATGGGGATCCGGGGGCCGTCCCCGAGGTCCGCATTCCTGGGCTCTGGATTCTTGTTCCCTCGGCCCAGCGGGTTGAAGCGGCGGGGAACAGCCATGTTTTGCGCGCTCTTTCGCCACCCGGCGTACGCGGCCGGGGTGTTCACGCTACCGCGACGGACGCGGCCGCCACCCCGGCGCGGCGAAGCCGGTGCTCACGCGGCCGATTCGAAGCCGGTGTCGCGGGCCAGCTTCTTCAGCTCCAGCAGCGCGTGCTTCTCGATCTGGCGGATGCGCTCGCGGGTCAGGCCGTGCTCCTTGCCGACCTCGGTCAGTGTGCGCTCGCGGCCGTCCTCTATGCCGTAACGCATCTTGATGATGGAGGCCGTGCGCTGGTCGAGGCGGCCGATCAGGTCGTCGAGCTCCTCGCTGCGCAGCAGCGTCAGCACCGACTGCTCCGGCGACACCGCCGAGGTGTCCTCCAGGAGGTCACCGAACTGGGTCTCGCCCTGGTCGTCCACCGACATGTTCAGCGAGACCGGGTCACGGGCCCAGTCGAGCACGTCGGTGACACGCTCCGGTGTGGAGCCGAGCTCGGCGGCGATCTCCGTGGGCTCCGGGTCCCGGCCGTGCTCACGGTTGAACTCGCGCTGCACGCGCCGTATCCGGCCCAGCTCCTCCACCAGGTGGACGGGCAGACGGATGGTGCGCGACTGGTCGGCTATCGACCGCGTGATGGCCTGACGGATCCACCAGGTGGCGTACGTCGAGAACTTGAAGCCCTTGCGGTAGTCGAACTTCTCGACCGCGCGCACCAGCCCGGCGTTGCCCTCCTGGATCAGGTCGAGGAGCGGCAGGCCGCTGCGGGGATACCGGCGGGCCACGGCGACGACCAGGCGGAGGTTGGAGCGGATGAAGATGTCCTTCGCCCGCTCGCTCGCGTCGAACAGGGCGTGGAGCTCCTCCGGGGTGGCCCCGGCCTTGTTCTTCTCGACGCCGTCGAGGATCTGCTTCGCGAACACACCCGCTTCGATGATCTGGGACAGCTCGACTTCCTTGGCGGCGTCGAGCAGCGGCGTGCGCGCGATCTCGTCGAGGTACATGCCGACCAGGTCGCGATCGGCGATCTCGCCGCCATGGGCGCGAACACTGCTTGCCGCGTCGGCCGTCTCGCCGGAGGCGGACTTACTACGGGCGACGGCACGGGTTGCCATGCGAGCTCCCTTGCGATGGTGAGGTCAGCGGGTGGTCCTGCGGACGCCCGGCACGTTCTTCAGGTCTCTTCCGGACTCTGCTTCGGGTGCCCGCATCCGTAGGAAACAACGACTGGAATCCGGACAGAATTCCCCTCCCGACCCCCGAATTTTCTGATCATGCAGTACCCTGTCGGGCCACGCGGGGAGGTGCGATGCCGTCGGAGCACGCGGAGGTCCAGGTCAGACCGGGCGCGGAGGCCGACCTGCCGGCCCTCACCGACCTGTACAACCACTACGTACGTGAGACGGCGATCACATTCGACACCTCGCCGTTCACCCCGAAGGAGCGCCGCCCTTGGCTGCTCTCCCACCCTGTAGACGGCCCGTACCGCCTGATGGTTGCCACGGGCGCGGGTCCGAGGCGGATTCTGGGGTACGCCACATCCAGCCCTTTCCGCCCCAAGCCCGCCTACGCGACCTCCGTGGAGACGACGGTTTACGTCGCCCCGGATGCCGGCGGGCGCGGCATCGGCACCCTGCTCTACCACGCTCTCTTCGAGGCCCTGGAGAGCGAGGGCCTGCACCGCGCCTACGCCGGCATCGCCCAGCCGAACGACGCCTCGGCACGTCTGCACGAGCGCTTCGGTTTCCGGCACGTCGGCACCTACCGCGAGGTGGGGCGCAAGTTCGGCCGCTGGTGGGACGTGGCCTGGTACGAGAAGGAGCTCCGGGCCTCGCCGTGACCACGCCTCCCCGCGGCTCAGCCGAACTGCACCGACCGCTTCGCCAGCCCCATCCAGAACCCGTCGATCACGGACTTCTGTTCCCCGAGCTCGCCGGCGGCGTCCGCGGCGCCCATGGTCACGAAGAGGGGGGCGAAGTGCTCGGTGCGCGGGTGGGCGAGCAGGCCCGCCGGGGACTTGTGGGTGAAGTCCAGCAGCGCGTCCACGTCCCGCGCCCGGAGGGCCTCCCTGCCCCAGGCGTCGAACTCGGCCGACCAGGCGGGGACGCCGCCCTGGCGCAGGGCGGCCAGGTTGTGGGTGAAGAACCCGGAGCCGATGATCAGCACGCCCTCGTCCCGCAGCGGTGCGAGCCTGCGTCCGATCTCCATCAGCTTCACCGGGTCCAGCGTCGGCATGGACACCTGGAGCACCGGGATGTCGGCCCCGGGATACATCTCGACCAGCGGCACGTACGCGCCGTGGTCCAGGCCCCGGTCGGGGACGTCCTGCACGGGCGTGCCCGGGGCGCGCAGCAGCTTGCGCACGGAGTCGGCGAGGGCCGGGGCTCCGGGGGCTCCGTAGGTCACCTGGTAGTAGTGCTCGGGGAAGCCCCAGAAGTCGTAGACGAGGGGGACCGTCCCGGTGGCGCCGAGGGCGAGCGGGGCCTCCTCCCAGTGGGCGGAGACGACGAGGATCGCCGTCGGGCGGGGCAGGTTCGCCGACCAGGCGGCCAGCTCACCGGGCCAGACGGGATCGTCGGCCAGGGGCGGGGCGCCGTGGCTGAGGTAGAGCGCGGGCATGCGTTCCTGAGTGGCGGCGGTCATGACGGCGACTCCCTTCGGCAGGCTCCCCCCGGATCACCGGAGGTTACTGGCGTTATTTGAACTCTCAACTTCCACCACCGACCGTACGCCAGTTTTGTTTAACATTCAAGGAGGTTCGCCGTACAGTGGAGTACATGAAGACGGCACCCACATCGGCGGACGCCGAGGAACCACGCTGGCTCACCGACGAGGAACAGCGCGTCTGGCGCGCGTACATCGACGCCAGCACACTCCTGGAAGACCACCTCGACCGTCAGCTCCAGCGTGACGCGGGAATGCCGCACGTGTACTACGGGCTACTGGTCAAGCTCGCCGAGGCCCCGCACCGGCGCCTGCGGATGACGGAGCTGGCGATGTCCGCGAAGATCACCCGCTCCCGCCTCTCGCACGCCGTCGCCCGGCTGGAGAAGAGCGGCTGGGTACGCCGCGAGGACTGCCCCTCCGACAAGCGGGGCCAGTTCGCCGTACTGACGGACGAGGGCCAGGAGGTGCTGCGCCGGCACGCCCCCGGCCATGTGGACGCCGTACGCCAGGCCGTGTTCGACCGGCTCACCCCGGAACAGCAGAAGTCCCTCGGCGAGATCATGCGGATCGTCGCCGAGGGACTTCAGCCGAGCGAAGCGGGTGCGGACCTGCCCTGGCTCCGCTGACGAGGCGGGAGCCGGGGCAGGTCCGGGGAGCCGTACGGAGGAGGCGTCCCCTCCTCCTCCGTACGGTGGTGAAGGGTGGACGGACCGTCAGTGCACGGCCACCGGCACCGCCATCTCGTGGTCGGCGGACTCGTCGGCGGACCCGGCGACCGCGGTGCCGCCCGGCCGGCCCGCGTTGATCAGGACCACGGCGATGGCCGCGGCCGCCACCAGGATCCCGACCGCGAACCAGATCGCGCTGGTGTAGCCCTGCACCTGCCCCTGGAGCTGGACCAGCTGCTGCTGGGACCGGCTCGTGGCGCCGCCGATGTGGTCGGCGACGTAGGACGTGGTGGCCGAGGCGGCGATCGTGTTCAGCAGGGCCGTACCGATCGCGCCGCCCACCTGCTGCGAGGTGTTGACCATCGCGGAGGCGACACCGGAGTCACGCGGCTCCACACCCAGGGTGGCCAGCGACATGGCCGGCATGAACGCCGTACCCATGCCCAGACCGAGCAGCAGCATGCCGGGCAGCAGCACGGCCGTGTAGGAGGTGTCGATCTCCAGCTGGGTCAGCAACAGCATGCCGAGCGCCGCGACCAGGAAACCGGGGCCCATCAGCAGCCGGGGCGCGACCCGGGTCATCAGCCGGGCGCCGATCTGCGTCGAACCCACGATCATGCCCGCGATCATCGGCAGGAAGGCGAATCCGGTCCTGACGGGCGAGTACCCCTTCACGACCTGCAGGTAGTAGGTGAGGAAGAGGAACAGGCCGAACATCGCGATGATCGCCAGGCCCAGCGAGAGGTAGACCCCGCCGCGGTTGCGTTCGGTGATCACGCGCAGGGGCAGCAGCGGCGCCTTGACCCTGGACTCCACGACCACGAAGGCGGCCAGCAGCACGGCGGACGCGACGAACATACCGACCGTGACGGAGTCGCTCCAGCCCTCGGACTCCGCGCGGGTGAAGCCGTAGACGAGCGCCACCAGGCCCACGGTGGACAGCACCACGCCGGGGATGTCCAGCGGCGAGCGGTTGCGGCCGCCCGCGGGCTCACGGATGACGAAGTACGCGCCGGCCGCGGCCACGACGGCGAACGGGATGTTCACGAAGAACGTCCAGCGCCAGTCCAGGTACTCGGTGAGGAAACCGCCGAGGATCAGGCCCACGGCACCACCGCCACCGGCGATCGCGCCGTAGATGCCGAACGCCTTGGCACGCTCCTTGCCGTCGGTGAACATCACCGCGAGCAGGGACAGCGCGGCGGGCGCGAGCAGCGCGCCGAACGCGCCCTGCAGCGCACGGGCGCCGAACATCATGGCCTCGTTGGTGGCCGCGCCACCGAGCGCGGAGGCCAGCGCGAATCCGCCCAGACCCAGCACGAAGGCCCGCTTGCGCCCCCACAGGTCGGCTATCCGGCCGCCGAACAGCAGCAGACCACCGAAGGCGAGGGCATAGGCGGTGACCACCCACTGGCGGTTGCCGTCCGAGATGCCCAGGTCCTGCTGGGCGGAGGGCAGGGCGATGTTCACGATGGTGGCGTCGAGGACGACCATCAGCTGGGCGAGCGCGATGAAGACGAGCGCTTTCCAGCGGTTGGCGTCCGGGCCGCTGCTCAGGGCCTTTCCGGCCGTTGGGACTGTTTCAGACATGGGGGTACCCATTTCGGTACGTGTGACGGAAATCGAGACTGTGTAAGGAAAAATCAGGTGTCTTCAACGAACGGCCCGTCCCCGGGACGGCCGTTCGAGGCGAAGCCCGCGATCAGGACGGGCGGCGCGGAGGTGGCGTCAGGGCTCGCTCAGCAGCGCAGATCCTCCACGGTCACGGCCGAACCCGGCAGGACGCCCGGGGCAGGTGCCCGCATCCCGTCCAGGAACAACTGCAGATGGCGGTGGACGAAGCGGTCGGCGCTCATGCAGCCGGTACCGGCCGGGGGCCGGCTCAGCTGGGCGACGCCCACCATCAGATCGCCGTACTCCACGTCGGCACGGAGCTGACCGGCCGCCTTGGCGCGGTCCATCAGCTGTGCGACGAGGCTCTCGGCTCGCCGGCGTGCGTCCTCCAGGTCGGGGTGGTGCTGGTCGAAGGTGCTGGAGATCATCGGGCACAGCGCGCCGATCCGCTCGTCGGCGGCCGTGTGCGCGAAGTGCCCGAGCGCCTCGAAGGCGTCCCCGGTCTCGCCCAGCGCCCGCTCGGCCGCCCGCACCGTACGGTCCATCACGGAACAGACGACCTCGCGCACCAGCGCGTCGCGGTCGGGGAAGTTGCGGTACACCGTGGCATTGCCGACGCCTGCCCGGCGGGCGACCTCGTCGAGCGGCACGTCCGGCCCGAACTCGACGAACATCTCCCGGGCGGCGGTGACGATCCGCTCCCGGTTGCGCAGGGCGTCGGCGCGGGGCCGGGGCGCCTTGCGCGTGACAGGGGTCGCGGTCTGCACGGTGCACTCCTCGGATGTGTGGCCTGCCGGTTGTCCTGCTGTTGTGCGGCCGGTCGGCCGTCCCGCCACTGTCTGGCCGGCCGCCCCACCGCTGTGCCTGCGCCCTGACGAATCCGGGGAGTGATTCCCCGCTTCGCGCGGACACAGATTCAAACGGGGAAAGGGTCCCCGCTTATTTCCCCGCCCGAGAACTTCCCCTGTGATCCACGCCACATCTTCCAGTGGCAGGTGCCGCACGATCGGCCCTCCCGGCGAGCGCTCCCCCACCCGGCGACGCAGGGTGATCGAGAGGGTGCAGTCGGAGACCGGCGGCTGCCGTGTGGAGCGGAGGTCCCCGCATGCAGCCGCAGCCGAGCCGACGCCGGATATCCCCGCGCCGCCTGGCCGCCCTGGCATCCGTGTCCGCCCTGACCCTCGCCCTGTGCACCTCGGCCGGCAACGGCCACCTCTCCCCCGGCACCTCCGCCTCCGGCGCCGGACCGAGCACCCTCTCCCGCACCTCCGCCCACGGTCCCTGCATGATCAGCAGCGAGCGGGAGGTCCAGATGTCCGAGGGCATCCCCACGGCCCCCGGCTACACCCGCTCCACCGGCACGGTCCGCGCCCTCACGCTGATGATCGACTTCTCCGACGCGCCGGGGGAGGGCGACGCCCTCGACCGGTACCGGGAGTTCTTCCCCCAGACCCGGGAATGGTTCGCCACCAGCTCCTACGGCCGCCTCGACTACCGCCCCGAGATCCCCGTCCCCGACTGGCTGCGCATGCCCAAGTCCTTCCGCGCGTACGGCATAGAGCGCGGCGCCCCCTTCGACCCCGGCTACCGCGAACTGGTCCACGACATCGTGGCGGAGGCCGATCCCGAGGTGGACTTCCAGGCGTACGACCTGCTGAACGTGCTGGTGACCCCCAACGCCGGCCCGGCAGCCCTCGACACCGTCCTGTCCGTCACCTTCGCCGGCAACCGGCAGGCGCCGAGCGCGGACGGCGTCGCCGTCTCCAACGCGTCCTTCGTCTACTCCCGCCAGGACGACGGCTCCGGCTCCTACGACCGCACCGGCTACCGCGTCCTGCCGCACGAGAACGGCCACGTCTTCGGCCTGCCCGACCTGTACACCGCCGAGGGCGGCGGCGCGGTGGGCCACTGGGACATCATGAGCGAGGACTGGGGCGCCAACAACGACTTCCTCGCCTGGCACAAGTGGAAGCTGGGCTGGCTGGACGCGTCCCAGGTCGGCTGCGCGGCGAGCCGGGGCACGCGGGAGTACGTGCTCACTCCGCTGGCCCGGTCGGGCGGCCCGAAGCTCGTCTTCATCCCCGTGGACGCCCACTCCGGCTACGCCGTGGAGCTGCGCACCCGCGCCGGCAACGACGAGGCGGTCTGCCGCCCCGGCATCCTCGTCTACCGCGTCGACGCCGACGTGGACACGGGCATGGGCCCGATCACCGTCTACGACGCCACCCGGGACAGCGGCGGCTGTACCCGCTCCCCCAACGTGCACGCGGAGCTCTCGGACGCGACCTTCGCGCCGGGCGAGAGCTTCGTGGACCGCGGCGAGGGGATCCGCGTGGCGGTGGTGGCATCCGGGGAACAGCGGTACCGGGTCCGGGTGACACGGACCACCCCGAGCTGACACCGGCCCCGTCGTCCTCGTAGTGCGTAGGCACCAGGACCGGTGGGCCGCTGGTCCGGACGCACCAGGTCAGGACGGCTGCGGGGGACGATGCCCGCCAGGGCGCCGGAGGGAAGTGTGGAAGGCGCGCGGGATCCCGCGCATTCCTCATGTCCTGTGGTGTCTGGAGTGATCAGCAGGTGGCGACTCTTTCTTACCGGACCGGACGGTGGGCCCTCCGGTGGCGCCCGCCCGTGCGCGGTCCGTGGCTCCCCTTACCGGGTACCGCGTCGCGGAAGGCGTGCGAACCGCTGGGCGGGCGCCGGTGAAGACGACACCCGTCAACGAAGACGTGGTCTCCCCGGTCCGCATCGGGTGGCTGTCGATCGGTGCCCTCGGCATCCTGGCACTCGCCCTCGGCACCCTGCAGTCAGTGGTGGAGCCCGCGCTCCCACTCTTGCAACGTGAGCTGGGGGTCAGTCCCGCCGAAGGCGCTCTGATCGGCAACGCGCTACTCATCACCGGCGCGGTCATCACACCCGTCGCGGGCACACTCGGCGACCGCTACGGCGGAAAGCGGGTGCTGATCCGGCTGATGGCCGTGGTCTCGGTGGGTGGTCTGATGGCCGGCCTGGCGCCGAACCTGCCGGTGTTGTTGCTCGGTCAGGTGTTGCAGGGCGTCATGGTGGGTGCGCTGCCCCTCTCCTTCATCCTGGTGCGCAAACACCTCACGACAGGGGAGTCGCAGGTGGCGATCGGACTGGTCGTCGCGCTGTTCACGGGCGGCAGCATGGTGGGCATGCTGTTTGCCGGGCCGATCGCGGAAGGACTGTCCTGGCAGTGGATGTTCGCCCTGCCGACGATTGTGATCATCGTGACGACCTGGGTCGTGAGCCGGCTGATGCCGCACGATCCGCCGGTGTCATCGGACGGCGGGATCGACTGGCCCGGCACGGTTCTGCTCAGTGCCACGTTGCTCGCGTTCATGCTCGGGCTGGTGACGGTGACGAGGGACGGCGGCGTGCCGCCCCTCGTGACCGGTGCCATCGTGGTGGTCGTGGCCGCCCTCGCGACCGGGTGGGTCGTCGTCGAGCGCCGGGCAGCCTCGCCGATGGTCGATCTCCGCATGCTGGCACAGCCCGCGGTGTGGAACGCCTGTGTGCTCACCTTCGTCATCAGCGCCAGCTCCGGCATGGTGCTCTTCCTCCTCCCACAGCTGTTCGCGGCACCGGCCGACGGCTACGGCTTCGGAGCCGGCACCACGGACATCGGACTGTTCCTGCTGCCCGGCGCGATCGCCGGTGTGGTCAGCGATTCGGTCGGGGGGATCGCGGCACGGCGCTTCGGTTCACGTGCCGTGGTCGTCGTGGGCACCGTCGTCACGGCGGTCACGTTGATCACCCTGGCCTCGCTGCACAGCGCGGAATGGCAGCTCGTCCTCGCGAAAGTGCTGACCGCGTTCGCCGCGGGAGCCGGAACCACGGCGTTGCTCGCCGGCACCGCCACGGCCATCGACACCAAGGACATCGGCATCGCCACCAGCCTGCTCGTGGTCACCCGCGTGATCGGCGTCGCCCTGGGCGCCCAGGTCGCCGGCGCGATCCTCGACACCGGGGTCGGGACGATGACGGGTCAACCGGCCGAGTCGGCCTTCGCCACAGGCTTCGTCGTTGCCGGCCTCGTCGCCGCGCTGTCCCTGCTCGTCGTCCGTATCACGAGGAAAGAGGTCCAGGCATGACACCCACGGGCATGACACCCACGGGTCCGTCGACGGCCGTGAGCACCACCGCGAGGCGCAGGGTTCTGATCTCCGGGGCCAGTATCTCCGGACCCACGTTGGCGTACTGGCTGCACCGGTCCGGATGCGCGGTCACCGTGGTGGAGAAGGCAGGCGCACTGCGCGACGGTGGCTACCCGATCGACATCCGCGGTACCGCGACAGAGGTGGTCCGGCGGATGGGAATACTGCCGCGAC
Source organism: Streptomyces sp. NPDC031365 (assembly GCF_055569765.1). Taxonomy (NCBI): domain Bacteria; kingdom Bacillati; phylum Actinomycetota; class Actinomycetes; order Kitasatosporales; family Streptomycetaceae; genus Streptomyces; species Streptomyces sp. NPDC031365. Next base: position 377,949 of record NZ_JBVIIM010000001.1, on the reverse strand, counting down.
TGCGGGACGCGCATATCGACTCGCGTCGCGCCACCTTCCTCAACGCCGATGGCAGTGAGGTGGTTTCACTCACCCCGCGTGCCGTCGCCGACGGTGTCGGGGGACAGGACCTCGAGGTGCGGCGCGGGGATCTGGCCGCGATCCTCTACGCCTCGGTCCGCGACGACGTGGAGTTCCTGTTCCACGACTCCATCGACACCCTCGACCAGTCCGCACACGGCGTCGACGTCACCTTCCGCAGTGGGCGGCGGCGCTCGTTCGACCTGGTGGTCGGCGCCGACGGCATGCACTCACACACTCGGGACTCCCTGTTCGGCCCCGAAGAACGGTTCCACCGCTACCTCGGGTACTGCTTCGCCATCTTCACCATGCCGAACACCTTCGGGCTCTCCCGCGAGGTCGTGGTGTGGAACACCCCGGGGAAAGCCGCTGCTCTCTACGCCGTCGGCGACAGCGACGAGCTGCACGCCTTCCTGAACTTCCACCAACCGGAGCCGCCGGCCGACGCCCTCCGCACCCCCGACGCCCAGCGGGACCTGGTCGCCACGACTTTCGCGGGCGCGGGATGGGAGGTTCCCGGCATGGTCACCGCCCTGCGCGACGCGGATGACCTGTTCTTCGACACGGCCGGTCAGATCCGCATGCCCCACTGGTCCAGCGGCCGTGTCGCGCTCGTCGGCGACGCCGCCTACGCACCCTCGTTCCTCACCGGGCAAGGCTCGAGCCTCGCCCTGGTCGGTGCCTACGTGCTTGCCCACTCCCTCGCCGGGGAACGGAACCACACCGCGGCCTTCGCCGCCTACGAACGCGGCCTTCGCGAGTTCGTGGCGATGAACCAGGCACTGGTCGACAACGGTGCGGCCACGCTCTTCCCCACCACAAGGCGGGCCCTGGAGCGACGCAACACCATGCTGCGTGGCCTCACCACCATGCCCTCCGCGACCGCCCGCCCGGCCCACTCGGCCCTCACGCTGCCCGAGTTCGCTCCGACACCGTGACCCGACACCGTGACCCGGCACCGTGACCCGGCACTCCAGCCGGACTCCCGCGTGACCGCCGGTCAACGGCGCTGCTTCCCGCGGGCCGGCGCCTGTGTCACCCGGGTCGGACCCCCACGCCGTACGCGCGACCACGTGCGTGGACGGCCCGGCCCGACGGGCCGCGGAAACGGCCGGCAACCCGCCCGACCCACAGGTCACCCCACCCATGAAGGGGCGTGCGCGACAAGCCGCGCACGCCCCCGGTGGCGCTCCTGGTCCCGGATTACGACAGGTGGTCCGTGCCGCCGTCGGGGGCGGCACGGGCCAGGCCCGTCCGGTAGGCGATGACGACCAGTTGCGCCCGGTCGCGGGCCTCCAGTTTCGTCATCGCCCGCTGTACGTGGGCGCGGACGGTGAAAGGGCTGAGGAACATCCGGTCGGCGATCTCCTGGTTGGACAGACCGGTCGCGACCGCGGCCACCATCTCCCGTTCCCGCGGGGTGAGCGCGGCGAGCTGTGCGGACCGGCCCGACGGAACCGGCTCCGGTGTGGCCAGGAAACGGGCCACCAAGGAGCGGGTGGCGGTGGGAGACAGAAGAGTGTCGCCATCGGCGATGGTGCGCACGGCGTCCAGCAGTTCCTCGGCCCCGATGCCCTTGCCGATGAAGCCGCCGGCCCCCGCGCGCAGCGCCTGAGCGACGTACTCGTCGGTCTCGTACGTGGTGAGGATCAGGATGCGGCTGGCCCGCAGTTCCGGGTCCGCGCAGATCTCCGCCGTGGCGGTGAGCCCGTCCACCCCGGGCATGCGGATGTCCATGACCACGACGTCCGGGCGCAACTCCCGGGTCAGTCTCACCGCCTCCCTGCCGTCGGCCGCCTCGCCGACCACGGCGATGTCGTCGGCGCTGTCGAGAAGTATCCGGAAGGCGCCACGCAGCAGGGCCTGATCGTCGGCGAGGAGCACCCGGTACGTCACGGCGTGCCCCCGGCCTCTCCGTCGCCCGTCCGGTCCCTGCCCGTCGCTCCGTCAGACGTCCGTCCCCCGACGACCGGCGTCGTGCCGTCAGTTCTGCGCGGAGTGTCGTCCTTGACGGGTGGCAGGGGCAGCCGGGCGGAGACGAGGAAGCCGCCCTCCGGGCGCCTGCCCGCGAAGAGGTGTCCCCCGACCGCGGTGGCGCGTTCACGCATACCGATCAGACCGTAACCGGGCGGCCGATGCGACGCCATGGACCCACCGGGCGGGGCGGACGCGGCCGACGCCGTACGGGAGCCCTTCCCGTCGTCGGCGACGCTGATGGTCAGTTGATCGAGGTTCCAGGCGAGGCGCACCTCGGCGTTCCCGGTGCCGGCGTGTTTGGTCACGTTGGTCAGTGCCTCCTGGACGATGCGGTAGGCGGTGAGATCCACTCCCGGCGCCAGTGGTCTGGCCGAGCCCTCCTGGTGTACCGACACCTCCAGACCCGCGCGGCGGAAGGACTCGAGGAGCGTGGGGAGCCCGGACAGCCCGGGTGCCGGTTCGGCGGGCGTGGCCGCGTCCCCGGACTGGCGCAGCAGACCGACCGTGGCCCGCAGGTCGTCGAGCGCGTCGGAGGTGGTCGCGACGAGCTCCGCCAGGCTCTTGCGGGTCTGCTCCGGGCGGGCGTCGAAGAGGTGGGCGGCGACCATGGCCTGCGCGTTGGCCAGGGTGATCTGATGGGCGACGAGATCGTGCAGCTCGCGGGCGATACGCACCCGCTCCTCGGCGACTCTCCGGCGCGCCTCACTGTCCCGGCTCTGCTCGGCCCGCCGGGCCCGCTCCTCCACGGCCGCCAGGTAGGCGCGCCGGTTCTGCACCGAGTATCCGAGCACGCCGGCCACCAGCGGGAACACCGCCATCACCCCCATCCTGCTCGCGTCCTTCCACGAGAAGTCCCCGCCCAGGGGGACGGAGGCGGCCAGTGCCGCGGACACGAACAACACCGCGCCCGCCGCGCGGCGTTCGGTGCGTACGGCGAGCGCGTAGGAATAGGCGGTGACCATGGCGGGGGCCACGATGAGCGGGGTGAGCAGGAGGCCCAGGAGCGGCACCAGCACGCCGAACGCGGTCGTGGCCGCCAGAGCGGCCAGGGGTGCCCGGTGCCGCACCGGCAGCACGGCACAGGACACCACGGCGACGACGTAGGCGGCGGCAGACGGCGCTGACAGGGTGTCATCGACCTGTATCACCCCGCCGAGCAGACAGAACGCGAACGCCGTCGCGGTGATCGCTCCCTCCCGCGCCCACGCGCCACGTGTTCGCCGGCCACCGCCACCCGGTTTCGTCATGGCCTGCTCGGCTCAGTCCCGGCCGACGGGGAGCCGCCGCACCGCCGCGTCCGGCACGGCCCCGTCCTGCACGGTCGCGGAGGCCGGGACGGCCTTGCTCAGTGCCTCACCCTCGACATCCACATTCGGCAGCACACGGTTCAGGATACGAGGCAGCCACCAGGCCCGGTGGCCGAGCAGCGCCAGGACCGCGGGCACGATCGCCATCCGGACCACGAAGGCGTCGAAGGCGACGGCGGCGGCCAGGCCGACGCCCATCGTCTGGATGGTCGGGCTGTTCATCCCGACGAATCCGGCGAACACACTGATCATGATGATCGCAGCCGCGGCCACCACACGTCCGCTGTGCCGGAACCCGCCGACGATCGCCTCACCGGGGGACGCGCCGTGGACGTAGGCCTCCCGCATCCGGGTCAGGAGGAAGACCTCGTAGTCCATGGCGAGGCCGAAGACGATGCCGATGATGAGAATCGGCATCAGCGACATGACCGGTCCGGTCTGCTCGATGCCGATCAGTTCCGCCGCCCAGCCCCACTGGAAGACGGCGACGAGGACGCCGAAGGCGGCACCCACCGACAGCAGGAAACCGAGCGCGGCTTTGACCGGGACCAGGACCGAGCGGAAGACCACCAGCAGCAGGAGCACGGCCAGTCCGATGACCACGGTCAGATAGGGGATGAGGGCGTCGGACATGGCTTCGGAGATGTCGATGTTCATCGCGGTGGTGCCGGTCACCAGAATGCCGGCCCCCGTGCCGGCCTCGACACCGGACACCGCACCCCGGATCGCGTGCACCAGGTCCTTGGTCTCGCCGCTGTTCGGCGCGGTCCGCGGGACGGCAGTGAGAACGGCCGTGTCCTCGGTCTCGTTGAGAACCGGATCGCCGACTGACGCCACCCCGTCCACGCCCTCCACGGTCTTGACGACCGCGTCCGTGGCGGCCCGGGTGTCCGCCGACTCCGACAGGTCCACCACCACGGTCAACGGGCCGTTGAAGCCAGGGCCGAAGCCTTCCGACAGCAGGTCGTAGGCACGGCGCTGGGTGGTCTCCACCGACTTGGACTCGTCGCCGGGCAGCCCGAGTTCGAGGCTCAGCGCCGGCACGGCCACCGCCCCGAGACCGAGTCCGGCGACGAGCAGCACGGCCACCGGCCGACGCAGCACGAACCGTGCCCAGCGGGTGCCGAGCCCGGGCCGGCCGGCCGTGGCGGACCCCCTGTGCGTGCTTCCCGGCCGGCCGGCCTTGCGGGCGGCGCGGGGAAGGACCCGCCGGCCGAAGAAGCCGAACAGCGCGGGAACCAGGGTCAGTGCGACGAGTACGGCAAGGGCCACGGCACCCGCGCCGCCCATGCCCATCTTGGTGAGTTCGGGGATTCCGACGACCCCCAGTCCGACCAGGGCGATGAAGACGGTCGCACCGGCGAAGACGACGGCGGACCCGGCGGTGCCCACCGCCCGGCCGGCCGCCTCCTCCGGCTCGCTGCCCTCGGCGCGCTCGTCGCGGAAGCGGGAGGTGATGAAGAGGGCGTAGTCGATGCCGACCGCCAGCCCCAGCATCAGCGCCAGGATGGCGACGGTGGAGGTCAGGCCCAGCGGAACGGCCAGGGCGGAGACCAGGCCGAAGGCGATGGCGACCCCCAGGAAGGCGGTCAGCAGCGACAACCCGGCCGCGACCAGCGACCCCAGGGCCAGGACCAGCACCACCGCGGCCACCGCCACGCCGATGATCTCCGTCGTACCGCCCGGTTCCTCGTCCGCGTCCAGGGCCGAGCCGCCGATCTCGACCGTCAGCCCCGCGTTCCGGGCCTGGCTCGCGGCATCCTCGAGGGCACTCTTCGCCGCGTCGGTCAGGTCGACGGCGTCCACGGTGTAGGTGACCGTGGAGTAGGCGATGGTGCCGTCCTCACTGACAGCGCCCGTCTCGTAGGGGTCCGTGGCCGACGCGACCTGATCACCCCCGTCCAGCGAGCCGAGCGTGTCCGCGACGGCCGCCTTGTTCTCCCCGGCCGTCACCCGCTGCCCGTCCGGGGCCTGGAACACCAGGCGGGCCTCGGCACCCTGCGAGTTGCTCTGGGGGAAGCGCTCGTCCAGCAGGTCGAACGCCTTCTGCGACTCGGTGCCGGGCATGGAGAGGCCCTCCTCCTCCCCGGCCGGCGCCAGGGCGGCGGCGGCGATGGCCAGCACCAGGGCACCCAGCCAGAGACCACCCACGAGCCGCCGCCGCCGGAAGGCCCACCGTCCGATCCGGTAAAGAAAAGTAGCCACCTGCTGATCACTCCAGACACCACGGGCAAGGGAAATGCGCGAGATCCCGCGCACCTCCCACACTCCCCTCCGGCGCCCTGGCGGGCATCGTCCCCCGAAGCCGTCCTGACCTGGTGCACCCGGACCAGCCGGCCACCGGCCCTGGTGCCTGCGCACTACACGCCGACCCGGGGCGGGGCGGGGCGGGGCGGGGTGGGCGCGACCACGAGACCGGTCACCTGAACCGCGGCAGGTTCCGCCCCCCGGCCGGCCGCCGGCACAAGGGCGACGACGAGGGCCACGGCATCGCCAGGTCCATGACCGTGGGGCGCGCCGACCGTGCCACACCGGCACTCGGCCCCCGCCCTCCCACCCCCACTCCGTCGCCCGCCCGAACGGAGCGCCGCCTCCCGGGACAAGGACAGCCGGGACCGCACCGCCACGGCCGGATCGGTCATCCCGCCAACACCACCCCCACCAGCACCGAGCCGTCCACGAAGCAGTCATCCCTCCGCCGATCCCACTGCCGATCCCACTGCCTGACCGTCCTACCACCCACCACACCAACGCCCGCCCGAGCCTCGATCCGGTACCCTGTGGATCGAGCGCCCCGGCGGGCGCTGCGGCATGTCACCAGGCCCAGCCTGTCCACGCCACAGCGGTCGCCCCAGGACGCCCAGGGCTTGCCAGAGACCTGACCACGGGCACTCCACCCAGTTCCGTGCAAGGTTTCGATCAAGCCCCGCCTTCGTAGCTCAGGGGATAGAGCACCGCTCTCCTAAAGCGGGTGTCGCAGGTTCGAATCCTGCCGGGGGCACAGAGAAAAGGGCCAGCTCAGGAGGGGTTTCCTCCCAGGCTGGCCCTTCGTCGTGTCCGGGGTCGTGCCACACGCGTGCCACTAGAGTCCACACGGAGTCCACATCCCCTAGCCGGAGGCCCCTCCCCCACCGTCGCGGATCATGGCCCCGAGTCGGTCGGCGATGGTCCGGTCACGGTCGCTGGTCATGTGCTGGTAGATCAGCGCGGCCCGGGAGCTGCTGTGCCCCATCCGCGTCATCAGCTCCCGTGTACTGGCCCCGGCCGTCGACGCAAGCGTGTTGCCCGTGTGCCGAAGATCGTGGAAGTGCAGCTCGGCCGTGACGCCCGCAGCCTTCCGGGCCTTGACCCAGTCGTCCCGGAAGTTGCTCCGCCGCAGTTGCCCGCCCTGCGGCCCGACGAAGACGTGCCCGTCGCGGCCGGGAGCGGCGAAGTGCTCCAGGTGGTGCGTGACCGCGTCGAGCAGCTCGGCGGGGAAGGAAACGGAGCGCACCCCGGCCGCGGATTTCGGCGCCTTGTCGAAGAGCCGGCCGTCCTGCAGCTCAGCCTGAGCGCGCCGCACGGTGACGGTCAGCCCCTCAAGGTCGACGTCCCGGCGCCGCAGGGCCGCCAGCTCCCCGAACCGCAGGGTGGTGAAGGCCGCCAGGAGCACGAGCAGCCGGTAGCGCGGCGTGATGGAGTCGGCGACGGCGAAGACCTCCGCCACCGTGAGGACCGGCCGCTCGGGCACGTCGTAGCGGTCCGCGCCCTTAATGCGGCACGGGTTGCGCCGGATCAGCTCGTCGTCCACGGCCGTGTTCATCAGGGCGCGCAGTAGTTGGTACGCCTTGACCACCGACGGCTCACCGACGCCGGCCGCGAGGAGCTTGCCGCGCCAACTTCGCACTCGGGCCGTCGTCACGTCGGCCACGCTCCCGGCACCGAAGGTGGGCAGGATGTGCAGCCGCATCACCGACTCGTTCCGCTCGCGGGTGCGGTCGGCGAGCTTACGGTCCCGCAGCCACGCGGCGGCGTACTCCTCGAGGTTCACCGCCCCGGCATCCGGATCCGACCACTGCCCGCGCGCGATGTCCGACTCGATGTGTGTCAGGGCGACTTGGGCATCGGTCTTGGTCGCGTACGTCTTCTCCGCCGGGCGCAGTTGCCCCGACTCCGGGTCCCGGTAGCGGACCTGCCAACGGCCGGACGGAAGCTGCCGGACCGAACCGAAGTCCCGGCGCCTCCCCTTCTTGTTCGCCATCAGGCAGCCCTCCGCAGGGAGCTGCGCCGGTCACCGATCGGCTGCACCGTGTTGGCGTCGATGAAGGCGTTCAACGCGCTCTCCGGGATGCGGACGTGCCGACCGACCTTGACGAACACAATGCGCCGCTCGGCGATCAGGCGGCGCGGGAAACGTTCCGTGGTGCCGAGGCGTTCGGCCACCTGCGCCACGGTCAGGTAGCGGTCAGCCATGGGTGGGTTCTCCTTCCGTACCGGGGGCGGGTTCGAGGGTTTCGGCGAGCCAGGCTTCGGCGTCGGTGAGGCCGGTCCCGGCATAGATCCAGTGCGCGAGGACGAGGGTCGTGTCCGGGTCGGTCCCGTCCGCTGCCAGGGCTTGTGCACGGCGCCAGTCGGCGCGGGCGTCGCGGAGGGCGCCGAGGGTGGTGGAGTAGCGGCGGGATTTGGTGGAGAAGTGGCCGCGGAAGCCAAGCATGTGGGCCCAGGCCCGTAGGCGAAGGTGTTCGAGGTCCTTACGGCCGCCGAGGTTCCAGGCGGTGCGGATGAGCCGACGGGTGTGGTCGCTGATGTCGAGCTGGGCGAGTTCGGCGAGGAACTTAAGCGGCCGGTCGAGGGCTCCCGTGGCGGTCTCGGCCCCTTTGGTGGCGTACTTGGCGATGTACGCGGCGACGGCCCGCTCGGTCAGTTCCTGGCCGCCGTCGAAGTCGGCCGAGCGGATGGTGCGGACGTCGAGCTGTCGGCCGAAGGCGAAGGTGTGGGCCCGGCCGTCGACGACCGGGCCGTCCACGTGGGCGGCGGTAGCAGCGGCCCGGATGGCGTCGGTCAGCAGTTCGGCGGTGGCCCAGGCGGGAGGCGGGGTGTCGCCGCCCTCGGGGCCGTCGATGCGGATGACGGCGTGGAAGTGGACGGCCCCGCGCTTCTGGTACTCGGCGACCTTGGCGAACGACAGCCGGGCGTGCTCGCGAAAGGCCCGCTGGGTGAGGCCGGCGCGCTTGGCGACCTCCCGGCGCAGGTAGATGGAGAAGCGCCGCCACAGTGGACCGGCGTGCGCGTTCCAGAGCACGGCCGCTTCGTAGTCGTAGGTGTCCGGGTCGAGCGGGGTGCCGAGGGCGGGGTCGTCCTGGTTGTGGAGCGTGCCGCAGCGGCAGCGGCGGACCGAGCCGGCCGGGCCGGTGGGGCGATTGTGGACCGGGCCGAAGCCCGGTGCGGTGAAGGTGGCGAAGACGCGCGGGTGGGTGGCGACGCGTTCGGGGACGCCCTTGCCGCCGCGCAGTCCGGAGGTGATCAGGTGGAAGGTGTCGCGGCGGTACACCTCGGCGCAGGCCGCGCACCGGGTGGTGCGGCGGTTGTTGCAGCGGACCAGGAGGTGACCGGCCGGGAGGCTGGAGGAGTCGAGGTGGTGGAGGACGTTGCCGATCTCGCCGGTACGGGTGTCGACGGCGTGCTCGGTGCGGTGGCCGTCGAGGCGGATCGGGTGCGTGCAGCCGCCGAGGCCAGCGAGTTGCCGCAGGAGGGCGGGCATGGTGCCGAGGGCGGCCAGCTCGCCGAGTTCGCGGAGCGGGGGCGGAGTGGCGCGGGTGATGATGGCTTTCTCCTTCTGGTTCGGCTGGAGGGAGACGGCCCCCGGAGCGGCGGATGCTTGGCGGTATCGAGGCCGCCCCGGGGGTCCGGTGCGTCAGCGGCGGTGCTGGTCGCGCAGCAGCGAGCGCAGGACCACGGCGGCGACGGCCACGGAGACGGCCGTGACGGCGACGGCGGCTAGGAGCGCGGTCAGTACGACGCCGCCGACGAGGACGGCCGCGACCGCCCCGGTGCTGACCGAGATCTGAGGGACCGGCCGCCGAGCGGGCGCCTGGTCGGCCACGGTGTGGGGGTGCGCGGGCGGCGGTGTCGGGCTGTCGGGGTACTTGGGCAGGAACACGGCGAATCTCTCGTTACCTACTCGTCTAGTCATGTGAGCCGTTGACGACGTCCACGCCGGAGCGCGTGCCGGACTCGATGGCGGGGGCCATGAAGGTGTCCGAGAGCCAGAAGCCGAAGAGCGCGATCAGGACGACGATCCACGTGCGGATGCCGAGGAACTTGACCGCTCCCCAGGCGAAGAAGCCGAGGAGGACGACGAGCGGCAGACTGACGGTCACGGTGTGCGGGTCCTTTCAGCGGACGGGGCAGCGGTGGGTACGGGCAGCCAGTTCGGCGGCGGCGCGACTGTCGTAGTCGGCGGAGAAGCCGCAGCGCGGGGCCGTGCAGGCGGCGGTGTGCTTCTCCCGGCCGCGGCCGTCGTAGGACGTGCCGACCTGAACGGGGCCGATGCGGGTGACGGAGCGGAAGCGGCGGTTGGCGCTCACGTGGGTCTCCTCTCAGAGCTGGACGGCGATGGCGTCGGCCATGGGCGGCGGGACGCCGAGGCGGGCGCGCAGGGTCGGGGTGTCGATGGCCGTTCCGGTGCGGGCGTGGTGCTCGGCGGCGACTTTGCGGGCGTGCTCGACCAGGGCGGCCGGGACGGCGACCGGGGGCGGAGCCTGTACCGGCTCGACTGCCGGAGGCACCGGGGGTTCCTGTGCGGGATCGGGCGCGTCCTCCTGGTCCTCGATGTCCTCGGGCACCTCCTGGCCCACGGCGTCACTGGTCTCGTCGTGCGTGGTCGGTGACGAGTGGACGAGGAGGGTTCCGCCGAGGAATGCGACCGCGGGCCAGCCCGCGACGAGGATGCGGAGCCAGGCCGGCACGTGGCCCATGTCGAGGAGTCCGGCGGTGGCGACGTTGGCGCCGAGGGACGCGGCGAGGGCAATCAGGAACCAGCACCACCCGGCCGCTTTCGCGTCGCCGGAGCGCAGTCGGCGCCAGGCGGCGACGAGCAGCAGGTCGACCGAGACGGGATAGGCCCACGCCTTCCACCCGTCCTGTCCGGCCGCCGAGGCGACATCGTGCAGGTGGGCGAAGGACAGCGCGGCCGCGATGACCGCTTGAACGAGCACCGCGTCGACACGAGCCAGATGGGCGCGCATGCTGCGACTCCTTCCGGATTCGGGCATGAGGGGGTAGGGACATGGCGTGAGGCGGTCACGCCGACCGGGGATGAGCGCGGACGCGGGTCAGTCGGTCACCGGACGGGGCCGCACGACCGGGCCCGGTGTCTCGACGTGTGGCCGTACGGGCACGTCGGGCCGGAAGGGCTGGAGCGCGGGCAGGTCGGGGACCAAGTGGGCCGACTCGCGGCAGGTCTCGGCGGCGTCGCCGAGGGAGAGGTACGGCGTACGGATGCGGGACCAGCCGCCGGAGGTGTCACCGGCCACGGCGAGGCCGGGCCGTTCGGGGGCGATGGCGCAGGCGGCGGAGACCGCCTCGGGGGCGATGTCGCCGAGTGCCATCTTGGCGGAGGCTTCGTCGTTGACGCGGTGACAGACGCGGCCGGTCAACTGGGCCCGCAGCATGGTCGCGCCCTTGCCCAGTTCGGCGCCGAAGCGCTGGCCGCAAACTTCCAGGTAGATGCCGGCGGCGCGGCCGAGCTGGGCGAGCCGGATGAGCTGGGTGACCATCTCGTCCCGGCGTTCCTCGTCCTTCTTCGTGGCGACGAGGAAGAGTTCCGCCACCTCGTCGACGAACAGCACGACGGGCACCGGGCGTTCGTGCTCGGGCAGGCCCCAGATATCGGAGGTGATCTCCTCGTCCGGCATGCTCGGCGCGATGCCCTGCCGGGCCTTGATCAGGTCGTACCGGTCCTCCATTTCCCTGATCAGTACGGGCAGCAGCTCGGCGGCCTGCTCCGGGTCAGTGGCAAGCGCCGACAGGCGTGAAGCGAAGGGCGCCAGTTCCACGCCCCGCTTGCAGTCGATGCCGACCAGGGCGACGGGTTGGCGGGCGAGGCCGGCGACGAGGTGACGCAGGTACATGGACTTGCCGGACAGCGTGGCGCCGAGGGTGAGTTGGTGCGGCACGGTGCGGTAGTCGCGTATGAACGGAGTGGCGTCCTCGCGCAGCGCGACCGGCACCCGAAGAAGGGCCGGGCGGAGCTTGCGCGGCATGCGCACGCGCCGCAGCACGTCGAAGCCGACAAGCCGCAGTTCGACCACGCCCGGCTTGAGCGTGGTCACGTAGACGGCGTGGACGCCCCAGGCGTGCCGCAGCCGTTCAGCGGAGGCGGCCACGTCGGCGGGTTCCTGCCCCGGGGCGAGCCGCAGGCGGACCCGCAGCCCCGTCGTGGTCGGCCGGATGATCCCCCGACGCGGTGGTACGGGCCGGACCTCACGGCGGGTGGTGGCCTTGACCGCCAGGACCCGCAGCCGGGAGGGAGCCACGGTCAGCCCGCACGCCTCCATCACGGAGCCGTAGGAGCTGAGCAGCCGGACCGTGGACACCGGTAAGCCGACCGTGGACCAGTAGACGCCGGGGTGTCGCGCCCGAGCGTAGGCGGCCCCACCGCCGAGCGCGGCGACGGGACCCCCCACCTCCAGAAGCGTTGCCAGGTCGGTCATCAGGCCGACGCCCCCACAGCGACCGGGAAGGCGGCCGGAGTAACGGCGGCCGCCCGGAAGGCGATGCCGTGCCGCTGCTGACCGTTGAACACGCTCTCCCACGGCCGCGCGACCAGTCCCGGCAGGGAGACCGGGGCACCGAGGGCGAGCCCTTCCGCCACCCCGCTCTCCGGAACGGTCACCTTGATCAGGGACGACTCCCCCTCCTCGATGTACACGACGCCGATGGTCATCAGCGCCTCACCACTGACGGCGTCCTTGGCGATCTCGCCCGACTGCCGGTCGCGGATCTTGGGCTCGGGCGCCTCGGTCAGCAGGATCGTCGCGGCCGAGGTCTCCACACGGATGGTGCGCAAGGCTCTTCTTCCTATCTACTCGTCTAGACAAGATGCATCCTTCGAACCCGACGACGCCAGGCACGGGATCACCTTGCCACACAACTTGCCCACTCGTCTATACGAGTATGCGTGTCGGTGTGTACGAGTCCGGGGAAGTGGTCTCGCGCACCGCCGATCAGGTCGCCGGAAGCTGGTAGGAGAGGACGTAAGCGTCGGCCGCCATCACCGTGTCGCAGACCTCCACGGCCCGCCCCGCAGTGTCGAAGGCGGTACGGATCAGGTGGATCACCGGCACGCCGGAGGCCAGTTGCAGCGTCTTCACCTCGGACGGCGAAGGCATCCGGGCCCGGATCTCCTCCTCGAAGTGGTCGAGCTGATGACCCAGTTCCTCGAGACGGGCGTAGATGCCACCAGGACCCGGGTTGGGTTCGGCGATCTGTGTACCGCGGGCGATGTCGAGCGGGAGGTACGACGTGGCGAACTCGACCGGCCGGCCGTCGAGCAGGTACCGGCGACGCCGGGCGAGCACGCGCCGCACGGAACCGAGCCGGGTGGAGATGTCCTGGCCGGCCTTCTCCTCCTTCACCTCCAGGCTGTCCACGGTGGGGTGACTGCCCGCGGCGTCGGCCTCCACGATGAACGCGGACTTGCCCTGCTCGCGGTGACGCCGGGCGAACCGGTCGGAGGCGAGGCGGCGAACCGGAGGCCGGGGCCGGACGAAGACGCCCCGGCCATGCTCGGCGTGCACCAGGCCCTCGCTCTGGAGGATCGAGAAGGAGTTCCGGACCGTCATCCGGGAAACCCCGTAGTGCTCAACCAATTCAGCCTCGGAGGGCAGCTTCTCCCCCTCCTTGAATCGCCCACGATCGATGGCTTCGCGCAGCTGGTCGGCGATCTGCCGGAAGACCGCACGATCACTGGTCGGGTCGAGGCCACCGAGAAGGCTCGGTAGAGACGCCATGCGTACTCCTTTAGGTATCTAGACGAGTGGGCAAGTCTTGTTGCTACGGTGGAGAGCCTAGTCAGCCGAGAGGGCCGAGGAACGTGAGCACAGAACGCCCGCACTCCGTGAGCGTCGCCGGGGTCATCGTCGATGACCAAGGCCGGGCCCTCCTGATCAAGCGCCGCGACAACGGCCACTGGGAACCCCCGGGCGGAGTCCTCGAACGCGAGGAGACCATCCCCGAAGCCCTCCAACGCGAAGTCCTCGAAGAGACCGGCATCAAGATCGAGCTTCCCGCGACCTTGACCGGCGTCTACAAGAACATGACGGGTCTGATCGTCTCCCTCGTCTTCCGCTGCCAGGCAGCCGACGGCACACCCACCACAGGGGACGAGACCCGCGCCCTGCACTGGGCCACCCGCGAAGAAGTCATCGAACTCACCGACGAGGCGTACGCGATCCGCGTGCTTGACGCACTCGACGCGGCGTCCCCGCCGGCCATCCGCGCCCACGACGGCGTGAAACTCGTCTAGCCCGAACCCGCTGCACATGGCGGCCTACCAGCATGAAGGAACTTGTATGCACGAGTATACGAGTAGCGCCCGGGTCTGGGGGCTCAGTTGCCCAGGATTCCCGGAAGAGGTCAGCAGGGCACGCCGCTGGACCCGCGACATCCTGCGGGGATCACCGTTAGCCGGGGACGCCGAGCTGATCGTCAGCGAGCTGAGCGCGAACGCGATCCTTCACACCGCGAGCGGTCTGGAGTCCGGCAGGTTCTACCTGACCCTTGCTGTCTCCTCGCAGGTGATCGCCCTGTCAGTCACGGACGACGGAGGCGCGCCTACAGGCCCGAAGATCGAGGACCAGACGGAAGAGGCGGAGCACGGCCGGGGCCTGAGCATGGTCGGCGCCATCGCTCACCGGGTCGTGGTCCACAACAGCGACGGCGGCCACACGGTCACCGCGGAACTCTTCGCACAGCCCGGCGCAGAGGGACAGTCATGTTGACGCCGGCCCTTGCTGAGGACCTCCATGTGGTCGGGCAGTACGGCTCATATCAGTGCCGGGCCGCCGCCTATCCCTTGCATGAGGTCCGTTCCATCACGCTGGGGTCGCATGACGCCACGAGTCCCCGCCTGGCGCTGCGCTGGCTTCGGAAGCGTACGAGACACATCGCGGACCAGCTCGACGCCGCACACGCACAACCAGGCCGCCACTGGCTCACCGACGAGCCCGAGCACGAACGAGCCCTCGCCTATCTGGCGACAGGAACGGCTTACCAACTGACCTTGTACGACGAGGACACGCGCTACGTGCTCGTGGCCTATCCCAGAGGAGCGGCATCGTGACGGAACTCGTACGCGGCCACTGGTGCGAGTGCTGGACCGAAGACCTCACCAGCGGCCAGCCGCCGACGCTCCGAGCAGCTTTCGACGCGTACTCGGCACCGCAGGCAGACAGGTGGGTCGCGGTCACACTCCGCACGATCTCACCGGCGCTGGACTCCGACGCTTCCGACGTTGCGTGGGCTTGGCTGTCCCAGGGCCGGATAGCAACCCGCCGAGCCCTCCTGCGCTTCGAGCCCTGCTCGGTCACGATCACCCAGGACCACACCCGCATCACGTGGACAACCCGGCCGGTGCTCTACCTGCCGCTCGCCAACCGCCAAGGGACCGAACTGCCCTCCTGCGCAGCCGACTTCAAACCCCACGCGGCCGACTGAGTTACAACTTTCTCTACTGGTTCAAGCCCGGCTCCGCTCCGCTCCGCCGGGCGCGCTCCCGGCTCCGCGTCGCGCTGCGCTCCTGCCTTCGGCCCGCTCCGCGCACACTCCGCCGACGCGCGCCCACGAGAAGGAGCAGCACCAGGCAGAAGGCGAGTACCGCACTACCGGGGCCGCGGTGAAGGACATGCCTGCGGCGGGGGCGCTCAGGCTCCGAGATGGCGGGGGCTCCGCGGGCGAGTGCCGGTCAAAGGTGGCTGGGGATGGGAGCTGGGGTGAGCGCTGGGCTCACCCCATACGTACCGGTCCATCACCGGGCATGCCCACGCACCTCGTCTACACGCAAGGCCCTTGGTGCCATGGCCACCTTCCGCAACCTCGCCATCGGTCTGCTCAAGAACCTCGATACTCTCGGAACTTGATCAAGTCCTGACCCTCATTACCGGTCTACGGCACGACATAGGATCGCCATGGACGTGACCGGGCAGCACGATCGATCAGGAGTAGCACGGCCGATGGCGAACGAGCGCATCACTGAGGACATGGTCGAAGCCAGGCTGCGAGCGCTGGGCTACTACCACGACGAGGACGCCGTCGTGATCGAGAAGCAACAATCAACTGTACACGCAATTCGAACCGCCTTGTCGAAAGCATCGAAGACCGGCAAGGGAGGCGCGGGCTACCCTGAGTTTATTATCACCGCACCGGCCACGCCCGACATGGTCGTGGTTGTCGAGTGCAAGGCAGATGTGAGAAACCATGAATCTGCAAGGCACGACCTTCCCGCCCAATACGCAGTAGACGGCGTTCTGCACTACGCGCGATACCTCTCCCCCAATTACACAGTCATCGCGGTAGCCGTCTCAGGTAATAGGCGCACCAACAAGCACTCGTTCTTTGTACTCCCGAAGGGAGTAACTTCCGCAAAGCCTCTAGTGTCACCTACGGGCGCTCCTGTTACCGAATGGGTCGGATTGGACGACCTGCTGGCCGCAGCATCCTTCGACCCAAACGTGCAGCAGCAACGCACGCACGACCTCATCGCGTTCTCGATGGAGATGCACGAATTCATGCGCGACGAGGCCGAGCTTGAAGAAAAAGAAAAACCCCTAGCCGTTGCAGGAACTCTAATTGCACTAAACGATCCTGTGTTCGCAAAGACCTACGCCGAGTATCCCGCCACAGATCTCCCCGAATTCTGGATGCAGTCCATCCAGAAGGTAGTGCGAGCAGCAAAGCTTCCGGTCCCAAAGATCGAGAACATGACGCAGCCGTTCACTAACATTCAAGTACACCCGGAGCTGCGCAAGCCGACCAAGGGGTACCCAAAGGGACTCCTCAGCGAGATCGTAACGCTGCTCGCCGATCGGGTAATGCCGTTTCTTAACGTTTATCACGACTTCGACGTGGTCGGAGCATTCTACGGCGAATTTCTGAAGTACACGGGAGGCGACGGTAAAGGACTGGGAATCGTCCTTACACCCCGACACGTCACCGAACTGTTCTCCTTGCTGGCAAACGTGACCAAGGATGACAAGGTCCTTGACATCTGCGCCGGCACGGGTGGGTTCCTCATCTCCGCAATGATGCAGATGATCCGCACAGCCACGACGGATGCAGAAGTGGAGTCGGTGAAGAAGGAGCGGCTGATCGGCATTGAGCAGCAGGCGACTATGTACGCACTGGCCACTTCAAATATGATTCTTCGTGGAGACGGAAAAGCGAACATATACCAAGGATCATGCTTCGATGTCGCCATCACGAAGGAGATTGAATCCCATCGCGCGAACATCGGGATGATCAATCCCCCCTACGCCAAGTCTAAAGAAGATCTCCACGAACTGCGATTTGTCGAGCACATGCTCGACAACTTGGAGAAGGGTGGGACCGGGATTGCAATTGTCCCGGTTTCGTGCGCGACCCTCAAGTCCGAGCACAAATCAAATCTATTGAAGAAGCACACGCTGGAGGCGGTGATGAGCATGCCGCCGGAGTTGTTCCACCCCGTAGGGGTAATCACGTGTATTCTCGTGTTCACCGCCGGCATTCCTCACGCCACCGCAAACAAGAAAACCTGGTTCGGATACTGGCGCGATGACCGATTTGTCAAGGTGAAGAATCTTGGACGCGTAGATAAACACCAGGCCTGGCCGAAACTGCGGGACCACTGGGTTGAGATGTTCAGGAACCGCGAAGTTCATGCTGGCGAGTCTGTTATGCAAAAGGTCGGCCCAGGCGATGAGTGGGTGGCCGAGGCGTACATGGAGACGGACTACTCAGGGCTAGATCCCCTCATCCTTGAGAAGGTTATCCTCGACGACGCGATGCTGACCTTGAAGAGTGCCCAGTCTGCCGCCGCGTCAGCGAGGCAATTCTCAGACACGGGAACTTGGGGTCAGTTTGAACTTGGAAGCCTCTTCGACATTAAGAAGGGCAAGCGTGTCACGGCGGCCGATCGGGGACCCGGGGCTACTCGCTTCATCGGAGCTTCCGAGTACAACAACGGGATCACCGACCTGTGTGATCTTGATCCTACTTTCCAGGAGCATTGCCTAACAGTTCCTTACAACGGCAACTCTGTCGGCGTGGCCTTCTACCAAGACCAGCCATTCTTTGCTTCCGATGACGTGCAGGTGCTGATTCCGAAGCAAGATGTATCCCGCTGGGCACTACTGTTCGTTGCGGCAGTGATCAGATATGAACGCTATCGATTCACCTACGGCTACAAGTGGAATCTCTCCCGCATGAAGAAGACCATCATTCGCCTGCCGATGACCGACGCTGGAACGCCCGATTGGAGTCACATGGAGAGAGTTATGCAAGGGCTCCCATTCAGCACCGCAGTGGCATCTGATAGCGGGCACAGCTGACGTCTGGGGGTTCCTATCGATCCGAAGCCTTTGCCACTGCAGCTCGCGAAGTGCACTGAGAACCTGCCCCATCACAAGCTAGAAGCCTTGCGTTTTGACGAGTTGCGTTGGCATGCCCGGTGATGGGCAGGAGCAGAAGCAAGCACGGGTTCCGTGATCATGTAGGTATGCGGGGATGGCGGCCGCGCACGGCAGCCAGTCGTGGCACCGGCGCACGGGGCATACCCCGGCCAGATGAGTACTGAGCTCCTTATGCGGCACTCCGCAGACGTGGACCATTCGCGGACCGGCACCACCGGATGTGCAACCGCCAGGCTCGTGACCTGCAGTCCTGCCCAAATGGCAACCGCCCTCCGGAGCCGCCTTCTGGTGCTCATCGGAGACGAGCGTGGTACTACTGCGCACCAATGGGCACTGTGCTCATGCTCAAAGGTTCCCAGGGGAGCGCTCGCCGAGTAGGTCGCGACCGTCCTCGAAGACGCCCTTCAAAGAGTTCTCCAAAATGCCAGCCATTATAGACAGCATGCCGCCGACTACGGCCGGCCGACTGCAAATCGGTGCGTCAAATGAGATCAGCTGGACGATCGCCCCGATGGCTGACTTCTTCTGATACAGCAAAACCTCAGCCGTCTCTAATGAGGGCAACGGGCAGACCCTTCGATCGTGACTTTCATGGACTCCGGGACACAGGTACCCAATGTCTTGCGACTGCAGCCACTCCAGCAACTCGCGGCACCGTGACTCGCTCAGGCGCTCCCAGGTTGAGTCAAATTCCTTCTTGATCCACTTCATCTTGAAATCAGAAATACCATTACTCGCAGTGAGTTTGTCGATGATGGCTTGGGAAGGCATGGCAGCTCCAGGTGGTTGGTAATGAAAAAGAACATGATGCCCGAAAGCGGCAGCACGCGGAGGGTGATTGACCATCCTGTGACGTCTGGACAACAAGCCCAAGGCAGCGCCGGTCGAAGGTCGGGGGTCCAGCGCGCACCAAGCGCGCCCGATCGGACGGGAGGCCGCAGGAGGATTACGGCCGAGCACCCCAGGACGACGATGTTCACGGCCCAGGTCATCACCCACGCTCGCTCTGGTCAGCAGCATGACAGCGTGGCTGAGGCTAGTTGGGGCGCATCGAGACACACGCGCGCCTGATCGGTCGGCGTGCCCGCCGTCGTGGCTGACTGTCGTCGGCTGAGGCTCGTGCCACAACCGTGCCAGAAGCAGGGGTCAGCCACGGTCAACGCCGGTGCCTCGCGGTCGAGTAGCCGCCCGCTGCCTCGGCCGGCGGAGCCGCAGGTCAGGCGTGAGATCTCCCAGCCGCTCTCCTAAAGCGGGTGTCGCAGGTTCGAATCCTGCCGGGGGCACAGAGCAAAGGGCCGGCTCAGGAGGGTTTCCTCCCGGGTCGGCCCTTCGTCGCGTCCAGGCACCGGACCTCTCACTCAGCCCGGTACAGGTCAGAGCGGGGCAGGCGGGGGAAACCCTGGCCTTCCCGACTCCGGGCGCTCACGGTCTCACCAGAGCCACCATCCGAGGACGACTACGCCGCGGCACTGCCCTGATTGCCACTGGCCGGCATCCGCAGGGTGTGGTCGCCGAAGTCCGCGACCAGATCCAGCCTCCCACCGAGCGCCTCCACGTAGCGGGCGATGACGTCCAGGGTGGCGCCCTCACCGTGTTCGATCTGGGAGATCCGGACGACGCTGACTCCCATCCGGGTCGCCACATCCCGCTGGGCCAACCCTGACTGCTTGCGCGCCTCGGCGAGCTGGTGGCCACGTGCCTCGGCGAGAAGCCGTCGAGATCCTGCCTCCACCTCGGCGGGCTCCGCACCAGCTGCGTACAGCTCCTGCTCCAGGACTTCCCAGTCCTGCGCAGCCTTCTTGGGCATGACTACTCCCTCAGTCCTCGTCGCCGACGTAATCGTGGTAGAGCTCCTCGGCCAGCGGAATGTTGTCGCGGTACCAACGATCCCAGTTCCCGGCCTTGTCACCGCCCAGGAGCAGCAGGGCCGAGCGAGTCGGATCAAAGGCGAAGACGATCCGGATCTCGGAGCGCCCGCCCGATCCCGGCCTCAGCTCTTTCAAATGGTGCAGCTCCGAGCCCTTCAACCGGTCCACAAGGATCTCCACCACGGCGCGGGGCGCAACTCCGGCAGCCGTGAGGAGGGTCGCCGTACCGTGCCGGGCGTCATGCAACCGGATCACGCGAAGGCCGGCGGACTCGGCGACGCGAGTGAAGGAACGGTAGACGTTCCGAGGCTCGCCCTAAAAGCATTTGTGGAGGCGTCCTCCTGCTGCGAGGAGCTGATTGTTTCAGCCCGGATCAGCGAGCTCGCCGTGGCGGAGCGGGCCGGACTTGGGGCCCCTCCGCCCCTGCGCAGGGCCGGCCGCTCAGCGCCGTCGGGTCGGCCCACCGAAAGGCTCACGAACACTGGGCCACTTCCACCCGGCCGGATCAGGGCTTCTCGCCGTCCCGATCGACGAGAGACTGCGTCATCTTCATCTCGCAGAATGTGACCTCGCCCTTCTTGTGCGAGCGCCCAGCCGACGAGCCGTTCGGGTACTTCTCCTCGTAGTCGCCCACCACGACCGACTGGTTCCCCCGGTACTGGAAGGTGTCGGGGTCGAGGAGGTACTCCCGGCGCTGAACGGCCTTGCTGCCCAGGTCCGGGTATATGGCGATGGCTTCATGCCCCAGGGGGTCCTTCACCAGGTGCGGGACCACCTCGATCCCGGGGTCCGCGGCCAGGGCCCGGTACAGCTTGGCCAGTCCCTGCGGATGCACGGGATAGGCCTCGTTGAGGGTCGCCAGGAGCGCGAAGGTCTCGATCTGCTCACCCGTCAAGCCGGAGTCCTTGCCCATGGGGAACATGTCCGTCGCCTGCTTCCGGATCTCGGCGGGGTCATCCGGCAGCGAGGCGAGCAGGCGATACAGCCGCCGCTGCGAGGGCTCGTTGTCGCCGTCCTTGTCGTTCTCCCTCGCGGGGCTGTCGTACTGGACCCACTCCTCGCTCACCTTGGGCTTGGCATCGGGCGCCGCGTCCGACGCTCCGTTCAGGCACTGCGCGGTCTTCAGGTAGACCCACTGGCCGTCACGCGGATGCAGATCCGGCTGCTCCGACACCACTTCCGCCGCCTGCTCCAGGAGTGCCGTCGCGGACGTCAGGTCCGGGCCGGCAGGCTGCACGCCGCGCTCGGGTCCATCGCCACCGACGAGCATGGTCACCAGCACCGCGATGGTGATCACCGTCGCGGCGCCCCCTGCAGCCGTCACGCGCCAGTCCAGCCGCATCCTGCGGGCAGAGCTCTGCTGCGCTGCTCCCAGCAGCTTCTGGCGGCCGGGAACCAGCCGCACCCGGTCCGGCGTCGGCGCATCGGCGCGCAACTCGCGCATCTTGGTCATGTCATCCATGAGTTACCGCCCCGTTGTGGTCGCTTACGAGGGTGGGGTCGGCGCCGAGCGCCGTACGCATCTTGCGCCGCGCCCGGTTGAGCCGGGAGCGGACCGTACCGACCGGCACCCCGAGGGCGTCGGCACACTCCTGGTAGGTGAAGTCCGCCCAGGCGACCAGCAGCAGCACATGCCGGTCCTTCCCGGGCAAGGCCGCGATCGCCCCGGCCAGCGCCTGCTGCGAGGCCTCGGCCGTCACCCGCTCGTCGGCCCGTTCCGACCAGGACTCGGCCACCGGGTCGACACCGGTGCGGGCCAGCGCCCGCAGTGCCCGCACTTCGGAGCGGCGGTGGCTGCCGATGAGGTTGCTGGCGATGCCGTAGAGCCACGGCCGGGCACTGGCGCGCGCGACGTCGTAACGGGCGCGGTTGCGGAAGGCGATGAGGAAGGTCTGCGCTGTGATGTCGTCGGCGTGACTGTCGCCCAGCCGGCGCATCACATACCGGTGGATCTCGGCGGCGTGTCTGTCGTAAAGCTTGGCGAATATCTCCGGCCGCTCCAGGGATTCCTGGATGACCAGCGCGTCGTCGGTGGGTGGATCCCCCACGAGGCCCTCACTTCTTCGTGCAGTTGGAGTGGAGTGCATTCCACCCTCTGTTGTCCGAAGCGGCCAGGAGGGTTCACACGTGCAGGAGTTGCGCCAGTTCGTGTGCCCGGACAGCCCGCGAGCTCTCGCCGCCAGAATCCGTGACAGCGGCGCTCCACTCTGGGGGCATGGGACATGGTCATGCTCAGAAGTACTCACCCGGCGCCAACACCAGGCCCTACCGAGAGAGGCGGGCACTCCGGATGGTGGCTTTGTTCACGAGATTGGACAGCAGATGTCGACCACTTTGGGAGGCACGAGAGTCTGGCGCTGTTCGATTGCCAGACGGCTAGAAGAGGTCGGCCGAGGTGCCCTGCGTGAGGTTCTTGAGGATTGTGCGCAGCCACGGGCTGCGCACGGCTGGTAACCGGACCAAGGTGTGCTGGAACGTTCCCCGGTCGGCCCGGAACAGGTAGTTGGGACGCGGCGGGAGCGGGTCGTCGCGGAGGACGTCTTGGGGTATGCGGCCTGACGCGGGAACCGGCAAGTACGGCTGGGGAGAGACCAGCCACAGCCACACCCCCAGCGGTAGGGGCACCAGGTGTGCCGACGCAGTCGGGCTGGCGGGAGTCCAGGTCTCACCTGTCTGGGGATGGACCGGTACGAGAAGGATGTCGACGTCCGCGTCCGGGGAGGGCTGTCCCGGTCCAGACAGGACGGCGCGCCGCTTCGGGGGGCCTGCCGGCAGCAGGGCGTCGAGCGCGCGTTGGAACACGTCCGCGGTCAGACCGCCCGGGACCTTCACCGTCTGCCCTTGGGAGGCAACCAACAGGTGGGCGAGCGCCTGGCCGGCTGCCGCCTCCCACTGAGGGCTCCACGACCAGTAGTGATTCGCCCCCAACCGTCCTCCCCACGTGGCAATCGGCTCGAACGGGGGCGTTTTCTCCCCCTCCTCTGCCAGCTCCGCCCAGGAGAGGAGCGCGACGTGGATACCGTCAACGGGGACGCGGTGGACGGCGTCCGAGCTGAGCCGCACCGCCTGCCAGAGCGAGCAGTCGTCGACCCTGGTCGCCACTGGCAGGTCGCATGCCTCGCAGGCCATGTTGGGTCCGTCGGCTCCGTCGAGGCCGCAGCAGGCACCGCCGCGCTTCTCGGGGATCAGCCGGGTTCCGCGGATATCGCCGGGCGCGATGACACTCGCCCCGGGCGTGCTGTCGGACAGGGCGTGGACCGGCGCGTAGATGCCGCGTGCCTCCGCCTCGCCCGGATCGATCTCGTCCCACATCCGCCACGGCCCTCCCCAGGGGTCTGGGTCCACGGCAAACGTCCCGGACTCCATGAGCACCGGAAGCTGGGCCCCGTTCCCGTACTTCTGACGGGCGTGGACTGGCAGGGAGACCTGGGACAGCGGGGTGGTCAACTCGGCGCCGCATCCCGCACACACGAAAACGAACAAATGTCCTCCACCTGGGAAACAGACGCATCGTCGCAGTTCGGCGGCAGCCAGCCAACGTGTTTTCTCGTCCGCCGTGGGAACGGCACCTGCCACCTCGTGGAGCATCAACGCAGCGCGGGCAAGTGCCAGCCGCCGTCTCTGACGGCGGCAAGCGACTCACTCAATGTTCGAATTCCCGGTGTGCTGTGGCGCCTCCCGAAGTGGTGAACATCTGCTGCCCATTCTCGTGAACGAAGCCAACGCTGACATCAACGAGTCCGGACAGCGGCATACAGCAGCGCCCCCGCGCGACCGTCCGACCAGCCGTCGACGAGCCCAGGGGCGGGCACAGATCAAACTCCTGAAGCGGGTGTCGCAGGTTCGAATCCTGCCGGGGCCACAGAGAAAAGGGCCAGCTCAGGAGGGGTTTTCTCCCGGGCTGGCCCTTCGTCGTGTCCGGGGTCGTGGGCATCTCGCACATTCCTGCACTTCGGAACCAGTTTCTCCGAGAAGAGCAGGCCGCGCCACCCGGAGCCTGGCATACTTGAAGTATGGCAACGCGGAAGATCACCATCACCGTGCCGGAAGAGCTGGTGGAATCGATCAAGGAGCGCGTCGACGCACGCGGAGTGTCCGGCTACATCGCGGCCGCCGCCGCTCATCAGGACGCGATGGACCGACTGCGCGAGTTGGCCGACCGTCTCGAGGAAGAGCACGGCGCCGTGACGGACGACGAGCAGCAGGCAGCACTGGATCGCATCGCCGCCATCGACGGCTGGCATGACGAACAGCGGTCGGCTTCGGGCGAGGCCGTGTGAGCCGCGCCGTCCGAGCGACGTTGTCCCGGCCACGGCAGCGCGTCTTCGTGTTCGACTCCGAAGCTCTCTCCAAGGCGGTCCAGGGCGATCGGGAGATGGCCGCGCTGATCAAGACGGCCCCTCGGTTCGACATCCCGATCGTCACCTCGGCCCTCACCACCCTGGAGGCATGGAACCCGCGCGAAGCATCGAGGCAGGTGCTGTGGAACTGGACGCTGTCCCGGATCCGCGTCGTGCACACGGACGACCAGGTGATCGCCATGGCGCGCGACATGCTGAAGGAAGCCGGCCTGCACGGGCACAAGTACGCCATCGACGCCATTCTGGCGGCTGTGGCCGGGCGGGAAGCCGCCCAGGGAGCTCAGACAACTGTCTTCTCCTCCGACACCGACGACATGGTTCAACTCCTCGCGGGCCACTCCGTGCGAGTCGAGAAGGTCTGACGGGACGCCCGCACCTCACTCCGGCCGCTCGCCGGGTCCTCAAGCAACCCATGGCCTTTGCCGGACAGCGTCCACCGGCACGTATGCAGCACACATGAGAGCGGGTTCCCTCCCAGGCTGGCCCTTCGCCGTGTCCGGGACGTGCGCCTCGGTCAGTCCCTCCACCCGCTGCGTTTTCACGGTGGGAAACCAGCTGTGAAGCGAGGGGAGTTCGGAAGAGGATGTCGGTATGCGGGTAGGAGTGGTTGGGCTCAGGATGGGGCTTCACCTGGCGGACTGGTGCCGCTACGTGGTCCATCCGCACGTCCGTCTCATCCGGCAGGCGATCGAGGCCGGGGAGCTGGGCCGGATCAGCCTGATCGAAGCGGACTACCTGCACGGCATGTCCCCAGCCGATGTCGCGGGCCTGATCGGTGATCGATGGCGTCCCGCGGAGTGGTGTAACGGATCTTGGCTGGGAAGTGCGCCGTTTCCGTGCCCTCGCGTGCATCGACTGCCGGTGAACGCTCCCTGAGAACGGGGCAGGCCACCGTGCAACTGTCCTTGGTGAACTGCCAGTTCGGTCCAAGGGGGTGCCCGGTGGCCTTGTCCCAGCATGACCTACTTCGCCTGCTTGAGTCACTACGTTCGGCAGACGGTCTTGAACTCGTCCGCGAGGTCTCCGAGCGGCTGCTGCAGGAACTGATCGAGGCCGAGGCCACTGCCCGGATCGGTGCGGAGTGGGGCGAGAGGACCGACACCCGCACGACCTGGCGCAACGGGCACCGGGAGAAGACCGTGACCACGCAGGCCGGCGACCTGGAGCTCGCGATCCCGAAACTGCGGGCCGGCAGTTTCTTCCCGAGCCTGCTCGAGCGTCGGCGCCGGATCGACCAGGCCCTCTACGCGGTGGTCATGGAGGCATACGTCCACGGCGTCTCCACCCGCTCGGTCGACGACCTGGTCAAAGCCCTCGGCTCGGACACCGGCATATCGAAGAGCGAGGTCTCCCGGATCTGCGCGGACCTCGACGAACAACTCGACGCGTTCCGCGCCCGGCCGCTGGATCACATCCGCTTCCCCTATGTCTATCTCGATGCCACCCACGTCAAGGCGCGCGTGAACCATCAGATCGTCTCCCAGGCCGTCGTCATCGCCACCGGCGTCACCGAGGACGGCGGCCGTGAGGTCCTGGGCGTCATGGTCGGCGACAGCGAAACCGAAGCGTTCTGGACCCAGTTCCTGCGCTCGTTACGGGAACGCGGCCTGACCGGTGTCCGTCTCGTCATCTCCGACAGCCACAGCGGTTTGGTCAAGGCCATCCGCAAGGTCATGCTCGGCGCCGCCTGGCAACGCTGTCGTGTCCACTTCGTCCGCAACGCCTTCTCGGTGATCCCGAAGGGAGCCGCGGAGATGGTCGCCGCGACGATCCGCACGCTCTTCGCCCAGCCCACCGCCGAAGCGGTCCGGGTCCACCTCGACACCGTCGCGGACATGCTCGGCGAGCAGTTCCCCAAGGTCAAAGAGATGCTTCTCGACGCGAAGGAGGACCTGACCGCGTTCGCGGACTTCCCCCACCAGCACTGGAAGAAGATCCAGTCGACCAACCCGCTCGAGCGACTGAACCGGGAGATCAAGCGCCGTTCCGACGTCGTCCAGGTCTTCCCGAACACCGGCGCCGTCGACCGGCTCGCCACCGCCGTCCTCGTCGAACTCCACGACGAGTGGATTGCATTCCCCCGCCGCTATCTCTCCATCGAGAGCATGGACAGCCTCTATCCGGACAGCACCACCTGCCTGCCCGGCACCGCCGAATGATCAGCTACACCACGCCAAGGGACACAACCCGGTGATCCGACGCACTGGCGCGGGCGCATCGCTCCCACGGCGTACTGCACGCACACCCTCTCACCGGTACTGGCCCTCACGAAGGCCTGGCCGGTGGAGGTATCGGCGTTCTCGGTGGACGAGGCGGACCCACGCGCCGCGGTCGTCATGGCGGTACGGTTGTCCACCGGTTGCACTGGCGCTCACTCGGCACGGGTTCCTTCAGGGCGAGGCCGACAGTCACTGGAGCTGGATCTCCGTACGCGGCACCAAGGCGCTGGCCGAGTCCGTCCGGGCCGCCGGCGAACGGTCCTGGTCCGTCCGTGTCAGAACGGAGGGCTGGGCGACCCCGGAGGGGCACTCACGCGAGGAAGAACGCACCCCTCCGCCCTTCACCCTCGCCGGGGACCCTGTGGCACGCGGGGCCGAGGGCACCGTACGAGTACTGCGCGCCTTCCGGGCCACGGTGGAGCGCGGAGAGCCGCCGCTGGTACCGGTACGGCCCGCCGTGGCCGCGTCACTGGTCGGTGTGGCCGGCGCGGAGTCACTGGCCAACGGTTCCCGCCCGGTCCCGGTACCCGTGATGACGACCGGCCCACAAAGAATCACGGGCCAGGCAGATCCTGACATCCATAGCTGACATCAACGCCACCGGACGGCAAGGTACGCCAGCGTCTCCGTCCGGCCGTCGCACCAGTCACCTACAACGGCTTCAGCGATCCCTGCCCGCTAGCTTGGCCGACGAAGCCGCAAGTCACCTGTCCTACGCCCCAGTCACTCTCGGAAAGAGGTTGTAGGAAGGGGTGGAGCTGTCTGTTGTCAGCCCGCGCTCGTCCATGAATCTGGGCGGGGCACCAGCACCGCGGAGACCACCGCCCGGGACGAGGTCATGACATCGACCACGAATCGCGGGCGCCCGATGTCGAGTTGGCGCAGTGCCGGACCGTGGTCGGCGGCGACGACGAGAGAGACCGCGAGCAGAAGAAGTCGCCACAGAGCCATCACGGGGCGGCGCATTGCGCGGGGCAGCTCCGCCAGGGAGGCGTGCAGTCGCTCGCAGTGGAACGGGACGTGGCGCTGCTCGTCGGACAGGATCCGCCCCGCCACATCCGCAGTGAGCGAGTCGTCGGTGCCATCGCGCAGCGCCCGGTAATAACGCAGCGCCACTACTTCCGCGATCATCAGCACCAGCAACTCCATGCGCAGGCCCATGAGACGCCGCAGCCGTACGAAGACGGCGTCGCTCCAATGGCCAGTCAACGTCTGCATGCCCCCCGCGGCCAGCAGCCGAGCAAGCAGACGGGCATGGTTCTGCTCCTCGGCGATGAAGAGCCGAACCGCCTGCCCGTAGTCGGCGTCATCGGCCTGGTCCGCCTTGCGGACGAGGTTGGCACCGTCACCGTCCTCGCCGACCTGGAAGCGCTGGATGCTGGCCCACACCGCCGGATGCAGCGTGGCGCTTCGCCCCCAGTCCGGATCACCCAGGGCACGCCTGCGCTCGCGCTCGTCCTCGAACCGCCTTATCCACTTGGCGAAGCCGCCCGTATGCACCCGGTCTCCCCTCTCCGGAACACAACCACCGTGCCCCGTAGAGGGACGACGCAGGCGGACACCGGACCGTTCCACGGCTGCCGGGCGACCACAGTTCACAGATGCACGCGCGCACGCCGACCGAGAGGCCTGCCGGTTCGTGAACGGCCACTTCCCCGTGCACGTTGACCTCAGCAACTGACATCACCGTCCTCGGACAACGATGAATCCGGGCGGTCATGAGGGGATCAGCAACCGCCCTGGAACACGACCCCGAGAAGCCCACCGCTCCGTTGATCGAACTCCTGAAGCGGGTGCCGCAGGTTCGAATCCAGCCGGGGCACACGACACGGGGCCGATTCGAAGGGCTTGATCCCTCGAACCGGCCCTGTTGCGTGATCGCATCCGTGCCACGCGCGGACCATGAAGTCCGGTGTGCTCCCACCCAGTGCCCTGCCGTCAGCCTTCGTGGGGCACCCTCGGGCGGGTGACGGGCACGACGGTGAGGAGGTCGTCCAGCCCTTTGAAGTCGTCGGGGTTGGTGGTGAAGAGGGGAAGGTTCTCAGCCACGGCGATGGCAGCGATCATCAGGTCGGCCACCCGGCGGCGTGGCTTGCGGCCGGCGCTGATCACTGCGGCACAGATACGGCCGTAGATCCGGGCCGCTTCGGCATCGAAGGGGATGGGGTCGAACTCGTTCTCGGCGCGTTGCAGGACGTCGAGCCTACGGGCGCGTTCGGCGTGTTCGTCGTAACTGCTCTGTTCGTCGTTGCGACGGACCTCGTGCGGACCGGCGGACAACTCGGCCAGGGTGATGGCGGTGATCGCCATTTCGTCCGGTAGCTCCTCAGGTGTCACCCAGCGGCGCAGAATCATGATGTTGGTGTCGAGGAGGCCCTGCTGATGCGTCGAGCGGTCAGCGGTCATAGGGATCGTCCGGGTAGGTGTCGGCCGTGGCGTCCTGATCGGCGCGGAACCGGTCGAGGTCCATGCCGGGGGCGGTCCTGGACATCGCGGCGAACTCCTGGCGGGAGACGAACCGACGGCGTCGACGCAGCGGAACGAGCTGGCCGATCGGATGTCCGTCGCGGGTGACGGTGAACGACTGACCGCCCTGTATGGCATCCATGATCTCTCGGGACCGGCTGCGTAGATCCCGTTGGGTGATTTCGGGCTGAGCGCTCATACCAACCAAGGTAGCACCCGGTGCTACAGGGTGCTACATCACGGCCGAAGGCTTGCGCCGACACACCTCGGCCGTAGCGGCCGGGTACGGCCTTCGCTGACCGAACCGGCTGGAGCACGGTTGAGAGGGCATCTGACGTCCACAGCTGACACAGCTGACATCAACGACATCGGACGGGGACACGCGCCAGCGACTCCCGCAGGCCGCCGCGCCAGCTGACGACAGCGGTCGGAGCGCGCTCGGATCGAACTCCTGAAGCGGGTGCCGCAGGTTCGACGAATCCTGCCGGGGGCAGAGAGAAAAGGGCCAGCTCAGGAGGGGTTCACTCCCAGGCTGACCCTTCCTCGTGTCCGGGGTCGGGCCAAAGTGGCTCCCGCTCGAAAAGCCGCTACGCCAACCTCACGTCGTCACCGGACTGTGCCGCTTCATTGCCTTGGCGGACGATGCGGTGGAGTCAGGAGGCGGTGAGGTACCACAGCTGTGAGCTGGTGACGTTTCCGCCGGGCAGCTCACGCAGCGGAGCCCAGTTGTCGTCGCCGTAGGTGGCGGTGACGGCGAGGTCTTCGTCGAGGTAGGGCACCAGGGCGTATGCGTCACGGTTGGTGGTGGGCCGTAGCAGCCACCACTGAGCAGTGTGCATCGTGAAGTTGCAGGTCACGGGTCTGGTGTGCGCGGGGTTCTCGATGCTTGGGCTGGTCGCGGGTGGATGACTTTGGTGAAGATCGTCGGTCATCGGGAGACTTCGCGGTTCGTCAGGACCAGCAGGGCCCTTACCAGGGTCGTCGCCCACTTCGGGTCGGTGCGGACCTTGCCGAGGACCCGCCAGTTCTTGAGATGGGCGAAGCCGTGCTCGACCGGTGCCCGGACGGCGGCCAGGGCCTTGTTGGACAGTTTCTGTCCTCGGGTCAGGGGCCGGTTGCGGGCGGCCTTGTAGCCGGTGATCACCGCCGGGTCGGCGTCCGGGCCGCTGTCGTCGAGGCCGACGAAGCCCAGGTCGGCGATGGCGCCGAGCCCGGCCGTCCGCAGTTTCGCGGTGAGCTGGTCGTGCCGACAGGCGGTGATCTCCGAGGACCGTCCAGAGCGGGCCGCCAACTGACAAAGCCTTACGTCCTACGCAGAAACGATGCCTCGGATCTGAAGGCTGTACTCAGAGGGAGGCCGGCTGCCCTCGCCGTCATGATCGCCCAGCTTTGGGGGCGGGCACGTGGTGCCTCGAGGGCCCCTGGTTCACCCCCTGCCTTGCCATGGTGCCTCCGCAGTATGGCGGAAGCCAGCCAGAGCCGAGACTCCGTTCATCGGCGCAGCTTTGATCCGGCCTCGGTGAGGGTGGTGATCACCGTGTCGGACAGGCGCGGCAAGGTCACTCCAACTCGTTACCAACAGCACGCCGCCTCGCTGGGACAGGTTGCCGCGTTCCCTGGCCGTGCCGCCGGCTCCACACTGCTTGGCCCACGAGGAGCACGACGGCCAAGGCCGAGAGCGCGCGAACCGAAACCCACACCATTTCGACGACCTGGCTTTGCGAGTCGTCCACCTTCACTGCCAGTCGCAGGGAGGCCTCGG
Organism: Streptomyces sp. NPDC031365; assembly: GCF_055569765.1. Classification (NCBI taxonomy): domain Bacteria; kingdom Bacillati; phylum Actinomycetota; class Actinomycetes; order Kitasatosporales; family Streptomycetaceae; genus Streptomyces; species Streptomyces sp. NPDC031365. Next base: position 347,281 of record NZ_JBVIIM010000001.1, on the reverse strand, counting down.
CGAAGGCAATCACCGGCACAAGCAGGCGGAACCCGAGACCGCCGATGCCGGGCGTTCTTGCCATCCTTCCCAGGAACCCAATGGGCGCACCGACGGCGAAAGCCGCTACCCCCCAGAGCAGGGCCCTGGAGGCGAGACCGTCGCCCGCACCAGAGATGACATGCCCCCCAGCCGGAACGTTGGGGCTCAGAAACTTAAAGAGGTAATAGACGGCCACGCCCACGGCCAAGGCCGAAGATGCCAGCAGCGATGCCTCAATTCTTGACCGCCGGAAGTAGCCGACCAGGAAGGCGAAGCAGGCCCACGACCATCCCACGGAAAACACGACACCTACCGCCTGGAGGGTCGGATTGTCGAATCTGCTCGCGAATGGGCCGACTATGCCGAGCAGTGCGCCTGCCCCGAGAACGGTCGCTATAGGGACGATGCGTGAACGCGTGGGGAGTGTGGTTGTCATGACACTATTCTTTGGTCAGTTTCCCGGGGAGCGAATCCGCCCCCGGCGGTGGCCGCCGGGGGCGGAGGCGACTAGTACTTAGCGTAGTAGGTCTCGCACGTGTAGACCGCACCCGCGGTGCGGTTGGCGTAGGACCACTTACCCGCGTCCGCCACTTTGTTCGGGGGATACGCGCGCGGCCTCGGCGGCATGCCCCACCCTGCGGGGAATCCCTGCCGGGACGAAAGGGAGACGCGATGCCGCTCTATCTATCAAGATTCAGCTACACGCCGGAGACCTGGCAGAGACTCATCGGCCACCCCGAGGACCGCGCGAAGGCCGCTCAGACGTACATCGAGTCCGTCGGCGGCAAGCTCCACGGCTTCTGGTACGCGTTCGGCACACGCGACGGCTACAACCTGTGGGAGGCCCCCAGTAACGTCTCCATGGCTGCGGTCGCCCTGGCGATCAGCGGAGGCGGCGCACTCAGCTCGTTCGAGACGACCGTTCTCCTGACCATCGACGAAACCATGGATGCCCTGCACAAAGCCGGGCAGGTCCAGTACCGGGCTCCCGGTGCGTAGCGGTCCGGATGACGGGCAGTGACCTGGTTCAGGCACCAGGCACCGTTGCAGCAGCGAGGTACAGCAACCACAGCAAGCGTCCGCGTCCGGTAGTGGTCGTCGAAGGCCGCATAGCGTCTTGCATGACCGCCATTGACCGATCTCCGTAGAGCTACGGGTCAGAAGGCTCTGACATCCACGGCTGACATCAACGACGCCGGACGGGGACGTACACCAGCAACCCTGTCCGGCCGTCGTACCACTCGGGCGACCCGGTCCGTGCCCGCAGGCCACAGGCCACGGACACCTGGCACCCACACGCGTTCCGGACGCCGATCTGCCGCACCGGTCACTGCCGCCAGTCTCCCCGGACCCGTCGCCGGTCGTCGCGGATCCGTTCCCGTCGGTCCCGGCGGCGGACGAAGTCGCTCGGTTCGAGATCGCCTTCCGTGAACCGCCCGACCACGAGTCCGACTACGCCCAACCCCAGCACCAGCAGGAACGCCCAGAAGTCACCGAAATACGCGGCGAAACCGAGCGCCATTCCGGCCATCAGGCCCACCACGGCCCTGCTCATCACGCGCTCCTTCGCTCGCGCGGGCTGCGCCGCCCCGGCTACTGGAGCCGCTGCCGCCCTTCCTCTTCGTCGTCCTCGTCGGGCAGCTTCACGTCGCTGACCGTGATGTTGACCTCAACGACTTCCCGACCGGCCATGCGCTCCACCGCGGAGATCACGTTCTCCCGCACATCACCGGCCACGTCGGTGATCGAGACGCCGTAGTCGACGACGATCTCCAGGTCGATGGCCGCTTGCCGCTCCCCGACCTCGACACTGACCCCCCGCGTGACGGACTTGCCGCTGCCGGCGCCAGGCATCCGCTCCCGCATGGACCCCATCGAGCGCGCGAAGCCGCTGCCCAGTGCATGGACGCCGGGCACTTCCCGTGCCGCCATTCCGGCGATCTTCTCTACCACCACATCGGCGACGGTCGTCCGGCCGCGAGAAGCGGGAGCACCACCGTGCCGTGCGCCGGTGTTCTCAGTCATCGGGACGTTCCTCCCTCTAGAAGCCCAGCTGGCACTCGCCATTCTGATTGTAGTCTTTTAGTGCGGATTGCCCGACTTGAGCGATGCGCGGCGAGAGGGTCAGGTGGCCTGAGTACCGTGTCCCGGCATGATCGGCATGATCTTCGAAGGCCGCGGGGACACGGGAAGCTCCGTCGCGCTTCCGCGACGTGTCCGGCACCGACGTAACGGTCTTCGAGTTCCGCGACGGAGCGCGCGCCCCTCAGGATCCGGTGTATCGACCCGCTGTGACGGCGCGGCAGGGGGTTCGCCCCGGGGGCCGGTGAGGGGCTCTGTCAGTGATCCGGGGTCGCCGTCAGCGCGTCGACCAGTTGTCGGGCGCGCGTGTCCTCCTTGAGGAGGAGTTCGACCAGGGGGCCGGTGCCGGGGTCGGCCGCCGGTGTGGAGGTGGAGCCGGTCGAGGACCCGGGACCCGGCGAGGTGGTCTCGTCGAGATACTGCCCGGCGGGGCGGGCGTCAGGCGTCAGGGGAACGCGGGCACTGGTCAGTGCGCCGTGGACCGCCGCATAGTCGAGGCCCATGCCGGCCAGCCGTTCGCTGCCCGTGTACCGGGTGCCGGGAGTGGGGGCGCTCTGCTGTGCCATGTGCGGATACCGGAGCGCGACCTCGTGAGTGGCCAGGACCGCCAGCAGGACGTGCTCGGTGCCCACCGTGTCGTGGCCGAGGCGGCGTGCCTGCTCGTGGGTTTCCATGCCGACCCACCAGGCGGGCCGCGCCGCCCAGTTGATGCCGCCGTGCTTGAGCAGCCACCGTTTCCAGAGGGGCCTCGGCCGATAGTGACTGCGCCCGAGGAGGACATCGCGGGTGGGGTGCAGCAGGGGGTCGAGGCCGTCGTCCTCGTGGTCCCCGCCGCCGCCGTCGAGGCGGGCGAGTACGGCCTGCGGTGGGACACCACAGGCGGCCAGCAGGCCCACCGCGCGGTTGTCCTCCCCGAGCAACGCCCTCAGCAGGTGAACGGCGCTGAACTTCGCCGCGTCCTCCCGTCGCGCCTGCTCCATCGCCGCAGTCAGTGCCCTGGCCGCGGCGCCCGTGAACCGGATGTTCCGGTCTCCGTCCTCCCCCAGTACGTCCCGGGAGGCCACGCTTGCGTCGACATCGTCCTCACCGCCCCACGCCACGGCGCCCCGGTCCCTGCCGTCCCGCAGCAGCGCGACGACCGCGGTGCCGGTCGCCCCCGCGTCCGCGAGCGCTTCGCGCGCGGCGCCCTTGGCCGCGGTGATGCCGGCGAGCAGATGCTCCGTACCGATGGCTTCCCCGGCGGATGTCCGCGCCCCCCGGGCGGATCCGAGGATTCCCACGGTGTTCCAGTCGGGCCCCTTGATGGCTTCCATGCTGCCTTTCCTCACGCTTGCCGGTGCTGATGTGCAGACTTCCGGACCGGGCTGGGGGCCACATCGTCCGAGAGGCGTATCCCGTTCTCCCACTTTGGGGGTGCTCCACCCGTCCGGGGCCGTGCCGACGGGGCCGGCCCGGTGCGGGGAACGCCGGGCTGGGGAACGCCGGGCTGGGGAACCGGCGTTGATATTCGGGCGAGCTCCCCCCGCGGATCGGCGACATCACCGGCCTCGGCCCTGAATCTGCACCCGCGAGGTCAGAATTCTGCGCGATGTGTGCGCAGATTCATTACGGCGACGAACAGAGCAGAATTGCTCAGATACATAGAGCGCCCCCCAGCGTGCTACTGTCGATCACAGTTGCAGTTGTGGTTCCCGAAACTTCAAGCACTCCAAGTCGGCACCTGTGTCAACTGAAAGTGCTTGTGCATTTCCGGTATTTTCCGGGCGGGTTGATCATCGCGGCGACACGGTGTCCGCGCAGCGCGGACGTCGACGCACTGCCCCGAAGGAGATATGACATGGCTACTGGAACCGTGAAGTGGTTCAACGCGGAAAAGGGCTTCGGTTTCATCGAGCAGGACGGTGGCGGCGCTGACGTGTTCGCCCACTACTCGAACATCGCCGCCCAGGGTTTCCGCGAGCTGCTCGAAGGCCAGAAGGTTTCCTTCGACATCGCGCAGGGCCAGAAGGGCCCGACGGCTGAGAACATCGTTCCTGCCTGATCCCCACGCGCACCGCGTAGCCGGGGCCCGCATCCGTTGGGATGCGGGCCCCGGCTACGCGCATTTTTCGCACCCGTTCCCAAGGGCTCCACGGGCGGCCGGATATGCGCTCGCCTTTCATGCCGGCCGTCGCTTCCCTTTCCATTCCGCTCCCCGATGCGGGAATTACGCGACAGTCCGCGTCCCGCGCCCGGCAAACACCTCCGCCGGGCACAGGACGGTACGCAGTCGCCCCGACGCCGTGGACGCGGCCGGGGGGAGTGGACCCCGGGTCTGAGACGACATGACCGTCGAGGTGACGTTGTCCGGCATGACGGCTGCCCGCACGGGTCACCTGCCCGCCGGCTCGCCGGCGGGCCGGACGTGCGCCTGAGAGGGTGTCGCCTCACCAGCCGTCAGCGGCCTTCCGGCCTCCAGGAGCCCTCAGTGGTCGGAGTAGCTGAAATCGCCCACCGTCCAGGCACTGACGTCCTCGATCGCGACGCGGTACATCCCGCCCGTCTCCGGGATCCCCACCGCGCCCTGCAGGATCCGGGCCACATGGAAGTGCAGATGCGTGGGCGGCCCGTCGCTCCTCGCGGGGGCGTCGAAGACGGCGGAGAACCCGCTCAGCTGGGCCGAGCTCGTCAGTACCTCCGCCACCCGCCGCCGCCACACGGCTTCGGGGGCCAGGCGACCGGTGATGACAGCACCACCGGTGACCACGGTCAGGGACATCTGGCTGCTCTGCCCTGACTCGACGAGGGCAGCGATATCGATGATCAGCGCGTCGGGCTTCACCATGAGACCGGATTCTAGTGCGCCGGGCCGTCCGGGTGACGCGCGCGGTGGCACTACCGCTCAGGACAGTGCCCCGCCGTGAGGATTCGGTTCAGGCGTCCGCCTTGCGGCTGGACCCGAGATCATCGCGGCGCAGCGACTCGTTGATGCGCCGGGCTTCTTCCAGTTGGTCTTCCAGAATGATGATGCGGCAAGCCGCCTCGATGGCGGTTCCCTGGTCGACCATCTCGCGGGCGCGGGCAGCGATCCGCAGCTGGTAGCGGGAGTAGCGGCGGTGGCCGCCCTCGGAACGCAGCGGCGTGATCAGCCGGGCTTCGCCGAGAGCCCGCAGGAAGGCGGGCGTCGTACCGAGCATCTCCGCCGCGCGCCCCATGGTGTAGGCGGGGTAGTCGTCGTCGTCGATCCGGTCGAGCGGTGTGTCTGGGGTCATCTGCACCTCTGTTGGGTCATGCGTCGAGGGGGGCTGGGGGGGGGGGGGACCCAAAAGCAACAAAAAAGCCTCAAACCCCACCCCCCCCCCCCCCCCCCCCCCCCCCCCCCCTTCCCCCCCCCCCCCCCACCAAGGAA
>NZ_JBVIIM010000001.1:334897-341780 GCF_055569765.1 Streptomyces sp. NPDC031365 | reverse complement strand
GGGGGGGGGGGGTGGTTTTTGTTGGGGGTGGGGGGGGGTGGTGTGGGGGGGGTTGTCGGCGTTTTTGTGGGGGTGGGGGGGGGGGTTTTTTGGTGCCGTACGGCACCAAGGCCCCGAGGGATTTGTAACACCATCTGCCGGTCTACTGCACTACCGGCGCTCTCTGTCCGCACCAGCCCACAGCGAGGGGCGGCAAGTGCGGGGATCGCGAATGCGTGACCGTGGGACCACCTTCCGTTCCGGGGCCTGCGGTACCCGGGCAGACCGTTCTCGCCCGGGCGATCCTGATGGCGTCCGCCTCCTTCTCTCTTCTTTCGATGCACCGCTTGGTGCTGCTGGTACTGCGGATCCTGCGTCCTGGCGGCGACCTCATGAGGCCGCCCCACGACATTTCCCTGCATGCGGGCAGTTCGTATCTGCCGCGCCTCATGGACTTCTTGGCTACAACAGAGACACTAACTCCTCGCCCCGAGTATGTCTACATCGACGACAGCAGATTTTCGCCCCTATGGGTGAACGGTTCAGGTGAGCCGATCCACCTCGGCCGTGGCGGCTGCGATCCGGTCCTTCCGCCGGTCGTCGGTCATGGGCGGAAGGACGGGCGCGATAATCGAGGCATGCAACCACCACCGGTCGGCGGGGACGCCGTGCATGAGCGGCTGGTGGGCGATCTGCTCGCCGCAGGGGCGCCGTACTCCCTCGTCCTGGCCGGTGGGGACGCCGTACGGGCGCACGGCCTGGTGGGCGCCCGGATCAGCCGCGGGGTGGACCTGGCCACCGAGCATCCCGCGACCATGGCGGAGATCGCCGACGCGGTGCGGGCCGGGGCCCGGTCACGCGGGTGGGTGGTCAAAGGGCTGGATCCCGACCCGCTGGCCGCGCGGCTGGTGATGGGCGACCCCGCGACCGGGACGGAGTGCCGGGTCGATCTCCGCAAGGAGGTGCTGTGGCGGCCACCGGTGGAGACCGCGTCCGGACCGGCGCTCTCCCTGGAGGATCTGATCGGTACGACCGTACGCACGCTGGCGGACCGCGGCCTCGCCCGTGACCTCGTCGACGTCCACGCGGCCTCGGACCGGTGGAGCCGCCCGGAGCTGGAGGAACTCGGGCGGCGCCACGCCCCCGACACGTTCGACCTCACCGAGCTCCAGTCCCGGCTGACCGGCACGGAATGGGTCGACGACGCCGAGTTCCGCGCCCACGGGCTCGACGCCCCGTCGGTCGAGGACCTGCGCCGCTGGGCCCAGGCCTGGGCGGACGACATCGCCGAGCGGCTGCTGGAGGGGGAGGATCCCGAGGAGGGCCCCGAGGAGGGCCCCGAGGAAGATCCCGAGGAGGGTCACCTCGGGGAGGGCTGACCGCGGGTCCCCCGTCCGCGACGGCCCGGGGCGGCCGCCACCAGCAGCAGGGTCACCCCGGCCGACACCACCGCCAGCGTGGTCATCGCGGCCGCGGGCGAGGTGAGCTGGGCGAGGCCGCCCGCCAGGGCCGCGCTCACACCCTGCATGGTGAGCATGCCGGAGGAGTGCAGGCCGAGGGCGTGGCCGGAGAGTTCCGGCGGGGTGAGGGCCATCAGCCGTTCCTGCTGCACCAGGCTCGCCCCGAAGCCGACGGAGGCCACCGCGACCAGAGCGGCGGCCACGGGCAGCGGCGGGTGGAGGACGAGCGGCAGATAGGGCGTGGCGAGGAGCAGGAGCAGCGGGGCGGCCAGCCGTCGGCGGCGGTCCGGTGCGATCAGGCGGCCGACCGTGACATCGCCCGCCAGCATCCCCATGGCCGCGCAGGCGAAGAGGGTGCCGGCGGAGTCGGGTGCGTAGGAGACGTAGAGGGATTCGCAGCCGACGATCAGGCCGTTGGGGATCCACAGGCCGAGGTAGACGTGACGGCGGGGCGGGGACGACCAGAGCCGGGCGTTGGCCCTCCAGGTGGCCCGTACGGAGGGACGGCCGGCGGCGCGCGGCGGGCGGCGGGTCAGGCCGAGGCGGGCAACGAGCGCCGCCGTGCCGTACAGGGCCGCCGCCAGCAGCAGGGACGGGCGCGGGGAGAGGACCGCCAGCAGGACGCCGCCGGCCGCGAAGCCGGTGATCTGCGTGAGCCCGTTCATCATGTTGAAGGCCGAGCGGCCCAGAAGGTAGCCCTCCTCGGGGAGGATCTCGTTGAGCAGGCCCCAGCCGACGCCCCCGCCCACCGACGCCACCAGCCCCTGGGCCAGCAGGACCGCGAACACCGCCGCGATCGGCAGGCCGGGCAGGGCCAGCAGCGCCGTGAACGCCGCGAAGGCGAGCGCCGTGCCGGCCATGGTGACCCGGGGTGGCAGTCGGTCGGCGGCGGACATGAAGAGCGTCGCGCCGAGGACGTGCGCGAGGGACGGGCCGAACATGCTCAGCGCGGACAGCAGGGGTGAGGCGGTCTCCCGGTAGACGAGTGTGGCCAGGGCCAGGCCGCCCGTCGTGCGGGCCATGGTCTGGGCGGAAGCGGCGAGGAAGAGCGGCGTGAACTCGGGGGTGCGGAACAGGTCCCTGTAGCTGCGCATGCGCGGAGTCTGAGGGTGGGGGCCGGGGCGGCCGTTAGTGTTTCGCGCAGATGCGAAACATCCGGGAGGCGGAGGGTCGTGGGCTGGTGGCAGATCAGTGCGGACACGCTCGCCGGGAGCCGGTTCGTGCTCTCGCCGCTCGCCGAGACCTTCGCGAGTCTGCGGCTGCTGCACACGGCACGGGCCGCGCATCCCGGGGAGCGGGCGTGGCTCGGCGCCCATCTGCCGGCCTACCGCGCGCGGCTGGCCGCCGATCCGGTGACCGCCGTCCTCATGCCGTCCGCGCTCGGGACGGTGTGGATCGCGGACTTCCTGACCGTCACCCCTCGGGGTGACGAGACCTTCGAGGAGGAGGTGACACGGGTGCGTACGTTCCCGCCCGGCACCGCCCGCGCGCAGGTGCGGGTCTCTCTGGGCGGCCCGTTGCCCGCCCTGCTGGACCGCGGTGACCTGGCGGAACGCGCCGCGGACCTCCTCACCCACGTCTGGGAGGACGCCGTCCGCCCGTACTGGGCGCGGCGCCGGCGGATCCTTCAGGCCGATGTGGTGGCCCGGACGGCTCAGGTGGGGCGGGGTGGCTGGGCGACGGTGCTGGACGGGCTGCGGCCGGGGACACGCTGGCTCGGCGACAGCCGGCTGCAGGTGAACGCGCACGAGCTGCCGCCGCGTGAGATCTCCGGGGCCGAGCTGCTGTTCGTGCCGGTGACCCCGCAGCGGGTGGGCTGGGTGTCGCGGGAGGGGACGCGGCGGTACGCGCTCGTGTACCCGTGCACGGGCCCGCTGGCCGGCGACCGTGACCGCGAGCCCGTTCCCGCGCCTCTGGGCGCGCTGCTCGGGGCCGCGCGGGCCCGGGTGCTGATGCTGCTCGGCTCCCCGCTGAGCACCAGCCAGCTGGTCGCCGTGACCGGGCAGGGGCTGGGTTCGGTCGGCCGGCATCTGCGGGTGCTGCTGGACGCGGGGCTGGTGGAGCGATGCGGCCGGTCCGGCCGGTCGGTGCTGTACGCGCGGACGGCGGCCGGAGAGGTCCTGGCCGAGGCCGGGCACGGGAAGGTCGTGCCCCGGGGCTAGGGTCGGCGCATGACGACTGCAGAGAACAACGGCACCTCTCCCCTCGACGTCGAGATCGGCGCGCTCAGCGGCGGCTCCGCCGCGCTCTCCCAGTACGCGGGCCGGGCCGTGCTCGTCGTGAACGTGGCCTCGAAGTGCGGACTGACCCCGCAGTACGCCGGACTGGAGCGGCTGCACGAGCGGTACGCGGAGCGCGGCTTCACCGTGCTCGGCGTGCCCTGCAACCAGTTCCTCGGGCAGGAGCCGGGCAGCGCGGAGGAGATCGCCGAGTTCTGTTCGGCGACGTACGGGGTGACCTTCCCGATGACCGAGAAGGCCGAGGTCAACGGGGAGGGGCGGCACGCGCTGTATGAGCGGCTGGTCGGCGTCGCCGACGCCGAGGGGCACAGCGGGGACATCCGCTGGAACTTCGAGAAGTTCCTGATCGGACGGGACGGCGAGGTCGTCGCCCGTTTCTCGCCGCAGACCGAGCCGGAGTCGGCTGAGCTCGTGGCGGCGGTGGAGAAGGCGATCGGCTGACGGCGTTGACCTTGCCCCTGGGGCAGGGCTGAGCGTCTCCGGTGCCGGGCGGAAGAGCCGCTCGGCGGCGGAGGATGTCGGCGTGGACGAGGAACTGCTCGGTATCGGGGCGTTCGCGGCGCGGGCCCGGCTGTCGGCCAAGGCGCTGCGGCTGTACGACCGGCTGGGGCTGCTGGCCCCGGCGCGGGTCGACGAGACCACCGGTTACCGGTTCTACCGGGCCGGTCAGGTGGAACGGGCCCGGCTGGTCGCGCTGTTGCGGCAGCTGGACATGCCGCTCGCCCGGATCGCCGAGGTGGTCGACGCGGACGACGCCGCGGCGGGGGCCGAACGGCTCGCCGCCTACTGGGCGGACGTCGAGGCGCGGCACGCCGGGCAGCGGACGCTCGCCGAGTACCTCCGCGGACGGTTGTCGGGGAGGAGCTCGGAAATGTACGGGAAGTTCGTGGTCGAGGCGGTCGAGGTGCCGGCACAGGTGCTGATCACCGAGTCGCGGCACGTCCTCGCGGGGGAACTGCCGGCGTGGATCGGGGCGTCGCTGGGCCGGCTGGAGGAAGCGGCCCCGGAGTGCGGGGGCGTGGCCGGCGCGCCGTTCGTGGTGTACCACTCCGAGGTGACGGTGGAGAGCGACGGGCCCGCGGAAGCCTGCGTCCCGGTCGCCGACGAGACGGCGGCACGTGCCTGGGCCGGGGCGCGGGGCCGGGCCCGGGGGACGACGGTTCGGGTGGAGCCGCCGCTGCGGCTGGCCCGCACCCGGATCACCAAGGCGCAGGTGGCGTATCCGCAGATCCTGGCCGCCTTCGAGGCGGTGGAGGAGTGGATGGAGGAGCACGGGCTGACACCGGCGGGTCCCTGCCGCGAGGTGTACTTCGCGGACTGGTCGGCCGCGGGGCCGGAGGATCCGGTGTGTGACGTGGCGTTCCCGGTGGCCGTCCGGTAGGCCCTCGCCGGTGGCCGTCCGGCGGGCCGTTCCTCGTGCCGTCCGGGTAGGACCTGCCGGTGGGCGTCCGGTGGGCCTCACCGGCGGCCGTCCGGAGGCGCTTGCCGGCGGCCGTCCGGAGGGCGCTTGCCGGTGGCCCCCTCGGCGGCATCCGCTGCCGGCTGGGCCGGAGGGCACAAGCCGAGCCCTCTCGGCTAGGACGGCGGGCTGGTCGAGAGGGCTCTTCGGTGGTGCTTGTGAGCGGTGCCGGTCCGGTCGGTGACCGGTGCCGTCAGCCCTTGACCGAGGCCACGAAGACGCTCCACGCGTTCGCGGGGAAGGCCAGTTTCGGACCCTCGGGGACCTTCGTATCCCCGAGTTCCAGCGCTGTCCCGGTCGTCGACCTGACCATCACGCACGCGCCGTTGTTGTTGGTGTAGGAGGACGTCGTCCACGTTTCCGTGGCACCCAGACGAATTGCCATGTTCGCTCCGTAGCCAGATGCTGAGTTGCTGTCACCGGCCTGCGCATTCCGGCATGGACCGCAGAACGGATTGCGCCAACCCTCGCTGCTGGTTGGCGTGATCGACGCTACTCGCCAACATCTTCTGCCGGAGCGGTCGTTCACTCGTCCGGATGGCTTATTCCAGACGGGACTTACGGTGAGGTATCAGCGGTGTAGAATTCCGCCCCGCAACTGCCGATGACTCAGCGCGCGTAGTCCTTCGCGAGGCGTTCCACCAGTTGACGGGACTGTTCCACGTTCAGTGACTGGGCCCGCAGATGCTCGTACATCACCGTGTACTTCTGCACGTCGTGCGGCTTCTCCAGGTACAGGTCGCTGGTGACGCCCTCGATGTACACCACGCTCGAATCGGCCGCGTCGGCGAACTCCAGGATCGAGTACTGGCCGTTGATGCCGGCGTGCGCCCCGACCTCGAACGGCAGCACCTGCACGGTGATGTGCGGCAGCAGGCTCAACTCCATGACGCGTTCGAGCTGTTCCCGCATCACCTGGCGGCTGCCGACGATCCGGTGCAGCGACGCCTCGTCCAGGACGAGCCACAGCCGCAACGGGTCGTTCTCGGCGGTGATCCGGCTCTGCCGGCGCAACCGCACCTCGACCCGCCGGTCGTTCTCCTGCTCGGTCGACTCCGGCGAACCGCCCTGGACGATCGCCTCCGCGTACGCGCGGGTCTGCAACAGGCCGGTGATGATCTGGGGTTCGTAGACGCGCAGCGACTCCGCGTCCGTCTCCAGGCCGATGTAGACGCTGTACGGGATGTCGCCGAAGGCATGCCACCAGCCCTGCTGGCGGGAGTCCTTGGCCATCTGCATCAGCGACTCGACGATCCGCTGGTCCTCGACCTCGTACACCCCGCACAGGTCGCGCACGTCGCGCTGGCTGATGCTGCGCCGGCCGTTCTCCAGGCGGCTGATCTTCGACTGCGAGACCAGCAGTCGCTCCGCCACCTCCTCGGCCGTCATGCCCTTCAGCTCACGGAGCCTGCGCAGCTCCTGGCCCAGTCGGCGCCGCCTGACGGTGGGATTGACATTGGACGCCACGGGACGTGCACCTCCGGCTGTATGCCTCGTACTTGCCACTTTGCGTGTCTGCTGATGAGCAGACTGCCACCAAGGTGCTTCCTACCGCTGGGAAACGGTGGATATACGACGGGTACACGCCACTTCACGGGCTGGTGGCGGATGTGCCCCCGGCCGGGGGCACGCCGGGGGGGGGGGGGGGGGGACGGGTTGTTTTCGGCCCGCCCCGGCCGGGGCGTCCTTCGTCCGGGCGTTTTTTTTTCTTTTCTTTTGTTTTCTTTTTCTTTTTTTCCTATGGG